>NZ_QKQR01000013.1:0-424773 GCF_008042305.1 Bacillus sp. AY18-3 | reverse complement strand
GCAATATATATATATATTGCTATACAAAAAATAATATTCATTCCTATTCCAAAACAAGTAGTTTTACTCCGTAATATCTTCATTTTCATTCTCCTTCTAAACACTTTATACATTGTAAATAATACCATTTCAAATTCATTTAATTACTTAAAATCCCCCGATTTTTAAAACCAAAAGAATAACAAGGGAATGCTTATAGACTGATCTATACTGCATTCCCTTATTGTATGTATGCTATATTCTTATTCGCCTTTTCTAACAATAAAACCACAAATCTTGGCGAAGACCTTGGTTTTTGCCCTGTCCTGGGGTCCGTCCTCGCTTTTATTCCACGATTCCCTTGACCGCGAGCCTCCGAACCCCCATCATCAAAGAACTTTCACGGCATAAACGCTATGACTCAGCAAATCACTTCCAAAATTGATACCATTTCTTTTCATTACTTGCCGCAACCATCTGTTTTACTTCTTGAAGTTCTCGCATAACAGTCATAACAGCTTTATCACGATCAGTAACCTGTTGTTTTTCTATAGCATTAGAATGAGTTAATAACTTTTGTTGCGATTCCAATAAGTTTGTTAATTGGGCTATCTGTTCATTTTGATTTTGTAATTGCTTTTGTTGTAATTCTACTGTGTTTTTTAATTCTCTCAATACTTCTTTTAAGAGTAATTTGCAAGCATCTTTCAATGTAACTTGTGGCATACTTTTTAACTCTATTAATCTTTGCAATAACGTAACAGTATAATCATTAAAAATAATTCGTTCCCATTTGTCCGTTTTAAAGGCACAACAGTTATAACCCTCAATTATATTTTTGATATATAAATTATAATATTATTAGGCAAATATTAACACTTAAAATATACTTAAATTGAGAAGCAATCTATTTATTTTTACTGTTTTGGGGGGGGGACCTGTTTTTTTAGTTGATAGCGATGGGGCAAACACTCATTATCTGAATCTGTCCTTATAAATCAATGTTATCAAATTGATTGAAAATATAAGTTTTTTATCGGTAGAAGAGAAAAAAGATGAAAATTATTGTAATGTTCTAGTAAAACATACAAAATATAAAATAGTGGTTAAGTTTATGCTCTAATTACTACAAAGTGCAAATATTAAAGTGCTTTATAGGGGCTATATTGCAAATGGATTGATTTCTTGAAAAGGGGTGATTCAACAAATGAATAGGTGGACAAAGTTTTCAATGATTGTAGTCAGTGTTGTGTTATTTGGTATATTTATAGGATATATGGTGGGAATGTTTTTCAATTCCGGAAGTGATAATAAGCAAGCACAAGAGAAAATCGTTGTTGCCAAAGGTGAGAAAATTGACGATTTAGTTAACTCAGAGGGTGTCATAATCGACTCTATGCACAAAATGTTGCATCAAAAAGTAATAGCTGATACAAAGATTGGGTTTATCGTAATGTCTCCTGAGAATATTAAAAAGCTCCGTCACTTGTTAGATCAAAGTGATAAAATACTCGAAAAAGAAAAATATGTTGAGATTTTAAAGCGTTGGGAAAAAGGAGATTTTTCTCAGGCGGTTGAGGAACATAATTATATGTTGGAGCAAGCAGGTGGGGAAAGTACGGGGAAAGCCAAAAGATTAGCTACTCCAAAAGAAGAAAAAGCATATCTCAAAGAGCAAAGCAAAAAAGAAGGTTCTAGTGCAAAAATAGAATAAAAGATAATAAAGCGTATAGATTCCTAAGGGAATTGTATCTTATGCTGCAAGCCTTTCTTGGAAAGGTCTTAGCAGCCTTCGAAACTCTTGTTTTACTTAGGTGAAAATCGAATGTATTTCCTTTTGGATTAACAGTACGATACAAGTATATCCATTGACCTTTTATTTTGATATATGTTTCATCGACTTCTAGGTATTTGTTTAAGGGAACGTAGGATTATTCATTTATTTTATTGAGGAACGTATGAATGAACATAGTGAGTAATCGTTGTATGAGAAATGGATAAGCCTCGTTCCTCCATCATTTCTACTAAATTAAGAAAAATGGGGTTGTATTGCTGACATCATCTTACTGTTAAATAAATAATATTAGGTCAAAAGGTTTCTATTTGAATACATTTTTCTTTTCCATACTAATCACGCACCTTCTTTAGTTTAGTAGTATCAGTATGTCTTTAATTTTTAGGTTTATTGCAATTGCCATAAAATTTATGCGCCAGAACCTGATAAATAGATGATACACGCATGCTACACTTATGTTACACTGCACTTGATTAATTATTGGTATAATATTAGTGAGTAGGAGTGGATGGGAGAGGGTCAAAAATAAATTTTATTCCAAGTAATGTTAGTAAGTCGGTTAGGATAATGATATATCCTATATTTTTCTAATTTTGTATCTATGAAAAATGTTTTGCTTGTATGTAACGAATACATTTATAAAATAATTGTCTGGATTGTAGAAAGTTAATAGATATTTAATTTTAAATATCGGAAATTAAATGTTGCTAAATAAACAATTAGAAATACTTAAAAAAGCGTTAAAGTAAAATGGGTTTTAAATATTTAACAAAATATTGTTTGAAAAATAGAAGCATATAAGTGCTTCTATTTTTTTATGGAAAAAAGGGGATGAATATAATGGAAGAACAGATTGTAAATATTATGCTATCGCAAGGTGCCTTTGGCGCCTTATTTGTATGGCTGCTATTTTCAACAAGGAAAGAGAGTAAAGAATTATTAGAATCAACACGCCAGGAAAATAAAGGGCGAGAAGAAAGATATCAACAAACAATCACAGAAAATCAAATTGTTATTACTAAACAAGCTGAGGCATTTGGTGCTCTATCTAAAGATGTATCTGAAATTAAACAAATTTTAGGAAAAAAGGGAGATGACTGATTTATGAAAAAATTATCAAGTTTATTTACCCTTGTATTTATCACATGTATGTCTTTAGTAAGTTTTGCTACAGGTGCTTTTGCTGATAGAACTCTTTTTATAGAAGACTTACCGAAAATTCCTTATCGAAATGGTGTTGGTGCATATGAAGGAGTTGTCGCACATAGTACAGCAACACCAGAGGCACCAGCTATTAATATTCAAAAATATGAAACTCGTACATGGCGTTCAGCTTTTGTACATTATGCAGTAGATTGGAATGAAACAATTCAAATTGCGGATACAAAGTATATTGCATACGGTGCAGGTCCAAATGCAAATAGCCGATTTGTACATGTAGAGCTTTGTGAAACTGCTGATTATGATAAATTCAAGCGTTCCTACGATAAATATGTGAAGCTACTTGCGATGATTTTGCGTAATCAGGGATTATCGGTTGAAGAAGGGTTATGGACACATGACGATGTCCGTAGACATCTTGGGGGGACAACGCATGAAGATCCTTTGGATTATTTATTAACACACGGTGTTTCAGAGGCTCAATTTCGTTCTGATGTAAAGTGGGCATACGCTCATTCTAATGGTGAACTTGATGTTAGGAAATCATTGGAAGTAAATGTACCTTCTAGTAATAAGGGTGTATATGTAGAAGGAACGAATATTAATGTACGAAAAGGACCTGGGACAAGCTATTCAGTAATTCGTCAAATAAACAAGCCAGAATCTTATGCTGTATTAAGTGAACAAAATGGATGGTTAAATATTGGAGACAATCAATGGATAAAATATGATCCATCTTATATTAGGCTTGATACAAAGGAGAATGTGAGTGCATCAATTGTAGGACACCGAGTTTTATCTAAGGTAGATAATTTACGCTTCTATAAATCGCCTTCTTGGGAAGATAAAGATGTTGCTGGTGTTGTAAATGTTGGAGAAGGTTTTATTATAGATGCTGAGATTATGGTGAATGGTTCCAAACAATATAAAGTTCATAATAGTAAAAACATGACATTTTATATTACAGCAAGTCCATCTTATATAACAATCAAATACTAATTAAAAAGCAATGTCCCTTGGGCATTGCTTTTGTTTAGTCTGTTATAAGTATTTGAAACGTTTTAAAAACTAGAATTTTATGAATTTCTTAGTTAGGTATTTATTCTTTAAATCTTTTTTCTAATCAACACAAGGAGGAATTCTGTTTGAAACAATTATTTCTAATACTAACAATGGATAAGGAAATAGAAAACAAATTTCGCAAGGAAGTAATGAATATTTTTAAAAAAATATTTTGTACTAAAAATACATTTTAAAAACACTGCTGAGCAGAAAAGAAAAGTGCTTTGTGGTTAATTGCAATTACTTTAGGACCTATGTAAAAACACCTTGTATCCTTAGAGTATTTTTTAATATTAGGAGGTTATTTTTTGAATAACATAGACATAGATCATTTTTATAGCTTATATCAAGAAAAATTAGAAGATCCTATCATGCGGAATTTTCTTAAGGATTCAGATAATTATGGGTTATTTCTTAATGCTATGGAAAAACCAACAAATGATAACAAACAGTTACTAGATAAAGCTTTTAAATCTTATTTTAAAAAAGTAAAAATCATAAGTTATATTAGTAACTTAATTTACTTTTATTCTATAGGGTTTGATAAAAAAGTTTCCATTAATAATAAGAGAAATATATTAAATTTAGATAAACCAATTACTAATGAAGGAGAGAATCATACGACTATTTTAGACTTAATGAGCGATGATTTAACAGACATTACTTATATGCAATTCGAAAAAAAGCAAACGCACTTAAAAGAGCATATAACAGATGAATTACTATACGAGGGTTTAAGTTTATTAAGTAAAAAGCAGTTGGAAATATTAAATTTATACTATGTTCATCAATATAATAATAAACAAATTTCACGAATTCTATCGGTATCAGAGCAGACTATTTCTTATAATCATAAAAAAGCTTTAAAAACACTTAAATCACAATTAATAGGGGTGGAATAATATATGATAGAATTAAAAAATCCAAATTTAAATAGTTGTAATTATGAGGAAATCTTACGGATTTTCAAATTTAAAATTTGTAGCTGTTTACAAAATACGCCCTATCAAGAAAGAGAAGATTTAGAACAAGAAATTAAGATGAAGATATTTGAAAAAGTAGATGTTATTAATGGATTGGAAGTACCTGGTTTTTTTGAGTTTTTAGATTCCAGTACAAATAGTTAAAAGAGAAGAAGAATGGACTGTATTGTATTGATACCCCCTAGCAAAGAGAGTGTTCGTTGATAGGGAAATTTAACATTTATGTATGTGTTATAAAGCTAGGGGGAAAGCGTAGCGAAGAGATTATTATTAATAGTTGGAGTAGCCGCTATCTTATTAGGAGCATGTAGTGAAAATAAACCTACAAAGCAGTACAAAGAACAAAAAAATGGAAACAATCGATGTAAAAGAGTGGTTACAAGAAAATTCTATTCCATTCATTATGAAGGATGTTGCAGATGAATGGAATCTGCAACAGTTTAGAAAATATAATGAATCGATTATTCCGGTGCTAATTATTAAGGACTATAAACAAAAAACAGAAACAAAAGTAATCAGTTTCAATTCTAAAAGTTATGAGAAAATGTTAAAACAAAAAAATAATACCAAATATGCAACATTTAGTATACTGGGCATTACTCAGGAATATACAATTTCAATTTGACATGCTACTTAAAAAATAAAATATGCTGAATTTTTTAAGTGGCATGTTAAAATTTATATTCTATAGTAAAAAAAATAAACTGATGCGTTTCAACATTCGGTTTATCTTTGTTAACTTATTAAACATGAACGAATGAGGTTATTTTTTATTTAGTGTTATTTTTTAATTTTATATAGTTAACATACATTTCTAGTTGTTCCCATGCTTTTTGACGCTCTTCTTTCGGGAGAGTTTCTATTAGCTTTATTATATTATTTCCTTCTTCAGTCACAACCCTAGATTCAAATTCAGTTAATTCCGGGTCATCTGATCTACCTAACAGATAATCAGTTGTAGTGTTGAAAAAATCAGCTATTTTTTCTAATGTTTCACGACCAGGGGCTTTTTTTCCTTTTTCAAAATAAGATATAGCCATTTTGGAAACACCAACAGCAGCACCTAGTTGTTCTTGAGTTATATTTTTTTCTTTTCTTAGTTTTTTTATTATTTCTCCGATCATCATTCAACCTCCTTTATAGAAAGTATCCAGTTCTTAATAAATTATAAAGTAAACAATATGTTTACTACAAGTAATGTTTCTTATTTTATGAAAAAGTATAAATCTCTGATTTACTTGAGTGGAAATAAGAAATAGTATTTTATGAATGTACATAGATGATGATAGATAACTTTTTTCTCAACATACATATTATAGTTGAAATTAATTTTTAACTTGTTACTAGCTCTACAGGTAGTAAGGCACGTATTTAAGAGATCAAACGAAGATTGGAAACATAAAATGGCCACAAAGTTTTTTTAAAAGAATGACTTTGCACTCTTAAGACTTCTCTATTTGTTCAAATAAGAATCCATCGTTTTTCTCTCAGAATCAACAATTGGATATAATAATACAATTTCTCCTGTACTTATACATGCTTTGTCCACACTTCAAGAGTTATTCGTTTGTTTGAGATGGCGTTGGAGTCGTCTATCAAAATCCAGGCTATATAGATGTGCCCGTCACATAGTCATTGTATAGACTCAGAATAATTCTCGTTCTTTCATAATTTCTACAAAATCAAGAAAGCTTAGAGTGTACCTTAGGTGCCCATGTACAGTTAACAAAATGATATCTAATTGTTAATGCCTTCGTTTAAATATAATCTCATTTTTCATATGGACTACGTCCTTTTGTATAAAGGCACCCCCCCTCATGATGTTCAAGTTTATCAGATCAGTCGCATGTTTTTTGGGAGACCAGAATTATTTTTGTTTATTTTAAATTTTTTTTGCTTTTTTTATTTTATTTATTTTACTTTCCTTTCACTTAATAGAGTAAGAGCCTAATTTACATTAAGCTTCATAAAAAAGAAAAAGGGAGAGAATATTATGGATTTAGCGGTATTAGCAGTACAAACATGGGTAAATGATAAGTATGGAAAAGTCGCAGGTTTTCAGCCAGCACCTTTAAATGGTAAAACAGGGTGGTCAACTGTTTATGCTTTAACAAGAGCCCTTCAAATTGAATTGGGTATTACTTCGCTTGCGGATGCATTTGGACCAACTACGGCTTCTAAATATAAACAGTGGGGTGAAATGACTTTAGGAAAAGTTCCTACTGATGCAAAAGGAAAAGCGATTGTTCAAATTTTAAAAGGTGCTATGTATTGTAAAGGATATAGTCCGGGGAAATTTGATGATGTTTTTGATGAGAATACGAAAAATGCAGTTGTAAGTTTGCAAAAGGATGCTGGTCTTCCAATCACTGATGGTAAAGTGTATGACTATATTTTTAAAGCATTCTTAACAATGGATGCGTATCGTCTTACTCCAGGTGGAGATGCGAAAGTACGACAAATTCAACAAGATTTAAATAATAAATATTACAAAACATCTGATGTTCAACCAACGGATGGTCATTATCAGCGAGGTACAAATAAAGCTTTAGTGTATGGTTTACAAACAGAAATGGGAATTGCTGCAGGTTCTCAAACTGGTTCGATTGGTCCTGCGACAAGAGATGGTTTACCTACTTTAAAAGAAGGAAGTTCAAGTAGATTCGTTACATTATTCCAATATGCTTTATATTTTAATGGTTATGATTCTGGTTCATTTTCAACAACATATAATGCAACTATAACAAATAAAGTGAAGGAGTTCCAAAAGTTCACTTTACTTCCTGTTGATGGAATTGCCAATAAAGGAACTTGGTTATCGACATTAGTTAGTACTGGTGATCCTGATCGTCCAGGAACAGCATGTGATTGTAGTACTGAAGTCACGGCTGCTAGGGCTCAAACTTTAAAAAGTCAAGGATATCAAACAGTTGGACGTTATTTAGTGAATGTTGTTCCTGGAGGTAGAAATAAGAAAATTCAAGATGGTGAATTGAAGACAATTTTTGATGCTGGTTTAACGGTATTTCCAATTTATCAAACAATTGGAGATTCTAAGGGATATTTTAGTGCAGATCAAGGAAGAGCTGATGCAGGTGAAGCAACGTTAGCAGCTCGGAAGTATGGATTTAAACCAGGAACAATTATTTATTTTGCTGTAGATTTTGATGCATTAGGTGAGGATATTGATACTCGCGTTGTTCCATACTTTGAAGGGGTTGTAGCTGCTTTAAATCAAATGAGTAAAGGTGAGTATAAAGCTGGTGTTTATGGTCCTCGTGGAGTATGTATAAAAGTTTCTTCAAAAGTTCCAGGAGTGGTATCTAGCTTTGTAAGTGGAATGTCTTCAGGTTATAGTGCTAATTTAGGATATCCGCTACCAAAAAATTGGGCGTTTGATCAAATTAAAGAATATACAATTGGTAGTGGCGCAGGGCTTATTTCGATTGATAAAAATATAAAGTCAGGTCGTGATCAAGGGCAATCTTCTGTCGAACCTAAATCAATTGATCTTCATAGTCTTTTCACGGAGAAATTAGGAAAACTTCATGACCTTGCTATAAAAGACGGAAATACTGTTATACAGGTAAATGATTTATGCTTAGATTACCTTCGCTATGGGCGATACAATGGAACGAATTGGGATTTAGTAGCAGGACCACTTAATGAGGCCTTTATTGCAAAAGCTAAAGCTAACATTGGACCTATTGAAACATTCCCTAATCTTTTAGATTATAAAACAGGAATTGATGTTGATTTACAACATATGGCAGCAACATGTGATTCCGTAGTTACAATGAAACAATTAGGAACTCCGTATCTTTCTGATTTTGCAGGTTGGATGGGAGATTTGTTGACTACAATTACTGATGCTAAAAATGCGGTTGAAAAAGCAAAAAAAGATGGGAAAACTTTGAGTTTTTATGATGCTGCATTTAATGCAATTGGTGCACCAGGGACAAGTTTTTCTTACACAGATTTAGTAGCAGATGTTGACGCATATAATATTGGTAGAATCATTATAAATAGTGGCTATAAGACTTATGTAAAGGATGCAATTCTAAATTATTATAAAAATGATAGTGGAACAAGATTTAATATGTTCTTTAAAGAGAGATTTGGAGGAAGTTTTGAACAGGCGGCTAAAGAGGTTGAATACTTTTTAACTGTGCCACTTAAATTTGACATAGATGCTGATATAATTGTTGCAGCAAGAACACAATTTCTTCGTGCATTTGGTGTTAAACCGTATACTTCAGAAGAGGCTAAAGAAATTGCTCGTGCTTGGAGTAAAAAATTAGCTATATTTCAGGGGAATGAATAAGCATAGTTTATAGAATGAAAATTGTAAGATCTACTCTATTGATATTTTTATATCTGGAGAGTAGATAGTAAATGGTTGAATGTAAAAGGGAGATTTCAAATTGAATTCTCCCTTTACAATTTACTTGAAAAATAATGTCCCCTTATAAGTTTCGATATAGATGCGCCCGTCTTTTTCTTCTTTTATTTTGCTATCAAAATGTTTTATCCAATCAACAATGCCTCGATCACTTTCTATGACATTTTCTCTTACATATAGGTATGAATTAATTGATTTATAAAATGTATAGTTAGTTAAAAGCCTTTGACCAAGAGAAATAGGAATATCTGAATTTGGAGTCTCCTGAATTATATATGGAGATGGGAGAATGTTATTACTGTTAACATATACATAATATTTGGACTGATTAATGGCCCATTTTAGCCATATTATTTGAACTATTATTATAAGTATGGTTACCGTTTTTTGTGTTTTTTTGAAATTTTGTCCTGGAAAAGAGTAGTAGATGAAAATCGGAATAGCAAATAAACCAACCCAAGCTACCCATTTGTCTATTGGTGCACCATTTATCCAGAAGATAAAACCTAAAGCTTTTGTAAATACAAATAAACAAACAAGACTTGTGCAAATTATTGATAAATAGTATGTTTTATTTTTCATGATTTTCTCCCCAAAATATATTTTCATAGAACGAATATAAGAGTATTTTAAAAAGTGTATAGCGTATAGATGTAAAGTCCAAAATAGTAAATTAAATTAAATATTGCAAGCATAACGCGTTGGTACGTTTTACTTTGGAATGCTAAAATGGTTTCTATTTTATATTTATTAAAAATAGAAAGTAAGAAAACAACAACAACCCAAGCTATAAATATACTTATGGTACAAGGATACTATTCTTTACAATTGAATATCTTAAAATTTCTCTACTACTAGCTTTTTTACTTTTAATCTATACGTATTTTTATTGATATATCATAGTCAAGTTATAAAATTACACTACCATGATGTTCTAGTTTATCAAATCAGTTGTGTATTTTTTGGGGGATCAGAATTATTTTTGTTCACCTAAAATTTTTTTGTTTTTTTTTAGTTATTCTCCTTTCCTTTCACTTAATAGAATAAGAGCCTAATTTAATTACAGTAATTAAATTAAGTTCCACTAATAAGCAAAAAGGAGGGATTGTTATGGGTTTAGCGGTGTTAGTCCACTTGTAGATTCATTTGGAGCAACAAATATAAACAGTAGGGTGAAATGACTTTAGGAAAGGTTCCTACTGATAAAAAGGAAAAGCGATTGTTACAATTTTAAAAGATGTTATGTATTATTGCAAAAGGTATAATTCAGGAGAATTACAGCAACGTTAGTATCAGGTGTGAAGAATACCTATATTAACTTTTTAAGGAATATATTTGAAAAATCACAGAAATATTATAATATAAATAAATAGATATATAGATTTTGAAATTATTATATGAATAAATTGGAGGAATAATAATGAAATTAGGTAAATTAGCACTTATCGGAGTATTAACATTTGGTGGATTTACAGCAGTAGAAATGATTAAACCAACTACACAAGCTGCTGCAGCTTACCAAGAGCCTTATACAGAGCCATCTCAAGATTTATGGGGATTCACTAATATTGGACAATTACCTTACGCAGGTACACAAACTTTGCTTGTGAAAAATTCTTATGAATCTGGAGATAGATTTTACTATACGCAAGATACGGTAAAAACAGATGATAAAGCTATTTTAAAAATATACAAAGTACATGCAGATGGTTCAATGCATCGCTATAAAACAATTTATCCAAGTTTTGGTGAACCTGGACATGTATATCCAGTTTGGGCGACTGAATTTACAGATGTCTACACTTCTGGAAAATATGTAGCTGTTTTCCGTGATGGTTCTACATTCGAATATAGTAAGCAATTTCAAGTTAATTAATATTGTATTAAATAATGCAATAGAGACATACCTAAAGTTCTAGAAAATGATATTAGGTAACTCAGGAAAAATAGCTCTTTTTTACTATATCGTTACGCGATGGATTGCTAGGAACGAGAATTCCCCCTAATATCCTCGTCCTGAAATTGGTTATATCATGGTTCAAATACTGCCGTTGTTTATGACGTTGCAAAAGTTATTTAGTCCTACTGAATGTAGGACTTTTTTATTTATCACTTTAGCTAATAAGATTCCTTCCTCAAGGAACGCGAAGTGAGTGGCTGAGAGGTGAATTTGCTTTGGACAAGGGATGGCAGGAAGGTACTCTACGTTGTCTTTTTGTATATATAGTTATAAGCTTTTAGAAATTATGAAACTATATTGGGAGAAACAATGATGAATTTAGGGAAATTAGCATTAATTGAGGCGTTAATACTAGGCGGTTTCACAGGAGTTAGCGCAGTTAATACACAGCCAGCAGTTACGGTATCTGTACAAAAAGCAGTCCAGTCATATTAAATACAATCGTTTCTTCCAACCATTCACCTTACGAGGATTTTCTAAAAATAGGTTAGAAGGGTGTGTAGTTGTATTGCCCATAATTTACGGAAATGGATAAAAACAGCTCAATCAAAAGAAAAAAACATTCATAAGTAGAAAAACAATAGGTTTTCTACTTATGAATGGGCGTTATCCATATAAAAGTAAAAAATAGAAGATAAGTAAGTTAGAATATATTTTCTGTTATGCTTTTCAGATAAACAAAGATTATAGAATACATAATTTTAACTAGATTTATTATTAACTAAATTGTCCCCACCACCAAGCTCCGCCTCAATTTGCGAAGTCTTCGATGACTCATCCATACGCCAATACGTAATAAAGCTTATCGCGATACATCCAGCTACGTAGAAGTAGAATAGTGACTCCATTCCGATGCTCTTTAGCCATAGTGCGATGAACTCAGCTGTTCCGCCGAATATCGCAACGGTTAGTGCATATGGTAAACCTACGCCAAGTGCACGGATTTCAGTTGGGAAGAGTTCTGCTTTTACAATCGCGTTAATGGAAGTGTAGCCAGTAACAATAATGAGTCCGACCATCATGAGTAAAAATGCTACGATTGGTTCTGTCGTTTTTTCTAGGAAGAAGAAGATAGGTGCTGTTAGTAATGTTCCGAGAATACCGAATGCCATTAATAGTGGGCGGCGTCCGATTTTATCGGATAGTAGCCCCGCAATTGGTTGAAGTACGACGAAAATAAGTAGTGCGGCAAAGTTAATCCAGCTTACAACTTCTTTCGGCAGACCGACTGTGTTTACCATGAACTTTTGTAAATATGTTGTGTACGTATAGAATGCGACAGTGCCTCCTAATGTTAGGCCGACTACTGTTAATACTGCTTTCGGGTGTTTCATAAGCGCGCGAACGGTTCCTGCGCTTTCGCGTTTTTGAGACTTTATGTTTGAAAACTGCTCCGATTCATCCATCGTGCGACGAAGCCATAATACAGCTACTGCTCCCATCGCTCCAATAATGAATGGAATACGCCAACCCCAAGCTTTCATATCAGGCTCGCTTAGCAATTGCTGAAGAACAATTTGAACACCTAACGCAACCATTTGCCCAGCAACGAGCGTTACATATTGGAAACTTGAATAAAAACCGCGGCGACCACTACTAGCCATTTCAGATAAATATGTTGCGGAAGTTCCGTACTCTCCGCCAAGTGATAATCCTTGTAGTAAACGGGCAAGAACTAAAATAATGGGTGCCATGATCCCGATGCTTTCGTAACTCGGTGTACAGGCGATAATTAAAGAACCACCGGCCATAACTGTAATCGAAAGCGTTAATGCTGCCCGGCGTCCGTGCCGATCCGCATAGCGTCCCATTAATAAACTGCCGATAGGGCGCATTAGAAATCCAACTGCGAAAATAGCTGCTGTGTTCAGTAACTGACTCGTTGGATCGCCTTTAGGAAAGAACTCTGCTGAGAAGTAAACAGCGAAAGCAGAGTAAACGTACCAGTCGTACCATTCAATTAAATTACCGACGGAACCTTTGAAAATATTGCCGGCGACTCGATTAGATTTTGCTTGAGTCATAATCATTCCTCCTCGTGCTTATAAATAAAATGATAATTATGAAAGCGTGTTCATTATAGTTGAATTGTACTGTCTATAGAACAGAATCTCAATATTATGACAATTTTATTCTTTTTGTACTTTATGTACATGGAGAGTTTTAATAGTTGCTTCATTATTAGTTTTGTCATAATAATAGAAAAAAGGAGATTGATAGTTTTGAATATTTTATCAAAGGATATGAAGTATGAAGAAATCACGCAAAGTGTCATTACAAACGAAAATAGTAAGCTTAATTATTACGTTAATTTTATTTGTCGTTCTCCTATTAGCAGGAATATTTGTTTACATTCAGTCCGTTGATACGAAACGCCAAGTGGAGCAGCTAGCACTGCAAACAGCGAAGTCGCTTTCTTTTATGCCAGCTATAAAAGAAGCTTTTCAAAATAACGAGCATAAAAGTACCATTCAATCCATTGCGGAACAAGTTCGTGAGCAAGCTGGTGCAGATTATGTCATTATAGAAGATCGCTTTGGGGTTATGTATTCCCATTCTAATTCGGAGTTAATTGGCACAAAGAGTAACAATCCATATAACTATGAAGCACTCACTTTTGGTGGCTATTATACGCTCGAAGGAAATGGTGAAAGTGGCTCCGCTTTAATGGCGAAGGCGCCCATTATTGTTCATAACGAAGACTACGATCAAGTTGTAGGTGTTGTGACAGTAGAGTTTTTAATAAAAGGTATCGAATCTAACATACTGAGCAGAACGAAAGAAATTATACTCTTTTCCTTAGCTGTATTAGTAGCCGGCATTGTTGGTGGCATTCTTTTAGCCCGTAGCATTCGTAAAGATACACTCGGTTTAGAGCCGAATGAAATTGCAGCGTTATACCGGGAACGAAGTGCGATACTACTATCTATAAAAGAAGGGATTATCGCCATTGATCAAAATGGTTTTATTACAATGATGAACACCTCGGCAGAAGAAATGCTACACGTAAATGATGATTATATGCAGCAGCATATTTCAAAGGTTCTACCAGAATTTAATATGGAAAGAGTGCTAGAAAATGATCAAGAAATCGCGTTTCAAGATAAAGTGTTTATTTTAAACATGACACCGATACTCGAAAATAATAGTACGGTAGGCGTTGTATGCAGTTTTAGAGATAAAACAGAACTGCAAAACTTAGTGAATACGATATCTGAGGTAAGAAAGTATTCCGAGGACTTGCGTGCTCAAACGCATGAATTTACAAATAAGCTGTTCGTTTTATCTGGCTTATTGCAGTTAGGGCATTACAAAGAAGCGATTGAATTTATCCAACAAGAATCTAATATTCATCGAAGCCAAAACCATATTTTATTCCATCAAATTCATGATGCAAAAGTACAAGCTATTTTATTAGGGAAAATCGGAGCAGCGTCTGAGAAGAAAATTGATTTTTATATTGAAGGAGATAGTGCACTTCATCCATTACCAGATCATATAAAAGTTTCGCACCTCATTACGATACTTGGAAACATAATCGACAATGCATTTGATGCGGTGAGTGAACGAGAGGAAAAGAGTGTTTCCTTCTTTGTTACCGATATTGGACACGATATTGTATTTGAAGTGATAGATAGCGGGATAGGAGTACCGGGAGAGAAAATCGCGACCATTTTTCAAAAAGGATTTTCAACGAAAGGAAATGATCGTGGTTACGGATTAGCAAACGTGAAAGAAATGGTAGATCTACTAGAAGGAACAATTGAAATTCAAAACGAGAAAAATGGGGGAGCTATTTTTACAATTTACCTTCCGAAAACATTGAGAGAAAGTACATGACAAACAGGGGGATGGACATATGTTGAAGGTTGCAATTGCAGAAGATGATTTCCGCGTCGCGCAAATTCAGGAAGAGTTTTTATCAAAAATAAAGGACGTAAAAGTGATCGGAAAAGCATTAAATGCAAAAGAAACGATGGAACTACTACAAAGGGAAGAAATCGATTTGCTTCTATTAGATAATTATTTACCAGATGGAATTGGAACAGACTTATTACCGAAAATCCATGCTGACTTTCCAAACGTTGATGTCATTATGGTTACTGCGGCAAATGAAAACCATATGCTAGAAAAAGCAATTCGAAACGGCGTAAGCAACTACCTTATAAAACCGGTCACGTTAGAAAAATTTGTTCGCACAATTGAAGACTATAAAAGAAAAAAGCAACTATTACATAGTAACAATGAAGTGAATCAAACACTCATCGATAACTTCTTCGGGACTTCGCAAACACAAGACATAAAAAACTTACCGACAGGTGTGGATCCGTTAACACTGCAAAAAGTGAAAGGGATTATAAAAGGATTCGAAGAGGGAATTACAATAGAAGAAATGGGAGAACAAATGGGGGCCTCCAGAACAACCGCAAGAAGATACCTAGAATACTTAGTAGCGACAAACGAATGCACAGTAGAGTACACATACGGCATTATCGGACGACCAGAACGAAAATATCGCATAGGACGAGGACTATGAAAAAACGATTATTACTATGTATATGGATCATGACAGGAGTAATAGCTGGTTGTTCTTCGGAAAAAACTCAAACGAATACAGTAAACATAGACAAAGTAGAAACCGTTGCGCCAAACGTTCAAGGAGCAGGATGGGACTTAACAGCGCGAGCGATGCAAAAAACACTAACAGAAGAAAAAATCTTCACAAAACCAATCACTGTCACAAACAAAGTAGGTGGCAGCGGTGACGTCGGATGGAAATATACGAAACAAAAAGGTGGTCACGTACTGGCGATTAACTCAAGCTTACTCATAACGAACAACCTACTAGGCCACAGTAAACTAACATATAAAGACTTCACACCGCTCGCAACACTCGCATCAGATTGGGAAGTCGTTGTCGTATCAAAAGAATCAAACATAGAAAACGCAAACGAACTAATGGAACAACTCAAACAAGATAAGAAAAACTTCAAAATCGGCGTTGCCCCAGGCCTAGGAAATGACGATCACCTATCCTTCGTACAAGTAAGCAAAGCATTCGGCATAAACCCAGCCGAACTACAATTCTTCGTCTACGAAAACAAAGAAAAAATCATAAACGCCCTAACGAACAAACAAATAGGCGCCGCAACCATGACCCTATCCGAAGCCGAAAAACAATACAAAGCCGGCAAAATAAAAATACTAGCCGTATCCGCACCAAAACGACTAGACCGACTACCAGAAATCCCAACCTGGAAAGAACAAGGAATCGACGTCATATTCCAGCACTGGAAAGGAATTATGGGTCCGAAAGATATGACGGAAGAAGAGGTGGCTTATTGGGATGGTGTTATTAAAAAGATGGTGGAGAGTGATAGTTGGAAGGGGATTTTGAGGGAGCGAGGTTGGGAGAGTTTTTATAAGGGGAGTGGGGAGAGTAGGGGGTTTTTGGAGGAGAGTTATGGTTGGTATGGGGAGATGGTGGGGAAGAAGTAAAGAAGTAAGTATTTAGGTGATAAAGAAAAGATTTAACGTTTCATGTATAATATGAAGAGTAAGCCACCAACAACTATTGAGTTGGAATAATATTGTTACACAACTTAAATTGTAAATGCTTATTTATTAACATTTTTATAAGTAAAATTTTTTAATAACAAAAAGGACTCCATTATGAGTCCTTTTGCTTGTTGTATTTGTGTATTGATTACTTAAAAAACAAATATTATCGACTTAAACTTCTACTGTGTTGTACTCACGTACGATTTCTCCTAACTCAATGCCTATACGTTCAACGATTCCTGTAACTAAGGCATTCCCCATGAAGAATAAACGCATACGGTCTGAAACCTCACGGACATTTTCAAGATTATCTTTTTTGAATTTGGTCCAGTCTGGAGGGAAATCTTGTAATAATTCGGCTTCAATCGGTGTAAGCAGTCGGTATTTCCCATCGATTTTAAGCAAATGTGTTGAACGGTTTACAGAACCTTCACTTGTAAGCATTGTGCGTCCTGGCATATCGAGAGAATCATACGGACTCATTCCACCTTCACTAAAGGTATATTTATGACCGTTATCAGCTACTCGCTCAATTTTTTTAGGACCACGTAAGTATTCAAATTTTTTAAGCTTTGGATCATCATCGTCTAACTGATAATTTAAGATATATTGGCTATACTCTTCGTCACCATGTTTACGCACATAATATTCCTTCGCTTCTCGAACAATTTCACCCAAAGTCTTAGGCTCTTCCTTAACTGATAATGTATCAATTGTGAAGTATTGACCATAACGCATAATACCAGTATTCCAAATAGTACCTGTGAAATTGTCAGAAATGTCTACGATATACTCTTCGTTGAGGATGTCTTTATCAGACAATGTATCTGAGTAGTGACGTTTTTTGTATGCCTCTTGTTCAATTGGAAATTGACGAGCGAACAATCCATCTTGAAAGATGTAGTTATCGAAAGAATTTTCATCACATGTCATGATATTTTGCTCTTTCTTAGGCTTGCCATATTTTTCATCCATCGCCAAGGCAAATGGTGTGTCATTTCGATATACATAAAAGAACACACGGCGGCGACGTTGAGCGCGTCCATATTCTGCAGCGTTAATTACACGCCATTCAACAGAGTAGCCAAGTTGAGCAAATGCACCAAGCATAATCGCGAAGTCTCGTCCACGTTGTGAAGATGGTGATTTTAATAAACGATCAACATTTTCTAGAATCAAATATTCAGGTTTGATATGGTTAACCGCACGAATGATTTCCCAAAAGAGAACACCTTTCTTCCCTTCGATACCCAATTCATGTTTTTTAGAACGAGCAACAGAATAATCTTGGCAAGGGAACCCACCAACTATCATGTTTACACCATGAGCTTTCATTTCCTCGAGATATTTATTTGAGACCTGCATGATATCTTCATTACTGTGTTGAATATGTGGATAATTATAGACACCTACTTCAAATGCATCTTGTGATTTACGAGATGGTTCAAATTGATTAGTGTTTGTTGTTTCAAAGAATGGTTCTTTGAGTGTTAAGTTGGCGTTATCAAGACCTACTACGAAGCCTCCGACCCCGTCAAACATTGAAAATACTTTATACTTAGACATTCACTTTTTCCTCAACTTTCTCAAAGATTTCGTTGTAATCGGTAATTTCCAAGCAGTCCATCACCTTTTCGAGTTGTTCTAAGTTCACCGTAGAACGGATGCCTCGAACCATATCACTAATAGAACTTTCACGAAGCCCACTAGCTTTTGCTAAGTCCTTTTGGCGCATTTCTCTCTCCTTGAGAATTTCATTCAAGCGTAGCTTAATCATACCTTTTGCTCCCCTCAAAAAATACGGGATATTGTATATTGAATTATTATAACCTATGCAGACAAAAAGTTGAAGGTAATTTATAATAAAATTGCACCGAAGATTAAGATTTTCTATTAAGGAGATGGCGATGGAGAAAGAATATAAAACAATTCGAGAAATAAAAGAACGTGGTGAAGCTGCTGTTGGAAAAATGATAAAGGAGCTTGTCACACAGGAGAATATCGATAAGTGGTACGCTAGCCCAAGAAATAAAGGTTGGCTTGGGAATGCAGTTGAAAAAGATTGGTTCGGGCTAGCGAATAACAGTCGACCTGAAGCTGATTTCAATAATCTAGGGGTAGAACTCAAATGTGCTGGGCTTAAATTTTTCAAAAAAGAAAATTCCTGGGGTGCCAAAGAAAGACTAGTTCTTAACATTTTTGATTTTAATGAAGAATATAAGAGAGATTTTCAAAATTCTTCTTTTTTAAAAAAGTCAAAGCTTGTAGAACTCATGTTGTATAAATATAATCCAGATGATGTTTTTCAATTCGAAGAAAAGGAATACCCAATCTATCCAGATTTCTTAATGTCCCATTCTATTCTTTTTAATTTGAACGATTTATTAGATGATGATTGGGCAATCATTGAAAATGATTGGAATATTATAATGGATATGATTCGTCAGGGAAGGGCTGAGGACATTTCCGAAGGTATGACACAATACCTTGGAGCAGTGACAAAAGGAAGTAAAACTGCAGAGAACCAAACAACACAACCATTCAGTGATAAGAAAGCACATAGACGAGCTTTTTCTTTAAGACCAACGTACATGAAGGAAATTACGAAGCGAATTGTACAGGGCGAATTAAAGAGTTCAATTACTTACGATTCTTATCAAAGTGACTATCCTGAATTACATAAAAAAATTGATGTTCAACAGGTTGGTACTCAAGAGCATATCATAAAAGATTTATCCGAGTTAAAACATAAAACGTTTGAACAAATCATTCTCGATCAGTTTAAACCGTTCTGCAATAGTGATAAAAAAGTCTTAGCAGAAAAATTTGGTGTTAGAATCCAAGAAAAGAATGACAAGGCAAGTTCACGGCTAATTGCGCAGAAGATGTTTAATCTAGAAGGTGATTTAGAAGAAACAGATGAGTTTAAGAAGGCTGGAATTGCTGTAAAAACAGTTACCGTAAAATCTAATCAGAGAAAAAAAGCATCTGAAAAAAGAATCACAACTGAAGGATTTAAACTTGAATCGGATGTTAGCTTCATTAAAGATATCAGTAACCTTGATTGGGAAGATACTCGAGTATATGACTATCTTTCCACAACAAAATTCTTATTAGTCGTTTACGAGGAAACACCAGAAGGTGATATATTTAAGGGTGCAAAATTTTGGTATATGCCAGAAGACGAACTCATGGGTACAGTCAAAAAAACATGGGAAACAATTAAACAAACCCTCATTAATGGTGTTGAGTTAACGTTTAAACGTGTTTCTAATAAGAAGGGTTACAAAATAGAAAACAATCTGCCGAGCCAAGTGAGTGGTCCTCAAATTCTTCACATTCGCCCTTCAGCTGCCCAGTCAGATTATCATGAAAGTAAAAATTCAGATTGGCTTCCCCGTCCTGCAATTTGGAAGAATAGACCTGAGGATATGAAAGATATTTTGACAGATAATTATATGGTTAAGCAAGCCCTGTGGTTAAATAAAGATTATATGTACCAACAAGTAAAAGAATTTTTTGAATGAGATTACTTGATTTGTACTAATATACTGATTTCAGAAACCAATAAAGAATCAAAAAGTACATAGTAGAGAAACGATGTGGCGATAAATACATTAAGTGGTTGTTAGCTAATAGTTGACAACTTAAACTTATGAAACTTGCAAAAGTTATAAAAGACGTGATACTTAAAAAGGTTAGTAGATATACCGAAATATTTTATAAGCTAAGCTGGGATTGCAACTCAGTTTATTTTTTAAAAAGGATGATATAGTCATATTTAAGATGATGGTAGAGTAACTATTGCTTATGTACTTAACAAAGATATGGCTTTATTGTACAAAAAAGAATTTCCTAATGAGAAGATTGATGAAGTAAATAATAGTAAGGAACAATAACTCTTAAAAACTATCCAAATTATTAAATTTGGATAGTTTTTTTGTGAAAAGAAATAAAAAAAGATTTTAATTGATTCTACTCTTCTTAAAGATGATTAAAGAATATTTAAGAATCTTAAAATATGATTGAGGTAATCTAAATGAAAACTAAAGAAGTATTAGGAATTATCAAACGTGTAAAGAAAAAATTTCCATAGAGTAACTAAAATTTACAAATCAAAATACTGTAAGTATAACTTCTTCTATTAAGTTCCTATCAGCAAAAACTTTATTCATTCTATTTTCGGTAACTTTATGGAATCTTTCTCTCATAGGCATAACACTAGAAGAAATCAACAACATCCGAAAAAAGAAAGCAGAAGAAAGAGGTGGCTTCTCAGATCGAGTCTTCCTAATCGAAGTAACCGATAACTAGCCCCTCCTAAGCCCCTTACAAGCCCCTACCAAGTAATAAATCACTAAGAAAAAACACAACAAAACAAAAACACCAACAAACACCGTAGTAGGAGTCGAAAAAAATTTTGAAATAACACGCCAAAAACCCGGTCCTCCTTCCTATATATAGTACAAAGAGGAAATTTTCATTTTTGAATTAGGACGGGAGGAATTTGGATGGCGGTGTATCGTACTGTGCAGGTGAATTTTTGGCAGGATGATTTTGTTTTGGATTTGACGCCGGAGGAGCGGTATTTTTATGTTTATTTGTTAACTTGTTCGAAGACGACGCAGTGTGGGATTTTTCCTTTTCCGAAGCGGTTAGCTGAGATGGAGACTGGTTATAATCGGGAGACTGTTGATAAGCTTGTGCAGCGCTTTGTTGATTATGGAAAGATTCTGTATGATGCGGATACACGGGAGTTATTTGTTTTAAATTGGCTTCGTTATAATCCTGTGACGAATACGAATGTGGAGAAGTGTGTGCTTCGTGAGCTTAAGGGTGTGAAGAATAAGGAGTTTGTACATATGTTTCTTCAGAAGTGCGTAGAGGAGGAGCTGAATGTTCCGATGCTTTTAGCGCATTTCGGTATGCCTGGTGAATTGGCTGTGGATGATGTTGAGCCGATTTGTGAGGAGACAGAAGAGGAAGAAGAGGTTGTAGAGGAAGAAACGGGAAGTCGCGTGTTTTCTTTTTATGAGCAACATTTTGGTAGCTTGTCTCCGCATACTGTGGAGGAACTGAGTGCGTGGATGGAAGATTTGTCAGAGGAGCTTGTGCTGAAGGCTCTTCAAATTGCGTTTGAGAATAATAAGCGGACGATTGCTTATGTGAAGGGGATTTTGAGAGGGTGGCACGGGAAAGGATTTACGAAAGTGTCTGAGGTTGAGGCGGATACGACTCAGTTTCGGAAGAAGGAGTCGTCTGTTAGTACGGGGGAGACGGAGGAGTTTTTGGCGAGGTGTGAGGAGTGGGAGAAGAGTGCGCCGTCTGAGGAAGAGTTGCAGCGCTTTTTAGCGGAGCGCGGGTGGCGTCCATGAGTATTCAAAATGTGGAGGCGGAAAAGACGGTGTTAGGTTCTCTATTACTTGATGGAGAGCTTATTAAGGAGTGCCGTTTGACGGAGCGGTATTTTTCTCTGTCAGTGCACAAGTCTATATTTCAGTTAATGCGAAAAATGGAAGAAGAGGGGCAACCGATTGATCTTGTGACGTTCATTTCTAGGGTAGATCCGAAGTTTTTAGAGGGGATCGGGGGAATGGAGTATTTTATAGGATTAATGGATGGTGTACCTACAACTGCCAATTTCTCTTATTATGAGGGGCTTGTTCGAGGTGCCTGGAAAATGTATCAGGCAGGTGTTCTCGGGCACAAGATGGGAGAGCGCCTTATTGCGGAGAAGAATGAAAAAATTATTGGTGAGACGATTACGGCACTTTGTGAGTTAGAGGAAAAGGACTGTGTATGTGAGTTTGATTTGAAGGATGCGCTAGTTGATTTGTATGAAGAGCTGCATCAAGATGTAAAAGAGATTACGGGTATTGAGACTGGTTATACATCGCTAAATAAAATGACGTGCGGATTGCAGGAAGGTGATTTTGTCGTTCTTGGCGCGCGTCCTTCTATGGGGAAAACTGCGTTTGCGCTAAATGTTGGACTGCATGCGGCGAAGTCTGGAGCGACGGTTGGATTGTTTTCGTTAGAGATGAGTAGCAAGCAATTGTTAAAAAGGATGGCGTCTTGCGTAGGGGAAGTGTCAGGAGGCAGACTGAAAAATCCGAAGCACCGTTTTGCGATGGAAGATTGGGAAAAGGTAAGTAAGGCGTTTGCAGAGATTGGTGAACTGCCATTTGAGATTTACGACAATGCAGGCGTTACGGTGCAAGATATTTGGATGCAAACTCGTAAGTTAAAGAGGAAGCACGGTGATAAAAAGATTTTAATTATTGTAGATTACTTGCAGCTTATTATGGGCGATTCAAAGCATAAGGGTAATCGATTTCAGGAGATTAGTGAAATTTCGCGTAAGCTTAAAGTATTAGCACGTGAGTTAAATGTTTGTGTAGTAGCATTGTCACAATTGTCTCGTTCGGTAGAAGCACGTCAAGATAAGCGACCTCTTTTATCTGATTTAAGAGAGACAGGACAAATTGAGCAAGATGCGGATGTCATTATGCTTATGTATCGAGAGGATTATTATGATAAGGAAGCGGTGCAGAAAGAGATGACAGAGATTCATGTGGCGAAGCACCGGAATGGGCCTGTGGGGAGTTTTAAGTTGAGATTTTTGAAGGAGTTTGGGCGGTTTGTGGAGGGGAAATAGTTGAAAGACTTGAGTATGACTTTGCAAATAAAATAAAGCATAAGTGTTACATTTCATTAACTTATGCTTTATTTTTGATTCTTTGAATATGTTTCTTATTTTCCCATAAAGAAAGATCTTCTCTCTGCAGTAATCCATTGCTGCAAATCATCTTGGCTACGTCGGACAAGTCGGTTCACTAAAACATCATGCCATACATAATCCTCTAATAGGTATATATGAACCGGATCATCTGTATAAAAAGCAACATTACGCTCTTCAATTGATGGTCCATAAATCATCTCTTTAGAATCTATCGATAAAATAAACCAATGTTCTGTAGAGAGGGTTTCTGTATAAGGTGTGATACGATGAGCTTCTAGATTTTTAATTGGATTTTCAACATGTAAGGTAATACCTTGTACTGAAACTGTATCAGCTACCGCAGATAGTTCCTCTTTTAACGCTTCATACATCTCATCCCACATTGAAATGACAATACGTTGTTCTGCTTTTTTTATTAATGCCTGACAATAGCTAATGATTGTTTTGTTGTCTTTTAAAGTAATCACTCGATTATCCGTTTTTTCCTCAGAAGTTTCGAGTTTTTTTAATGAATCACTGATTCCTTCATAAGTAGACTGCCATTCTGATTGAGCTTTCTGTAAAAAGATTTCAACAGGTAGAGGTGAATAGCGAGTGGTGTCATTTATTTCTTCCTTCATGACAATTCCTTTTTCTACAAGGTTACCCAAAATCTCATAAATTCGCGCTCTTGGGACACTTGAATCCTTACTTACTTGGTAGGCTGTAGCAGGCCCCTGTTTCACAAGAGATACATAAGATTTAGCTTCATATTCATTAAAACCAATTTTTTTAAGCTGTTGTACTATGTAGTCCACTTTTTCGTCCTCCGATGTTTGCTTTTATCCCGCTATTTGCCGGGCAGTAAGACCCCACCTCAAAATTCAGCGGAAGCAAAGAAGTTAGGTGGGGGTCGGGCTGCCCGTAAAAGCCCGATTGGTGAGGGCTGATAATCAGTGGGGGATGAACAAAACCCCCCACTGATTAAAGTTTCACTTTATATTTCAACGTTACAATAACTCTTTACATTTAGCAAATTGATAGTTACTATTACAATAGTGACTAAAGGGGAGGCTACTAGTATGGATTTGTATTTAGACCCATCTATATTAATTATTTTGATTGTTTTTGGATTTGTGGCTGCATTTATTGATTCAGTTGTAGGTGGTGGTGGGCTGATTGCTTTACCCGCTTTATTATTTACAGGGCTGAATCCAGCAAGTGCAGTAGCCACGAATAAATTAGCATCAACAATGGGGAGTGCAACTAGTAATATTGTGTTTTATCGTTCTGGTAATCTTGATTTGAAATCGGCGTTTAAGTTATTTCCACTCACTTTCATAGGTTCCGTAATAGGGGCATGGACCGTTCATTTAATGAACCCAGAAGTACTGAAGCCATTGATGCTGATTATGCTTGGTGCGGTTGCTATTTATACGATATTCAAAAAGGATTGGGGTAGTATTTCCACCCATAAGAAATTGTCTGGTCAACACGTCATTATTTTTACTTTTTTTGTTTTTACTATTGGTTTTTATGATGGATTTCTAGGCCCTGGAACAGGTTCGTTTTTAATGTTTTCTCTTTTATTTATCGGGTATGATTTTTTAAAAGCAGCAGGTAATGCGAAGCTTCTTAATTTAGGAAGTAATGTTGGGGCATTGTTGATGTTTATGTATGTAGGGCAAGTAAACTATGCGTATGGTTTTATAATGGGGATTGCTCAAATTGCTGGAGGGATTGTTGGTTCCCAATTTGCTATAAAAAAAGGAAGTGGGTATGTTCGTGCTCTTTTCATTACAGTAACTTGTTTATTGTTAGCGAAAAATCTGTATGACTATGTGCAGTAAGTAATGTAGAAAAGGTTAACTATGCAGGCTACATAAATATAATAATTCCTTGTAACATTTTTTAGATGCTATCTTATTCGAAGATAGCATCTAAAAAAATTAAGGTAAGAGGGTGAAAATAATACAAACGAATATTTTCGGGGTATGTTTATGTACTTTAGCGAAATAACTATTCCATATTTTTCTTATAATTAGGCCGCAACACCCCCTTAAAATCCACCTCAGCAATCAACACACTTACTAATATAAGTGTCGCGCCTAAGTATCCTTTCCCAGTAAGTGTTTCACCTGTGAAAACGAAGGCAAAGCCTGCGGAAAAGACAGGTTCTAATGAGAAGATAAGTCCGGTATGTGTAGGCGTCGTGTATTGCTGGGCGATAACTTGCACGATGAATGCGACTGCGGTGCAAAATATGCTTAAGGCTAAGATAATTAGCCATGAGTTGGTTGTGCTAGGCAACTTTGGTGTTTCGATAATGAATGAAAAAATAAGACTAAATAGGCCGACGAAACCGAGTTGTATAACCCCAAGTGCAATGGAGTTCACATGTTTCGTTACGCTTCCAGTAATGATGACGTGAATGGCATAAAATAAGGCTGACAGTATGCAAAATATGTCACCGTTACCGATCTTGAATTCGTTAGTTAATGTTAATAAGCCGATTCCTATTATCGTTAAAATGATTCCTACTATAACTTTCTTTTCCGGAATGTGTTTTAAAAATATTGCCGATAATATCGGAATGAAAATGACTGTGAGACATAGTAAGAAACCTGCATTAGAAACACTCGTATACTTTGTGCCGAAAGTCGCAAAAATGTAAACGATAAATAAGACAGAAGCGAGTATAAATGCATATTTTACAGTTTTAAAATCAATTTTGAATAAATGTTTGTAAAATATTAAACCTGATAAAAGAAAGGCGATAATAAATCGTAATGCGATTAAATTGTATTCTTCTATGCCTTCTAGTCCAACCTTTGTAAGTAAGATGGATGCCCCCCAAAAGAATGTAACTAGTAGTAGCATTAAATCCGCTTTTAATTGAGGTCTCATTTCTATTCCCTCGTTATGTATAAAATTTATAATCCCATACCCCTATCCCCATTTTTTTATTTTAATATTAATTCTGAATATTTGTAACTTAAATTTATCGACGTTTTATTCCATCAAAAAAGGCTGTTTATAAAACAGCCTTTTTTGATGGTGAAGTTATTCCTCTTCAAACTGAAAAATATCCCGGTTAATAAGTTGGTGGAGATACTTATCCATTTCAGCAGCAGAAACGCTTCTTTCATTTTTAAACCACCATGTGCTTAATGAGGTGATTGCCCCAGAATAAAATTCAATGATTAAATCATTTGGCATCGTATGGTTTTTGCAAAGTTGATTTAACGCTTCTATTTCTTGTTTTCTCGTTTCGTGACTTAAATACTGTGTACGGCTAATAAATTGTTCATCAGACATCTGCGTCTCTAATATTTTACCGATTTCTTCATGATGTAGAAATTGTTCCATTACTTGAAATGGTTTGC
The DNA here is from genome assembly GCF_008042305.1 of Bacillus sp. AY18-3. Lineage (NCBI taxonomy): Bacteria > Bacillati > Bacillota > Bacilli > Caryophanales > Bacillaceae > Bacillus > Bacillus sp. AY18-3. Next base: position 397,762 of record NZ_QKQR01000013.1, on the reverse strand, counting down.
TTAATCGATCTGAAACCGGTATTTCAGCAATTATCTTGCTGTATCGTTTAAATCCAAATGCTAATAAAGCATCTTTATCTTCAAAATGTTTATAAAAGGTTGTTCGGTGTACCATCGCACGATCGCATATTTGGTTAATGGTGATGGCACTATATTTTTGTTTTGGTTGCGTCTGCGTCATTAATTCAAATAAGGAATCCCATAGTAATTTATGTGTACGTCTAATACGTAAATCAAGTTGTTTTTCATTATCGTTCATCTACACTTCTCCTTTTTTGTAGATTAAATATACAGTGGATGAAAATTGATTCTCCCTTTTTAATCTACATATGTATATTATATTACATGTGTTCTGGTGTATTTAAAGTTTTTTAAGTAAGAAATAGGAGGAGAATTTGTAAATGAATATGACAACTAAGAGCCCTACAAGTGGCAAAGTTGATACTTCTAATATGAAACATACCCCGATTTTAATTGCATTACTTTTAGGGGCAATGGTTGCATTATTAAACGAAACGTTACTTGGTAATGCGTTAACTGTATTAATGAAAGAATTTGGCGTAACAGCTTCAACGATTCAATGGCTTTCTACAGCTTACATGTTAGTGGTTGGGGTTTTAGTCCCAATTACAGCGTTACTTCAGCAATGGCTCACAACGAGACAAATGTTTTTGATCGCTATGGTAACGTTTTTAGTCGGTACATTAATTGCGGGATTCGCACCGACATTTTCCATTTTATTAGTCGGCCGTATCGTCCAAGCTGTAGCGACGGGATTAATTACACCGTTATTAATGAATACGATTTTAATCATTTGTCCACCTGAAAAACGTGGTGCCACAATGGGATTAATCGCACTTGTGATGATGGCAGCTCCAGCAATTGGGCCTACATTATCTGGAGTAATCGTAGACTCACTCAATTGGCGCTGGTTATTCTATATTGTTATTCCGATCGTGATCATTTCCATTATGATTGGAATGAAGTACATTCAAAATGTTTCAGAGTTAACAAGGCCAAAAGTAGATTATCCATCTATCCTTTTATCAACATTAGGATTTGGCGGGTTTGTGTATAGCTTTAGTGCATCAGGTGATTTAGGATGGTCTGATGCGACAGTGTATGGCACTTTAATTGTTGGGCTTATCTCATTATGTATTTTTGTCGTTCGACAATTGAAACTTGAGAATCCAATTTTAGAATTACGAGCATTTAAAGTTCCGATGTTTACAATATCAGTTGGATTAATCGTCATTGTGATGATGTCGCTATTTTCAACGATGACTTTATTACCGATGTTCCTGCAAACAGTTTTACTCGTTACAGCTTTTAAATCAGGAATCATCATGCTTCCGGGAAGTATTATTAGCGCCATAATGGGACCAATCGCAGGTAAACTATTTGATAAATTTAGCCCGAAAGTTGTTATCGTTCCCGGCATTGTGTTAGTAGGGATTGCGATGTTCTTATTTAAAGGCATTACGCCTGATACATCAATGGTACAAATTATTGTCATGCATAGCGTATTAATGGTTGGACTCATGTTTGTTATGACAGCACAAACATACGGTTTAAATCAATTAACCCCAGATTTATATCCGCACGGAACAGCACTGTTTAATACGTTGCAACAAGTAGCTGGCGCAATTGGTACGGCTATCTTTATTTCGAAAATGTCTTCAGGAACAGCTAACTATATGGAAAGCTCCGCAAATCCAATGGACCCAGTAGAGAAGTTAAATGGTTTAACATCTGGATTCCAAGGTGCATTTGCACTAGGGTTAGTCTTTATCATTGTTGCATGTATCGTATCGCTGTTTTTAAGAGAAGAGAAAAAGGGAGTCAAGGCAGCGAGGGTTTTACAGAACGAGAATTAAGGTTCAAATAAAAAAGACATCTTTTCTAGGAAAGGTGTCTTTTTACATTTCTTTCGTAACATTTGTCTTGGATATTCTAATACAGAAGAGTGGTCGGTGTAATCTCAATGGAGGACACAATATAATCGTTAGTTTATTTGTATAAATGTTGTATGTTCAATGGCTATCCTTTTTGAGGATGAATAACTATTGGGAATAACGATGTAAAGCTTTGCTAATGACTAAAAGGCCGATAATAAGGGAAAGTATTCTCATTATAAATTCGGCAACTAATAAATTGCCCATAGCTGTCGATCCATCATACATTAATCCTATGATGATAATAGGTGCGATCATAATGATAATTCCAATTCCTATTTGAAGAAGTAAATTCACGTTTTTACTCAAGATAATCACCTCCCAAAAATATTACAAAACAAGAACATGGAAATTTCTGTATTATATATTTATTATACTGTATCGAATTAAGGTTATGGTAATGTTTCTAAAATAAAAAGGAGATGTCACATAGTCAAAAAATGACTCTTGGGACATCTCCTTTAAAGTAGTTGAAATTAAAGATACTTCAATGACAGTTCGATTTTCAGCGTCTGTTATCCAATGTTTGTTACTCCTACATTTCCTCTGTAACATCATACCGAAGCAACTGCCCCTGATCATAAAACCTCTCAAAAATAAGCCCCATAATATAGAAGAATACTAGCCCAAAGCAAATATGAATGAGTGTAAAAGTAGCTCCAAATGAAGAGAATTCATACACGAGAATTGGCAATTTCGCAGTTGTCCAAACGCCTAAGAAAAAGACGATGTACCGAATACTTGCGCCTTTTTGTAAGAGTAGTGCTGCAATTGGGAAGGCAACGTAGAGCGGACCAGCCGCAATGCCGCCTAATAAGAGAGAGAATAAGATTCCGTATACGCCAGAATTTTCGCCCATATATTTCATGAGCGTTTCTTTCTTCACCCATTGATCAAGCAATCCTACAAATAGTAGGACAGGAGGAAGGAGAAACAACATATCTAAAATGCTATTCCCTGTTAATTGTAATGCGCTCCATCCTAAAGAATGATTTATAAAGGTTAAGACAAAGAGCCCCAGTAATAAAATGAAAAAGAAGCGATATCTTTTTAATTCCTTCATACCATCACCACCCAAATGATATAGGAGAATAGCAGAGACATGAGTAATGCAGATGCATTACGTGCGTAAGCAAAGCTTCGTCCGAATATTTTTTGTTCCATCGGTAATGTTGTAATTCCTACTGACATGAGTGTAGACATAAGTGCCGCAACTTGAGGAAGGCCTGCACCGTGTTGTACTAACGTATTACCAAGTGGGAATACGACGAAGCTTGGAATAAGTGCAACGGATCCGAGTATTGCTGAATAAATAATACCTAACAATCCAGATTGCTCCCCAATAATAGAAGAGATGAAAGACGGTGTTAATATAGAAAGCGATAAGCCAACGAAAAGCATGATGGAGAGCATCGCAGGTAGAAGATTGCGAAACATTTTCCACGACTTCATTAGAGCTTTTTTCGTCTTCGTGCGGTCCTTCATAAAAGAAATCCACGTAAGAATAATGGCTAAAGTGTAAAGAATCACGCCGTTAATCATGGTCGGAATCCTTTAAGTCCTTATATTTGTCTATGAAAAAGGATAAGTTCTTCATTTTTTCTTCAATGTCCATTTGAAAGTCTGCCAATTGTTCCTTTCCAGCAGGCGTAATTTTGTACATCTTTCTCGGTTTGTCTTGATGATCTGTACTTACGTAAGATTCGATTGCACCTTCGTTTTCTAACTTTTTTAGCGTGCGATATAAAATGGCGCTATCGATTGGATTGACGGGAAGTTCTTCTTCGCACTTTTGTAGTAATTGCCCGCCATAGTTATCTCCTTCAGCTAGAAATAACAAAAGAAATGCACCTGTATGTCTTCCTGTATGTTTCATGGATATACCTCCTAGAATGAATTAGGATTTATACTGTTAATGACAGTATACTGTTGTTAACAGTATATGGTGCATGAAGTACTATGTCAATTTTAAAATGTGCGAATACGAAGGGGCTGTACATCTAAAAACATAAAAAAAAGACACTCTCAAGAGTGCCTTCCTTTAGCAGCCGAATCCGCCGCCCCAACAGCTAGCTCCAACGATGATTAATAAAATAAAGAGTACAACTAGTAAAGCGAATCCGCCGCCGAAACCGCAGCCTCCACCACAACTACCTCCATAGCCCATATTAACTCCTCCTTCCATAAAGACCATTAATTAATGGATTTAATTTACTTTATGTTTTTACGGATAAACTTGAGCAGGTCCTTTTGAAAAATAAAAGGAGCTTAGATTTTAAAAGAGTTGACGACCTTATTTTTGTCACGGGTATTATGCTGATGACATATTCTATTTTATTCTGTGTATTGGGGGAAGGAGGATCTTTATGGCCAATTCTGAAATGATTTTACGATTACTTACGGATTTAAAGATTGAACAGCAAGCTTTAAAAGAGCAGTTGGAAAAAATACAAACTGCTGTGACTACTCTTGAAGAAAAATCAGCGATTGTGGAAGAGAAACCAACGACTATTGAAGAAAAACCAGCTGTTGCTGCTGCAAAGCAAAGAGCTCATTCTGGACACCCAACATCTTTTCGTGCTTGGAGAGCAGCTGCTCAAAGGAATTCATAAAAATATAAGAAAAGAAGACATCTAGTAAGATGTCTTCTTTTACTTGTACAATCCAAATGATTTAAGAAGGTATATCCATATTGCTTTAAAAATAAGAAGAAAATAACGATTGTCGACTCCTGTTTTAGTATAGCATGTAATAGTAAATATTTTTATGTAATATTGCATATATATATAGATTATAGGATGTTAATCTTATATATTTTAGTTGTCTGTTATTTCTCGTTTATTTTTAATAGATGTCTATTCATAAAAAACTCTACATGTAAAAAGTGAAAAAAGTTGTTTGAAAATGCAATTCATTCTACTCAACAATCGGGCCATATCCTTGAATAATGGGTTAAACTAGCAGTTGACCTCGTAGTTTATGGTCTGTTATATTTATACAAATACTAAAAGGATAGGTGAAGAAGTTCGGCATAGCAGAAGTTTGATTTTCGTGAACTTTGTTATGACTGGAAAAGAGTAAATAAATCAATTTGAAGCAAACTGAAATACGCATTTTTATGTGTTTATTCGGTATGCCCATTTGATTTTTTTACTCTACGGACTTGTTCTCTTTTTTAACCGCAGAGTAAAGCTCTGCGGTTTTTTTTGTGTTTAAAAATTTTTAGGAGGAAGTTTTTATGAATAATTTATTAAATCAATTGCAGGTACCTTCACGATTTGAACAAACTGATAATGTTTTTTGGCAAGATCCTTATATTGCTAAAAAATTATTAGAGGTTCATTTAAGCTCTGATACTGAAGGAGCTAGTAGGAGTTTTCAGTTTATTGATAAATCTATTGAATTTATCCAACAAATAGCTCCCAAAAAATATTGTCAAAAAGTACTAGACTTAGGTTGTGGCCCAGGTCTGTATAGTGAGCGATTAGCTAGAAAAGGTTATACAGTAACAGGGATAGACTTCTCTGAAAACTCAATTCGTTATGCTAAAGAACAAGCAAAAAAGTTAGATTATGATATTGAATATCGTTATGAAAATTATTTGGAATTAAATGATTCAAATATGTATGACTTGGCCCTATTGATATATTGTGATTATGGTGCTCTTGCGCCTGAAAATCGTAGTAAATTACTTTTCAACATTTGGAACAGTCTGAAGGATGGTGGAAAGTTGTTATTGGATGTTTTCTCTCAAAATAAATTTGATCAGTTCAAGGAAGAACAATATTGGAGTATGAATGAAAATGGTGGTTTCTGGTCAAAGGATTGCTATTTAGCTTTCGGTAGAAATCTCAAATATCCTGATAGAGTAACATTAGAACAAACAACAGTGGTAACCGATGATAAAATAGAAACTTACAACATTTGGTATCAATTCTTCACAAAAGAATTATTCATCAAAGAGGTAACTGCTGTAGGGTTTACTGTAAAAGAAATTTACGATGATGTTTCTGGTGAAACTGGCAACGGAGGAAGTCAAACTATAGCCTTATTGTTAGAAAAATAAGGTTAAATCGAACAAAGAGAAAGAAATATATGTTATAAATTTTTTCAAAAAGCAATATTTTTTCTTTTCAACAAACGGCAGCTATTGTTGGATAAAACTTAGATTTTTAAATGGCTTTATTATTATATTTTTTAGTGTAGTAAATATTTTACTTTAAAAATTAAACAAGCATAACCTCGTCCTAAATTTAGAACGGGGTTATGCTTGTTTGAGCCTTTAAAATTTAATAACTTTATTATCATTTTACAACATGTAGTATGTAAGGAGATTATCTCAAGGACTATTCATAAATTGTAGGTGGGGATAGAGGTGTTTGAGAACGTTTCTAACGATGCGATTCATTTTTGTTTTAAACGGAGCCCCATAAATGATAAACCATACCGAAAACAAAAAAAGCTAGTCCTACAAACAGAACGATTAAAGCAAGCATCCCGTTTTTATTATGTTCCATACAGTCAGCTCCTTTTTAAGTTATATACAAAAAGCCTTTAGTCATAATTATGGCTAAAGGCTTTGGTCTTCATACTTTGTAGTTTATAAAAAAGTTGCACTTCTGTATTAATTTGGAATATGATTGTTTAAAGAGTAGGTGATGAGTACATGCAGGAAAGAAAACAATTCCCGCTTATATCTGGAAATCTCTCATTAGATTTAGTGAATACAGAGTTAGTTAGGCGTGGACAACGTTATGATTTATTAATAACAGATGAAGATGTATTAGAATGGCTACATGTAATAAAGGTTAATCTTCCTTTTTGGGACGAAAAACCACTTATAGGAATTCAAGAGCGAATGAATCAAGTTACATCTAGCATACTAGAGCTAAGAGAATTACTGAGAAAACAGTTTGAGGCAATTGCCGATCAGCACGAAATTTCTGATGATTTTATTACGTATTTAGAAAAACAAATTGAGAAGGCACCATTTACATATAAAGTTATTGAACAGAGTTTAGTACCTATTCCAGTTGGAAAAATTGAGGATGTACTTGTATCGTTAATTGCATTTGATGCTTTAACGTTAATAGCATCAAATGAGCTTATTTCTCTTAAAAGGTGTTCAAACCCTGACTGTGTTTTATTATTTATAGATAAAAGTGGAAAGCGAAAATGGTGTTCTATGAAAATATGTGGGAACCGAAAAAAGGTAGCAAAATTTCAGGTTCGAAAGTCTGAAGAAGTTTAGGGAATCAACTTATAACAGTTGATTCTTTTTTTCTGTATTTTTAAACTAACCTCTAAAATTAATATTGACTGGTTAGTTTGTTCGGAATATAATTATTGGTAAATAAAGGAGGAGAATGATGAGTAATATAACAGCAGCTAAGCAGAAAGAGGATCAACCAATAAGTGTACGATATTTTGCAAAAATGAAAGGGAAAGGAAGAAGTCCATTACAAGTAAATATAAAGGACTCTTTAACGGGATTATTGGGGGGATTTTTAACGATTCTCACCTTAACATATTTAACGAGTATAACTTCTACAGAATTACTAATGGCTCCATTTGGAGCGAGTTGTGTATTAGCGTTTGGAGTTTGGAATGCACCGCTATCTCAGCCGCGTAATATTATTGGAGGACATTTGATTTCAACTTTCATTGGTCTATCAATATATTATTTGTTTGGGAATGAATATTGGACAATTGCTTTAGCAGTTGGTATGTCGATTGCTGTTATGATGTTAACAAGAACAACGCATCCTCCGGCAGGGGCTGATCCCATTGTCGTTATTTTAGGAGCATACAGTTGGAGTTATTTAGTAACACCGGTTTTAGTTGGTTCCCTTGTTATTGTAGTTATTGCTTTATTTATTAATAATATGAGTAGTAAAAGGAGCTATCCAACTTTTTGGATATAATTTATAAGGTGAAAAACAATTTGAGTAAGTATCCCGTTTTTACTATGTTTTCATTTCACATACATTTTAGTTTACAAAGAAAAGACACCCGTATAAGAGTGTCTTTTCCAATAGTTTTTTAGCAGAAGCAAGAAGCTCCAACAATGATCAATAAAATAAATAATACAACTAGTAAAGCAAATCCTCCAGAAAAACCGCAGCTTCCGCCGCAACTACCACCAAATCCCATAATAGTTCCTCCTTTAATAAGAGGGGAAAACAAAGGGTCACTCGTGTTTTTTAACGGATTCTATTTACTTTATGTTTTGACGCATAAACGTGAGCAGGTCCTTTTGAAAATAAAAAAAGACACCTTAAGATGCCTTTATGTAATTAATATTCGTTAGCATAAAATTCTTTTATTAGTTTTATTTCATTTGTATCTGGGTTAAATTTAAATATTTTAATTTGATTAGATTCGTCTTTATAGGCAAATGTATTATCGCCAACTGGGGTCATATTGCTGGTGTTTACGATAGGGTCGCTACCGTGGTCAGTGATTTCCACAGTTTTCTCACGATCCCAAAACGCAATGACAATGATCAAGATGATAAGGCATATACGTATGTTACGTAGTTCTCTCGATACAGTATTCTCCATTCGATATTCTCCTTTGTTGTTGAGTAGATTTTGTTTATAAAAGAGATAATTCTTATGAAAAAAAATAAAAAAGACACTGTAAAGTGTCTTTTTTATTTGAGTTATGCGCATTGCTTAATAAGACGCTAGTTCCTCAGTTTGAATATGAGTAACTATGTAGGGTAGTTTCATTATAACATTTTAACCATTACTGGGTCTATATGGAATTTTATTAATGATTATGTTTGATTATTCAGGATGATAAACATGGTGAAATATGTAAGTTATCTACGGTAATTGTAAAATATAATGATGTATATAACTAGTCTTGTAATGAATGTAAGCAATAGCTGATTAACGGATAGTGTTTTTCTTTGTAAAAAAATATTCAATAATTTATCATTGCAACCGCTTACTCTTTGTGTATAATAAAGGTAAGTTAATAAGTAAAAGGATTGTTACTGTTCGGCAGGCAAAACCTAAATTGATCTAGAGGCTACGGGTGTAGTGTGGCTTTTGGAATCAGTTTAGGTTTTTTTATTACCTTTTGTGACTTTAAGAAGAAGAAGGCGGAACAATATGAGAATCCATAAAATCTTAAATAACAATGTTGTTTGTACGATGAAGGATACTGAGACAGAAGTTGTACTGATGGGCAGAGGTTTGGGATTTCAGAAAAAAATAGGCGATATGATTGATGAATCTAAGATAGAAAAGACCTTTGTGCTAGAAACAAAAGAATTATCAGAGAAACTTGCTAGGTTGCTAACTGAAATTCCTGTAGAAAATTTAGAGATTACCGAGAGAATTATTCAGTTTGCTAAGACAGTTTTGCCGGGGACTTTAAGTGATTATATTTATCTTACATTAACGGATCACTTAAGTTTCGCCTTAACTCGGCATAAAGAAGGAATGGATCTCAAAAATACTTTGCTTTGGGAGATTAAGAGGTTTTATCAGAAAGAGTTTGAAATTGGTCTACAAGCTTTGAACATAATTGAAGAAGAGACTGGGTTTAGACTTTCTGAAGATGAAGCAGGGTCAATTGCACTACATTTCGTTAATGCGCAGCAAGGAGAGCTGGCGATGCAACAAACGGTAGCGATGACGAAAATCGTCCAAGATATTTTAAATGTTGTAAAGTACCACTATAAGATGAACTTAGATGAGAATTCATTTAATTATAGTCGTTTTGTAACGCATTTACGGTATTTTGCGCAGCGTTTAATGCAGAAGGAATTGAACTCGGCCGATGATGATTTTTTATACGAGCAAGTGAAAAGTAAGTATGAAGAGGCATATTGTTGTACAGAAAAAATTGAAGCATACTTACGAAAAGTACATAATAGTCATCTTTCAAAAGATGAAAAAGTGTATGTAACGTTGCACATTCATCGTGTAACGAAACGTAATGAATTATGTAATTGAATAAACGGGATTGTTACTGTATGGCAGGCAAAACCTAAATTGACTTGTAATGGAGTGATTCGTATGTATCGCGCCGTTATGGTTAGTTTAGGTTTTTTCTTTTATAAAAATAATAAATGGGATGATTGTAGGGAGGGAAAGTTACTATGAAGTATGAAAAATTAGCAAAAGACATACTGAAGAATGTTGGCGGGAGAGAAAATATACATAGCGTTGTACATTGTATAACTCGCTTACGATTTCAGTTAAAAGATGAGGGGAAAGCAAATACAGAAGTACTGAAAAGTATGGAAGATGTTGTGACTGTTATGAAAAGCGGCGGGCAATATCAAGTTGTAATTGGTAACCATGTATCTGACGTATACAAAGCGGTTATTGCTGCTGGAGGGTTTCAAGAAGCTGAGGAAGAAACTACGAGTGAGAAGAAAAAGAGTAGTCTTATAGATATTCTTTCTAGCATTTTCACTCCTGTTTTAGGGGTGTTAGCTGCAACAGGGATGATTAAAGGATTTAATGCATTATTTGTAGCGTTAGGCTGGTTAAGTATACAGTCAGGAACGTATCAAATATTAAATGCAGTTGGCGATTCGTTATTTTATTTCTTCCCGATCTTTTTAGGATATACAGCAAGTAAGAAATTCGGGGGATCACCATTCATCGGTATGGCAATTGGGGGAGCGTTAGTCTATCCGGCTTTATCCGGTTTAAAAGCAAGTGAGCCATTATATACGCTATTTGCAGGAACGATGTTTGAATCACCAATTCATATTACGTTTTTAGGGATACCAGTTATTTTAATGAACTATGCATCATCTGTTATTCCAATTATTCTCGCTGCTTATTTTGGAGCGAAAGTAGAACATTCTTTAAAGAAAGTTATTCCAGATGTTGTGAAAACATTTTTATTACCATTCTTCACATTATTAATCGTTGTACCAGTTACATTTCTCGTTATTGGTCCAATTGCGACGTGGGCAGGGCAGTTTTTAGGACAGACGACGCTTTGGGTTTATCATGCAAGCCCATTAGTAGCGGGTGCTTTACTCGGTGCTTTCTGGCAAGTACTTGTCATATTTGGCCTTCATTGGGGCGTTGTTCCGATTGGCTATAACAATTTAGCAGTAAACGGTGTTGATCCGATATTAGCACTTATATTTGCTGCTTCATTTGCTCAAATTGGTGCTGTGCTTGGCGTTTGGATGAAAACGAAAGATAAGAAATTAAAAACACTTAGCATTCCAGCTTTTATTTCAGGTATTTTCGGCGTTACAGAACCAGCGATTTATGGTATTACACTTCCTCTTAAAAAGCCGTTTATTATGAGCTGTATTGCTGGAGGAATTGGCGGCGCAATACTTGGCGTATTTGGTACACAAAGTTATATGACAGGCGGACTTGGTATATTTACGCTTCCTACATTTATTAGTCCGAAAGATGGGATTACAGCTGGATTTTGGGGAGCAATTGTTTCAATGGTTGTTTCTTTAATAGTAGGTTTTATTTTGACTTACTTATTTGGTTTTACGAAAAAGCAAACATCTACAGAAACAGCTGAAACAATTGATAAAATTGCTGCATCAAACGATGATGAAATAATCTTTAGTCCTTTCCATGGCGCCGTTATGCCGCTTCAAAACATTGACGATGCTGCATTTGCATCAGGAGCGTTAGGTGAAGGAGTTGCGATTGAGCCTTCAGAAGGAAAGTTGTTTTCACCAGTTTCAGGTACGATTTCTGCGCTGTTCCCGACGAATCATGCGGTAGGAATTACGGCGGATTCAGGTGCTGAAATTTTAATCCATATTGGGATGGATACTGTGAAATTAAATGGCGAATTTTTCTCTTCTCGTATTGAACAAGGAGTGAGAGTAGAAAAAGGGCAATTACTTATTGAGTTTAATATAGCTGAAATTCAAAAGGCGGGTTACATTGTGACAACACCAGTTGTTGTTACAAATTATGATAAATATAGCATCAAAAAAACGGAAATAGAAAAGATTCAAGCAGGAGATTCCTTACTAAAGTTAGGAGTTAAATAGTAGTTACATTTCATACAGGTTCAAACGAAGAAAGGTATTCTTTAAAACTTACAATAGCTTTCATCGTTCATTCTTATATAAAGGAGTTTTTCTATATGTCTAAAGTTAATTTTCCAAAAGGATTTTTATGGGGTGGAGCAACTGCAGCCAATCAAGTTGAAGGCGCATATGTAGAAGACGGAAAAGGATTAACGACGGTTGATCTATTACCAACTGGTGAAAATCGTTGGGATATTATGAAAGGAAATATTCATTCCTTTACACCAGTAGAAGGAGAGTTTTACCCGTCACATGAAGCGATTGATTTTTACCATCGTTATAAAGAAGATATTGCGTTGTTTGCAGAAATGGGATTTAAAGCGTTACGTGTATCGATTGCGTGGACGCGTATTTTCCCAAGTGGTGAAGATGAAAAGCCAAATGAAGCAGGATTACAGTTTTATGATAATTTGTTTGATGAACTGTTAAAGCACGGTATTGAACCAGTTGTTACGATGGCTCACTTCGATGTACCTGTTCATTTAGTAGAAAAGTATGGAAGCTGGAGAAGTAGAAAGCTTGTAAACTTCTTCGAGACGTACGCAAAAACGATTTTTAGTAGATATAAAGATAAAGTGAAATATTGGATGACGTTTAATGAAATTAATATGCTTTTACATTTACCTTTCATGGGAGCAGGTCTAGCATTTAAAGAAGGTGATAATAAAAAACAAATTCAATATCAAGCGGCGCATCACCAACTTGTTGCAAGTGCGTTAGCTGTAAAAGCGTGTCATGAAATCATTCCAGATGCAAAAATCGGTTGTATGCTTGCTGCGGGTGCGACGTATCCGTACACATGTAATCCAGATGATGTACTTCGTGCAATGGAACAAGACCGTGAATCATTTTTCTTTATTGATGTACAAGCAAGAGGCGCATATCCGGGATACGCAAAACGCTTCTTTAAAGATAATAATGTAACAATTGAAATGAAAAAAGAAGACGAGGAAATTTTAAAAGAGCATACAGTTGATTATATTGGCTTTAGCTACTATGCAAGCCGAGCAACAAGTACAGATCCAGAAGTGTTAAAAAGCATAACGAGCGGGAATGTATTCGGTTCTGTTGAAAATCCATACCTTGAAAAATCAGAGTGGGGATGGACGATTGATCCGAAAGGCTTCCGTATTACAGCGAACCAACTGTACGATCGTTACCAAAAACCGTTATTTGTCGTTGAAAACGGTCTCGGTGCAATCGATCAATTAAATGGTGAAGACGAAGTGAATGATGAGTACCGTATTGATTACCTAGAGAAGCATATGATTGAAATGTCCGAAGCGATCCAAGATGGAGTAGATATTATCGGATATACAAGCTGGGGCCCAATTGACCTTGTAAGTGCTTCTACTGGAGAAATGAAAAAACGTTACGGATATATATACGTTGATAAAGATAATGAAGGAAAAGGTTCATTAAAAAGATCGAAGAAGAAAAGCTTCGATTGGTATAAGGAAGTAATTAAGACGAATGGTGAGAGTTTGGAGTCTTAAGTATGAAAAGGAGGCATCTTAATTGATGTCTTCTTTTTTTCATTGTGAATGATAAAGCGACATTTCCCTTTACACAAACATAAAGGTGTAATATAGTTTAGTTAAGTGAACTAAACTATTGGATAAGATGAAAGAGCAGCATAATTGGAGGAAGAACGCTATGACTAGATCATATAAAGAAGTAATTAATGAAATGAATCGAGCCTATACGGAACTCTACATTTTACTATTTCAAGATTTAAAGGATGAGTTCGGTCTTACTGGGCAGCAAGAGAGCATGCTATTTCATATTAATTTAAATGAAAACACGACAGCAAATAACATTGCGACTACTTTTAATATAACGAAAAGTGCTGTGAGCCAAGTTTTATCGAAATTGGAAAAGCAACAGATGATTTCAAAGCAAGTTAATCCGAATAATAAAAGGGAGTATTTCCTTACACTCGGTCCAAACGGTAGTAAGTATATGGAGCAATTGTCGAAGTTAGATGATGTATTAATCGAGAAATATTTCTCGAAAATTGATATCGAAGCTTTGCAGCAAATGACTGATACGTTAACGAAAATAAATAAAGTGATATTGGAAGAAAAACAGAAGAATCTTGATTGTAATGAGTAAGAAGCAAGATGAAGCAATTAGTAGAAAGGAGGAGAAGCGTGTTATGAGTTACATACCAAATATGATTACGATAGCAAATTTTGTGTGTGGGCTTTTGGCTATTCACGCTGTTTTCGTTCACGATATGTATGGTGCAGTTATGTTCATTATTACAGGTATGGTATTTGATCTGTTTGATGGTATGGTTGCTCGGAAATTAGATTCTGTTTCGGAAATGGGCGGAGAACTAGACTCATTTGCGGATTTAGTGACTTTCGGTGTGGCACCGTCTATTCTTGCATATAGTGCCTCGTTAAAAGATTTGCAGTTTATTGGGATGATATGTGCACTCGCGTATAGTATTTGCGGAATGCTGCGGCTTGCTAGATTTAATACACAACAAAGCAAACTCCCAACATTCATCGGAATGCCCATTCCATTTGCGGCAATGTGTCTTCTTATTTTATGCCTCCTAAATAACCCAGTTTCCGTGGCATTTGGCACATGCGTACTCGCTTATTTAATGGTGAGCAAAATCAAATTCCCCCATTTTAAAAAGGATATATCGGAAAGCTTGAAGTCCGAAAGATGGGATTAATAGGAAAGATAAGGAGCATAACATGATTCGTATGGCATTAAGGTCATTCAACATACAAATATATTGTTTGCTAGGCGTGATGTTATTGGGATGGCTGATGACACCTTTTCGAGCCCAGTTTGTAGGGATAAGCATTGGCCTTTTAGTAAGTATGTACTGCGCCTGGATTTTAGGAAGGCGTATTGAAAAGTTCGGAAATAGCATCGTAAAAAAAGAAAAAGCACCGATGCTCGGCATGATGAATCGATTTGCAGCGGCCATACTCGGCGCGATTATTATGTATGAAATTGAACACCGTGAGTACATGTGGACATTTGCTGCGGGAATTATGGGTGGGTATTTCTTGGTTATTATTAATTTGGGGTATTACAGTATGAGGGATGCGAAGGAATAAAGTGCTGTGTAAATAACTAATTGGGATGTAAAAACCTTCCTTTATCAATTTAGCCAAGAAGACTCCTTCCTCAAGGAGCGTGAAGGACGTAGCCCAGCGAGTAGGTGGGAGATGAATTGGCTTCGAACAAGAGATGGCAGGAAGTCATCTTAATTGTTCGACATATGTAAAGTGTTACCGGACAATTTGTCATAATCACTTCACTATTAATCAAATGTATGTTTGGTTTATAATAGACATATATCGAAATGGAGGTGAAACGAAGGATGATCAATAAAGCGTATAAATTTCGTATCTATCCAAATAAAGCACAAGCGATCCTGATCAATAAAACGATTGGTTGTTCTCGTTTTGTATTCAATCACTTCCTATCTCTATGGGATAATGCATACAAAGAAACAGGAAAAGGTTTGACATATGGTACATGCTCTGCCAAACTTCCTGCCATGAAGAAAGAGTTTGTTTGGCTAAAAGAAGTGGATAGTATTGCTATTCAATCGTCTGTTCGCAACCTTGCGGATGCTTATACACGCTTTTTTAAAAAACAAAACAGTGCCCCGCGTTTCAAATCTAAAAAGAACAACGTACAATCTTATACCACAAAACAAACAAATGAAAACATTGCTGTTGTGGGAAACAAAATGAAATTGCCGAAACTAGGTCTTGTTCGATTTGCCAAAAGTCGTGAAGTAAAGGGACGTATTTTAAATGCTACGGTTAGACGGAACCCTTCTGGCAGATACTTTGTGTCATTGTTAGTTGAAACAGAAGTGCAAGAACTTCCGAAAACAGATTCTTATATTGGAATGGATGTAGGATTAAAAGATTTCGCCATTTTGTCAGATGAAACAATCTATAAAAATCCTAAATTTTTTCGCTCATTGGAAGAGAAGTTGGCAAAAGCACAGCGTGTTCTTTCTAGAAGAATGAAAGGATCTTCTCGCTGGAATAAACAACGAGTAAGGGTAGCTAGAATTCATGAATACATAGCTAATGCTAGAAAAGATTACTTGGACAAAATCTCAACTGAAATCATCAAAAACCACGATGTTATCGGTATAGAAGATTTGCAAGTATCGAATATGTTAAAAAATCATAAGTTAGCAAAAGCGATTAGTGAAGTATCTTGGTCACAATTTAGAACGTTGCTAGAATACAAGGCAAAATGGTATGGAAAACAAGTCATTCCGGTATCCAAAACATTTGCTTCAAGCCAATTATGTTCTTGTTGTGGGTATCAAAATAAAGACGTTAAGAATCTAAATCTTCGTGAATGGGATTGTCCTGAGTGCAATAGTCATCACGACAGAGATATTAACGCAAGTATCAATCTTAAAAATGAAGCTTTAAGGCTTCTAACCGTAGGAACTACGGGGATAGCCTAATGAATTAGAAGCCGCTAGGCTTCTGTACTTAGGAATCTCCCACTTCAAACAGTCCGTAAGGATGTTAAGTGGTGAGTAGTTCAAAGAGAGCTTTTTATTACAAAGAAAAGACACCCATATAAGAGTGTCTTTTCCGATAGTTTTTTAGCAGAAGCAAGAAGCTCCAACAATGATCAATAAAATAAACAATACAACTAGTAAAGCAAAGCCGCCGCCACAACCACTACTACAACTACCACCAAATCCCATAATAGTTCCTCCTTTAATAAGAGGGGAAAACAAGGGGTCACTCATGTATTTTAATGGATTCAACTTACTTTATATTTTTTACACAATAATTGAGCAGGTCCTTTTGGAAATAAAGAAAAGACACCCTAAGGTGCCTTCCTCCGACTTGAACCATCTTAATTTTAATAATATTGGACTCCCGTCCGAATATTATTTTACCATGTTAAGTTGTTTTTGGAAATATTCCATATGGATAATTGCAATACACGTTTTAGTTTTGGAATTATGTATCTGTCTAAACGTTGAAATTAAAAAAGGGCCGATATACTTGAGGGTTTTTATCCCGCTTTAATGGGCAGTAAGACCCCCACCTCAAAATTTAGCGAAAGCAAAGAATTTAGGTGGGGGGTCGGGCTGCCCATAAAAGTCCGATTGGTGAGGGCTGATAATCAGTGGGGGATGAAGAAAACCCCCACTGATTAAAGTTTCACTTTATGAGTGATTACAATCATACCATTAAAAAGAACCCCATAAATGATAAACCATTCCACTAACAAAAAACACTAATCCTAAAAACAAAACAAGTAAAGCAAGTACTCCATTTTGATTATGTTCCATAAAATTAGCTCCTTTTAGAATTATTTTTATATACAAAAAAGCCTTTAGTCGTAATTATGGCTAAAGGCTTTGAGCATTATACTTTTTAGTTAATAAAATCGTATAAGAAGAATTCATAATGTTTTTTATCGAATTTGGAACTGACAATGTACTAGCTTGATAATGAAGCCTGGCTATTAGAATTGAAAAATTTTAGTTTTATTATAATTAATAGAAATGAGAGTAGTGTGAATATAAATCCGCTCCAAATAAGCTGGTGAATGCCTAAGTTTGAAATGAACCAGCCTCCAATAGTGGTTCCTAAAGTAATTCCGAGATTTGAGAACGAAACGAATAGACTATTACCAAATTCAGGTGCTTCTTTAGCTTCACTTATTAACCATGTTTGACCAACAATTAATCCACCAGCATGTACGATTCCCCAAATGAATACTATAAAAATCATGGGAACAAGGTAGGAACCTAAATAATAAACCAATATATAAACAATAGAATATAGAATAGGGAATGATATTACAGTGTTTATTATGCTTTTTTGCAGGAGACCACCAAATAAATGATTACCTAAAATCATAACTATACCAAATATGAATAGCATGATACTGATGAGAGATCCATTCATGGAAGTTACTTTTGCAAGGTACTCAGCGAAGTAGCTGTATACGGAAAACATGGCTGCAAAAAGGAATGTGACGGTTAAAATATTTAACCATAATCCTGGTTTGCCGAGTATACGAATTTGTTTGCCGAAAGACATTTTTTCTTTAACAGGCATAGAAGGAAGTAGGAGTAGTATTCCAATGAATGCAACAGTGTTAACGAATGCTCCGAATAAGAAAGCCATTTCGAGTGAAAATTGGTCTGCAAGGTAAGAGGTTAGTGGTACACCTAAAGCAAAGCCAACAGTAATTCCCATGAAGACTTTTGTAACCGCTTGACCGCTCTTTTCTGGAGGGACAAGTTTAGCAGCTGTTACAAGAGCGATTGAAAAGAAGAGTGGATGAAGCGCTGCCGGTAAAATACGAAAAATAAGCATGATTTCAAATTGCGTTGTATAAGCGTAGATTAAATTTGAAATAACAAATATGAAAATTGCTGTTAATAAAATTATTTTGCGATTAATACTAGAGACGAGCAGAATTAAAAATGGACCAGAAATAGCAACAACTAGTGCAAATATACTTACTAAAAATCCAGCTTGTGTAGTTGAAATTCCGAATTTTTCAGTGATTTGTGGTAATACGCCGACAATACCCATCTCGGTAGTAATAATTCCGAACACACCTATTGCGAGTGTCAGAATAAGTAAAGGATTTACTTTTTTCATTTATTAAACTCTCCATTCGTATCAGTATTTTGAAAGTAAATTCATTAACAAAGAAGCATTATTATAAGCATGATTGGATGCCAATATTATCAGGAGTATGTAATTCTAAATACAATAACAGATATCTGAATAACTAGATATGATATGTTAAAAAAATTTCTCCTTTCGATGTTTCTTGCTTTTATAGGCAGTGCAATTTATAAAAAAAGTAATTGGATACCTGTAAAAAAGCAGAATGTGTGAAAGCTAATAATCAATTAGTATGCTGATTGATTATTAGCTTTCATTTTATAATTCGTTTTGGACGTATTCAGAAAACTCTCGTATTGTTTTTTCGTTTCGACGATAGTAGGTCCATTTTCCAATTCGGTCAGACTCTAGTAATCCTGCTTTTTTCATAGTTAATAAATAACTAGAAATAACCGATTGGGCTAAGCCAGTTTTAAGCTGGATATCTCCTACACATACTCCAACTTGAAAGTTAAGGTCTTGTTCTAGATAAGGTTTTTCATCGAAATGGTTTTCTGGATTTTTCAACCATGATAAAATTTGACATCGTGTTTCATTTGACAATGCTTTATAAATTAATAAAGGTTCCATAAGGATATTATATCTACTTTTATAGATTTGTAAATGGGTTTTAGTAATTTTAAGGGAAGAAGGCATAGTTGATCCCTTTGAATAGGAAGAAGATGCTCTTAATCTGTACCCTTTGTAAAGGACATTCTAAAAAAAGTTAGGCAACCTAAAAAAGATGATTTCTGTATGCAAGCAGGAGTCATCTTCTTTAAATTCTATTGATAGCAAGCGTGATTATAGTACGTCATATATTTCTTAATTTCATGTGTTAACTGAACAAACGATTCACATGATTTTATATATGCTTCATCGGTTAAAGTACTACGAGGATTACGGGCAAAAATGATAATATTGTTAGGTTTAAGCATGTTGTTGCCTAGCTATCAATGGCGGATTCCTAAGAAGAGTAATAATAAAACCTAACTGCAGATTTAAGAAAAATTTTATGTTTACCCCACTTTTTATTTTAAAAGTTTTTCCTATCCTATAAATGAGTTACATCAAGAAGGATATTAAAAACGATAAAGTTATAGATGAAAATGTAAAGTTAGGGGATTCTGCATGCATACAGAAGTTTTGATGAGTTATTTGTATACTTATTTTTTTACTATTATTTTTTGTATTGTGTTTCAAATTGGATGTTATTTTAAAGCGAAAGGAAATATATCTATTCGGCATTTTTTATGGGTATATGTTTTTCTGTTCTACCTTTCGCTAGTGTATAAGGTGACTCAAATCGCGACTGTATGGGATATAAGTAGATATGAAAAGTGGATTCGTGTCAGTCAAATTAACTTGACTCTATTTGATACGGCAGGTAGTACTACGTATCTTTTGAACATTGTACTGTTTATGCCGTTCGGTTTTTTATTACCGACTATTTGGTCACAGTTTAGAAAAATGAAAAACACCGTATGTGCGGGATTCTTTTTTTCATTGGCAATTGAGTTAAATCAATTACTAAATAATAGAATTACAGATATTGATGATTTATTTACGAATACCCTCGGGGCGATTATTGGGTATGTAATATATAGAGTTTTATTTAAAATGTTTAAAATGATATGTAAAAGAGAGGGAAAAGAGCTTGATACCAACTCTTCTTTAGTCATAAAATACGAGGCTGTTTTTTGTTTAGTTTGTTCATTTGTAGGTGCGATGTTAATTTATCATCCAGCTTTATTTGGAAGACCTGTCATCCTTTAGTGAGGTGATTATGCTCTTGTGCTATCTGATTTATAAAATGATTCTAGTATTTCTTCCAATCAGCACAAGATTCTCTCTATACGTTATTAAGCTATTCAGCAGACTGTAAGATGATCAGTAATCGTACTAGTGAGATTGAAATAAAGGCTGACAGTTTTTACCCAAGCTTTTCATTTATGTATGATGCGCAAGAATTATTTATTATTGGTGGAGAAGAGAAATGGTCACATATCCATTATATAAAAAGATTTTTCCATCTTGAGCAGATTACAGAAGAGCTGACTATTGATGTAAGAAAATGAGAGATGAGAAGAAATAGATGAGCAAACCCTCAAGTATAGAGCGATATACTTGAGGGTTTTTATGTATGGAGAAGGCTTTTCTATTTTTCTCTAGAATGAACAGTAATGTATAATCTAATTCCTTAATGTAATAAGGAGGCACTAAAATTTGAACAGGAAAATTTGGTTTGTATTTACTTTTTTTGCTCTTTTAGTATCTGGTTATGTTGTTGTCCAATATTTTATTATGGATGGATTTCAAACAGGACTTGTAAAAGCGAAGCTTATGTTTGGATCTAAATTAAGTGCGTTCTGGTATATGATGCTATTTATACATATTACAACTAGTATAGTAGCATTAGTAATAGGTCCTTTTACATTATCCACTAAATTTAGAGAAAGGAATATCAACCGTCATCGAATAGTTGGGAGAATCTATATGGTTGGTATATTATTAGGAGGCGTTTCTGGACTATATCTATCCTTTTATGCTACGGGAGGATTGGTAGCGAAGCTAGGTTTCGGTTTGTTATCCGTATTTTGGCTAACATCAGCATATCAAGCGTTACATAGAGTTAAGAATAAAAAAATTAAAGACCATCGGAATTGGATGATTAGAAATTATTCTTTAACCTTTGGAGCAGTTACATTAAGAATTTGGCTACCGTTGTTTATCGTTCTATTTGGAATAGAGCGGTTTGAACTTAGCTACGCTATTATTGCTTGGTTAGCGTGGGTACCTAATTTAATTGTTGCAGAATTATTCATAAGAAAAAGACTTAATAAAGGAAAATACGAAGGAAATGAGGATTTACATTTTTAATGTAAATTTGCTGTAATATTGAGGGCAGAATTTTTTTAATAGCTGAATTACATACAAAAATAGGATGGACAATTGAAGCCATCCTATTTGTATTACCAACTAGCAGTTTCCGTACTTTCTTTCAACCACTTCACCCAATCCAAATCCGCCACCTTAAGCAAACTGAGCGAAACACCTTTCATATCTAAAGAAGTTAGCAATGTACCAACCTTTGCGAACTTCACATGTAATCCTTCCAGCTCACATAAACGGCGAATGTCATTTGCGAAAATGTATTGTTCCATTAGTGGAGTTGCGCCTAATCCGTTAATGAGGATGGCGAAGTTGTCGCCTTTTCTCCAGCGGTAAATGCTTTTTAGTTTGTTCATTAGTTCGATCGCTAATATTTCAGAAGAGGATAGTGCTTCTTTACGGTAACCTTTTTCGCCGTGAATGCCGACTCCGTAAAAGACTTCATCGTCGTTTAATGAGAACGAAGCTTTTCCCTGCATGGGATCATTGGCAGGTGAAAGTGCGACTCCTAATGTGTGTAAGTTTTCGGTGATAGAACGGCCAAGTGTTGTTAGTTCTTCTAAAGAATGTCCGCTCTCAGCAGCCGCACCAAGTATTTTTTGAACGAAAACAGTACCAGCGACGCCGCGTCTTCTTTTATTAAACGAAGCATCATCTTCAATTGAAACGTCGTCATTTACGATGATATGGTCAATTTTTCTTCCTTCTTCTTTAGCAATTTGTTCAGCCGCAATAAAGTTTGCTACGTCATCTTTAAAGTTTTTGATGATGAATAAAATACTTTTATTTTTTGGCATGAGGCGAGTTGCCGCAATAATTTGTTCCACTGTAGGCGGAGTGAAAATATTGCCGTTTACGGCCGCTGTAAGCATGCCTTTTCCTACATAACCTATATCAGCAGGTTCATGTCCGCTACCACCGCCGCTTATGATAACAACGTTTTGCGTCAGTTTTTCTATATCTTTTACATAAATGATGTTATTTGTTTCATCGTAATTTACTTTTTCGTTATGTTCAAAATAAAAGCCATGCATCATATCTTGAACAACATTTTCTACATCATTCATAATCTTTTTCATTGCTTTTGCCACCCTTTAATTACTTTGCTGATTGTTCCAGTAATAGTAGTAATTGATTGTTTATCATATTTTTCATGAGAGAAGACATAATGGAAGGATCTACTTCGCATTTGCTTTCAATCCAATCTTTTATCGTTCCAACGAAGCCGTGACTATAAAAGGAGGCAATCGTATTTTTTGTCTCATCAGAAAGGCTGAATCCACAGCTCACAGATAATTCATCAATAATCTTCATATATAAGTTTTTCGTATGCTCAAATAAATAGTGATTAAACGAGTTTTGCTCAATGACTTTAAAAGCATTTCGATAAAATTTTTGATTTTTGTAAAAGTAATCAAATAATAAATCGAAAATATTTTCCCACGTTTCATAGTCGAGAAAGTCGATAATGTTCTCTTTCGTTTCTTCTCTATAAATCCAGCTTAATAGTTCAAATTTATCTTTAAAATGATAATAAAAAGTTTGCCTACGCATTTGACAGTGTAACATAATATCGCTCACTGATATTTTATGAAACGACTCTGTTTCCATTAAATACTTCAATGAATTCGCGATTATCTTTTTAGAAATTATAGAAGAGGTCATCTCAATCATCCCTAGAATGTTAGTAATATGAAAATCCTACCCATAAATGAGAGCGGTGTCTTTAGACAGATTGTCCATTTTGTCCGTTTACTATAAAACGCTTTCATTTTAACATGGATAGTAAGAAGAAGATTTCAAATATATCACAATATATTAAAGGAATTGAGGGAGAAGCACAATGAAAAAGATTATAAACAAACCAGAAACATTAGTAATGGAAATGTGCAACGGAATGGTTATGGCTCATCCAGAGCTTGAGCTTTTGAAAAAATATAAAGTAATTAAGAAGAAAGAAATGAACGAAAATAAAGTAACGTTAATTAGTGGCGGCGGTAGTGGTCATGAGCCAGCGCATGCAGGATTAGTCGGAAAAGGAATGTTAGATGCGGCAGTGTGCGGAGATGTGTTTGCTTCGCCTTCACAAATTCAGGTGTATCAAGCAATTAAAGAGACAGCTAGTAAAAAAGGTACGTTATTAATTATTAAAAATTACAGCGGCGATATTATGAATTTCAAAAACGGTGCGCATTTAGCGACTGAAGATGGAATTGAAGTCGACTACGTAAAAGTGGACGATGATATTGCAGTAGAAGATAGCCTGTACACAGTAGGACGCCGCGGCGTTGCGGGGGTTATCCTCGTTCATAAAATTGCCGGCGCAGCAGCGGAAGCAGGTATGGATTTAGGAGCGGTGAAAGCTGTAGCGGAAAAAGCAGCGGCTAACGTGCGTACAATCGGTTTAGCGTTAACGTCTTGTACAGTTCCAGCGAGCGGATCACCTACTTTCACACTTGCGGAAGATGAAATGGAATACGGCGTAGGTATTCACGGTGAACCAGGAATTAAGCGTGAAAAAATGTTGTCAGCAGATGAATTAGCTAACCGTATGACAAATGATTTAATGAAAGATTTAGGAGTAAAAGACGGCGAAGAAATCGCACTTCTAGTTAACGGTTTTGGCGGAACACCACTACAAGAACTTTACTTATTTAACAATGCAGTTACGCGAGAATTAGCTGCTAGAAACATTAAAATTAATAGAGTATTTGTCGGAAACTATATGACGAGTATCGATATGGCTGGTATGTCTTTAACAGTAATGAAACTAGATGATGAGCTAAAAACATTACTATCTAAAGAATGTAATACACCAGCGTTTAAAGTAGATGGACCAGTTGAAAGTGTTGAGTATGTGAATGTACTTGAAGAGACAGAAGAGAAAGAAGTTTCCTTTGAAATAGAAACAGCGGAAGAGCACGCTGTGATTAAGGATAATGTTATTACATTAAACAACATGATCTATCTCGTTGATAAAATGAGTGACGTTATTATTAAAAACGAAGTACCGTTCTGTGAGTTAGATACACATGCGGGTGACGGCGACTTCGGAATGAGTGTGGCAAAAGGATTTAAGCAATTAAAACGTGAGTGGCATTCTATTGTAGATCAAGAGAACGTAACAATCGGATCATTCCTTGACGGTTGTTCCATGATTATTATGGAACATTGCGGCGGCGCATCTGGTCCAATTTGGGGCGGTGCATTCCGAGCAGCTAGTAAAGCAGCTGGCGAAAAACGTGAGCTAACAGTGAAAGAATTCGGTGAAATGTTACAAGCGGCACTGCAAGGTATACAATCTATCGGTGAAAGATCATTCGGTAGAGGAGCAGTAGTTGGTGATAAAACACTTGTTGATGCACTTGCTCCATGTGTAGACTCTTGGTTAGCTAGCGCTTCAAACGAAGAAGATATGAAAATTGCCTTCGAAAAAGGTGCAGAAGCAGCGGTTAAAGGAGCAGAGTATACGAAAGAAATCGTAGCTCGCATGGGCCGCGCCGGTACAGTTGGTGAAAGAAGCTTAGGCTATCCAGATGCAGGTGCACATGCACTTGGAGTTATCTTTACGGAGATTGCGGGTAGTTTGAAATAGAAATTAAAAGATCCCCTCTGCCTTAAGGTGGAGGGGATCTTTAATTATAACCATCATTCTTCCAGTGAAAAAATTTATTTGCTAGCCAACCTAGAAGCCGCCTCTTCAACTTCTTTATACGCATTTTGTAATACTTCATTTGGATCTAGTACTGCTGTTCCTTGTGCACGAACGATTTGATAATCTTCAATACCTAGGAAATTAAACATTGCTTTTAAATATTTATGAGAGTATTCTACTTCTGTATACCAATCATCATTTGTATAGATTCCTCCACTTGCTTGTATAACAAGCATTCTTCTTCCATCTTTAAGTAATCCCACTGATCCAGTTTCAGTATATTTAAATGTTTCACGTGCAATCATGATATTGTCCATGTAATCTTTTAACTTTGATGGAATATTAAAGTTGTGCAAAGGTAATACGATAACATACGTATTTGCACTTTTAAATTGTTGTAAAATTTCGGACATACGCTCTGTTACTTTTTGTTCTTCATCAGTTAACTTCTGTCCATTTCCTTGCTTTTCCCATGCGCTTAAAACAGTTTTATCTATCATTGGTACTACATCATCGTATAAATTAATCTGTTCAATCGTTTCATTATTAGGAATTAATTCTTTATAAGATTCTAAAAAGTGGTTAAGAACCTTAATGCTGACTGATGATGTATCATCCACTTTCGGATGTGCGTTTATGATAAGTGTTTTGTTCATTTGTATTTCCCCTTTTTAAAAGTTTTTACGTTTTAATTGTCGACAATATTAATCGTCGATTAATATTGTCTTTAATATAAGCTCTGAAATTATTTTTGTCAAATGAAATACATACTATTCTAAAAGAGCCTTTTTTTATTTGACTAAAATTCTAAATGGTCCTAAGATACAATTTGATAACCCTTAAAATAAAAAGCAGGTGATTTGTATATGCAATATAGTGTTGGGGTTGAATATGCCTTGCATTGCCTAGTTTATTTAATTAATACTCCTTCCAAGGAAAGTGTTGGAATAAAAGATTTGGCAGAGTTTCAAGGACTTTCTGAAACATTTCTTTCAAAAGTTTTCGGTAAATTATCTAAAGCTGACATTGTGAATTCTGTCCCAGGTGTAAAGGGAGGATATAGGTTAGCTAAGTCTCCAGAAGATATCTCTTTTTGGGATGTAATAGAAGCCGTCGAAGGCCCAAAACCTATTTTTCAATGTAAAAATATTGTACAGAATGGTCTACTATATCGAGACGACGCTTGTAATTCTTGTGACCCTAGCAATTCTTCTTGTACAATTAACTTAGTAATGCTTGAAGCAGAAGAACACATGCGTGAGTTTCTTCGTAAAAAGACTCTTGCATGGTTAGATAAAGAACTTGATATTGTTTTACCTGAAAAGATAAGGGTAGATACTCGTGAATACTTCAAACAAAAAAACTCTAACTAAAGTCGTCATGATTTATTAGCAATATCGATCAACTTTTATTTGTCTAGTTTAAATTCTATTTCCATTGCCAATTTGATTTCTTCACATATGTACCACATATCAGTAATTTGTCTCTATCAAAATGAACGTTTTTTGCATCTAATATATTGTAAGTATATTTTATTTTGAAAGGATGTGATTATATGGCTCATAAATCTACGGGAGTGTTTCGAGTTCCAGTTTCTGAAAATGGGATTATTCCAACTGCTCTCAACATTATGTTAAACAATGATTCACGCTGCCATACTAGTAATGTAACGGTAACTGTTAAGAGAAGTCGAAACATTTCTTTCCCGACTCAAAATGAGTTAGTTGAAATCTCTCGTACTTTTGTTTCTTTAGAACCAAACAGAACAACTAAGATTGTGTTGTTTACACCAGAATTCGAAATAGAAGATTTTCTTGATGTCATCGTTAGTGGAAATAAAGATGATGTTAAGGATGTGCTTGTATATTCTTTCTTAGCAGATTCAGCAGGTCACAATCTGCCATCTACTGTTTTCAGAAATGCAGAATACACTTTTGCTTGCTGATACCGTGATGATGTATTCTTTACTGTCATATCAAGGTACCATCCTGCAGCTTGACTCAACTTAATTTTATTGTGTTGTTATTGTATAAGAAAAGAAGACATCGATTAAGATGTCTTCTTTTACTTGTACACTTGGTGTTAAGAAGGTATCATATTGCTTAAAAACCATAAAAAAATATAACAATCATCGAGTGAACCTATTATAGCATCAATAAACAGGTTTTAAT
This sequence comes from Bacillus sp. AY18-3, assembly GCF_008042305.1. NCBI lineage: Bacteria > Bacillati > Bacillota > Bacilli > Caryophanales > Bacillaceae > Bacillus > Bacillus sp. AY18-3. The sequence continues at coordinate 370,388 of NZ_QKQR01000013.1, read as the reverse complement.
ATGTAATATTAAATATATATAGATTTATTTATGTTTAATCTATATAGTTAAATTGTCTGTTATTTGTTTTAATTCATTTACTTATTTTATTTTTGAGTGCTCCAGCAATGGAGCCTTTTTTTATGAAATAAAACATTTTCTTTGCGTTATTTAGTTGATCTATATTAACTTTACCTCTTTAAAAAATATTCATATTTAGCAAAAGTAATTAAGTTTATTTTTAAATCTATCTTTTACAAATTGAATAAAACTCTGTCCAGGATAAATTCTTTTAAATAGAAATATAAAAGCAAAAGTGGAAGACCAAGCTGATATGCAGAGCATTACATCAAAAATCCAAGTTGGAAAATGTAATAACTTTGTAATTCCTACAAGCAGAAAAAGTGGCCAAAAAATAATGTTGGTTAGTAATATAAAACTTACCACCGGCTTTTTCAGTCTTTTATCTTCAGTCATATACAATCCCACCTTAAGCTAAATTTTTAACATACTTTAATGTACTTATTCAGCGCGTCGAGGTAATACACTGAATATTCTTTCTGTTATAACTAAATTTTCTTTCAAAATATTACTTATTCAATTAAAAAAGGGAATTTTTAACTGATTATTTACATAAAATTCGTTGTTGGAAGTAAAGTTCTAAAAGTAATTTATCCATAGTGATATTAAAATTACTACTAACAGGGATAGCACCACATCACTATCATGCTACCCAAAATAAACTACTCAAAATGAAAAAATGAACTAAATTCTCATAGATAACTGGAAAGTAATAAAATATTCGTTTAGGGGACATTTTAAAATACTAGCTTGATAGGCATGGGGTGCAGCCGAGATTGCGATTTTAAGATTATTATCTTTTCGTTTGTGTAAAATCAATTATTTAATTGTTTAAATAAATGTTAGTTAAACGAATGTAATTCTGAATTTTCTGTTAAAATTATCTCAAGTTTATGAAGATATCACGAGGTAATGTTGTATGGTAGTATGAGGAAAAGAGTATATAGATAATTTTGGAAAAGGGGGATGTAAATTGAATGTTCAAACTACCGTAAATAACAAAGTTACTGAACTGTTAAATGCCTGGTATATTGAAATTCGAAATAGAAACGTTGCGAATGCATATAAATTTAAAAAAGAAATTGAGAGTTCTATAAATAATATTAAAGAAGACCAAAATCTATTACTGTATTATTCGTTACTTGATTTTGGTTATAAATATTTAATAGATAATTTGAGTATAGCAAAAAATAGTTTTGATCAAATTGAATCTTTGGGTAAACCAACTGATGATTTTTTATCGTATTATTATCATTTTTATAAAGCAATCTACTCTAATGCAGTTGGTAATTACAATGCAGCAAAAGAGCATTATGAAATGGCAGAAAATTTACTTGAAAGTATTCCAGATGAAATTGAAAAAGCAGAGTTTTATTATAACCAAGCTGTTTTCCAATATCATTATTATCAGGCTTTTGTGGCCTTCCAACAAGCAACAAAAGCAAAAGAAATATTTGCTAAACATGAAGGGTATGAAGTGAAAATCGGTTATTGTAACAACCTAATGGCGTTAGCTTGTACACATTTGAAAGAATGGGAATTAGCTGAAGAACTTTATATTTCGGCAATGGATATCTTTAAAAAGGTTAAAAATGAAAACGGTATGTTAGTTGTAAAACAAAATTTAGGTTTAATGTATGCTGGACAGAATCTTTCGGAGTTAGCTATCAGTCATTTAAATGAGGTCTGTGAAAAAATGCCTGAAAACTATAAAGCGATATATATTAAGGGGAAAGAACATTTTAAATTAGACGAAAATTCACTAGCTTCAGTACTTGTTCGAAAAGGCACGGAGATTTGCGATAAATTAGAATTGGTAGAGTACCAACACCATTTTAAAATTTTAAATGGACTAAATGAAGGATTAAATGGAGAAAAGCTAGAAGAAATTGTATTAGAAGGTATTGAATATTTCGAAAGAGAGAAGCTTTGGGAATACGTGAAAGAATATACTGAAGTACTAGCGGTTCTATTCCATAAAGAACATAACTTTGAAAAAGCGAGTTATTATTTCTTCTCTAGCCATAAAGCGAGTGAAGAGGTTTTTAAAAAGGAGGCATTAAAATGAAAAAAATAAGTGTTACCTTAGTTGGTGTTGTCACGGCTCTTACGTTATTTTTGAATGTGTCTCATAATTCGGTCAATCATCAGGAAGCCTCTCAATTTATTAAAGATGTCATCGTTCAATATGCACATGGGAATACTGGTTGAAGATAAAGTTTCGTGATGGAAAACCTTGTTATTAATAGCGAGGTTTTTTTGATGTTAAATAGTAGGGTATCGCTATCAAGCTAAGAAAAGCAAATACCCCAAATTAATTTTTTGTTTAGGGTATTTGTATATACTTCCAAATATTAAGTCGATAGGCCATGAATGATGCCCCGAGATAAGAGAGTCTAAAGTATTTGAATAAGAAACTTTAGATTGTCCGTTATAGTTTTTTTGAATATTAATATAATCCTATATACTTTTTTATTATTTTAGTTAAAAGAAGTTTGAAATTTGTAATTCACTATGTTTTCCAAAGAAAATAGTGAAAGGCAAGGCGATGAATACATTTACAAAATGACAAAATTGTAAGAATACACGAATGTTTGTAAGAAAGTTCGATGTTTTCCTTTTTCTTTTTTTATTATAGTGAAAAAGAAGAACGAAATATTCTCGTATGTAGGAAAGAAAGATAATAATGATTGATCTATTAAATAAATGGATGTTAGAAAGTACAGGCAATTTCAATATCGTTGTAGGACTTACAGCACTTCTATTTTTGGGTTCAGTAATTGCACTTATTATTATTTACAAAAAAATTGGTAAACCATATGAAAGAACAAATGCTATTTATTTAAAAATTACTTCTCGTATGTTTACTATTCAAATTCTAATGAATGCTATATTTATTTCTTTAGTTGGTAAAGATATTGAGAATTTCCGTCAAATCTTTATATTATTTGAAGCTTTTGTATTCTTTATTGGAGCTATTTATTCGTTTAAATTATATAAACAGGAATACAAATAATTCACTTATAAGAAACAATAAAAAACAGTAGTGATTTTATACACTACTGTTTTTTATTGTTCATTTTCAAATGTAAACCTAACTGTATATTCTATACAGTTAGGTTTACATAACATCTTATTATCGGTAGCAAGAAAAAGGCGAATTCCTACTTTCAAAAGGAATTCGCCTTTTTCTATAACCCTATTCATTTTTTATACATTTCTATCATGGCGGTACCCTATTTATAGGTTATGAGAAATGATGTTTTTTGCACTATTATCTATTCTTGGATATTATTAATAAGATCTATATAAACTTATTTTTTTATTAAAAAAGGTTTGGCGGTGTGTAAAATGATTAAAGGTATTAAAAATATTGAAACTAAAGAACCGATAAAAATGTTTCTATTGGTTCCCTGTAGTATTCTTTTGTTTGATAATATTTATCAACATTTTATTCTTAGAAAGGATTTTTCACTACAGAAACTTTTATTTGAACTTCTATTTTTATTTATTTTTATTTCATTTATTTTATATAATAAGTGTTTACAAAAAATGAATAAACAAATGATTACAAAATACATTTTTCTTGGAGTAAGTATTACTTATCTTCTGGCATACGATCTTATGTTTATACGTAATCCAGGTGCTTCTTTACATATCCCTTATTTAGAGTGCTTCTTAGTAATTTCTGCACCTTTATTTTTAAGTATTCATTATCTTTTATGGGTATCTATTTGTATGATATGTAGATTTTTAATTGCTATTTATTATTTTGACATTAACTATCCAATATCATTAGTATTATTGTTTCTAACAATTTTTGTTACGTCATTTTTTGTATTTCTTTCATTAAAATTTTTAGTACAAAAAATCAAAGCATCCTATGAAAAACAAATGAAAGAAACAGCTTTATCAATAATGAGAATAATGGAATTAAAGGATCAATATACGAAAGGACATAGTGAACGTGTAGCCAATTATGCTACTATTCTTGCTAAAGAAACAAATGAATATGATGATAATTCTTTAAAACAATTTCATTTTATTTGTTTATTACATGATATAGGGAAAATAGGTATTCCGGATGAAGTTTTAAAGAAAGCATCTTCTCTTACAGAAGAAGAATATAATATTATTAAGACACACCCACAATTAGGATTAGAAGTTTTTAAAAATATATCTTTAATAAAAGGTAGTGAAGACATAATTCTTTCTCATCATGAAAGATGGGATGGAAAGGGCTATCCTCAAAAACTAAAAGGAAATCAAATACCATTATGCGCAAGAATTGTTGCAATAGCAGATGCATTCGATGCAATGACTTCTTCAAGAGCATATCGTTCAGCCCTATCTCCTGAAGAAGCTTATAGACGTATTATAGAGGGATCTGGTACGCAATTTGATCCTTCTATAGTAGAGGTTTTCAAAAAGGTATTTCCTTTATGGGAAAAGATGGTCCCAAATTCTTTTCGTTAAAAGCTCATGTCTGAAATCAATTCATATTTGAGGTATGACGAATGCGAAAAATGAAAAAAACAAATCCAATCGTGATAAAAGTTTGGAACCAGATAATGAATAAGGCACATAAAGAAAAGGTACCTATATATAGGTACCTTTTCTAATAGTTTTTTAGCAGAAACAACTGCATCCGATAATGATTAATAGAATAAATAATACAACTAATAAAGCAAATCCTCCAGCGAAACCGCAGCCTTCGCCGCAACTACCACCATATCCCATAACAATAGTGCCTCCTTTAGATAAGAGGGTAAAACTAGGGTTCATTCCATGGATTTTAATGGGTTCACTTTACTTTATGTTTTAAAGAATGAATGGAGCAGGTCCTTTTGAAAATAAAGAAAAGACGCCATTAGGCGCCTTCCTGTTAGGTAGATAAGACTTTAGTTTTCCAATCTAAAGAAATTTTGTATCAGTTCTTTGTGAGTATATCATAATATCTGATTGATTTATTATGCATTGTTACATAATTTTCTAACTCCTCTATTTTTCATTTGATAAAATAAAATCCTAATATTACCAAAAGTTAAATAAATATTTCTACATATTCAAGATATTTACATAAATTACAAAAGTGATACATTTAAATTGTAAGCTATAAAAACTATTAAAGGGGGATTTATTATGTTCAAGAAATTAGTAGTAGGAGCATTAGCAACTGGTATTGCATTAACAGGAGGAATTGGGGCAGCTTCAGCTGATACGCAAAAAGCTGTGAGCTCTCCGAAGCAAGCAACATGCTCAATTCCTTATGAGTATTCTAATGGTAAATTTAAAAGAACTCTTTATTACTCAAATGGAGTATATGCTAATAGTTTTAATGAAAATGTTTGTGGCGGGACGATTACGTGGTATTTAAAACATGTTCAAAATGGAGTTGCTTTTTACGAAGGTAATTTAAAATAGTAGATTTTTTGAACCTCATTTATTGGGGTTCTTTTAGTTTTAGTTTTTAAACTGATTTTCCACAAAAAAGACACCCAAAGGTGCCTTCCTGCGACTTGAACCATCTACATTTTAATAATATGTATTGGACTCCCATCCAACTATTATTTTATCATGTTAAATACATAAATTCATTGAGAAAAAGATATAGCTCATTATTCATTCTGTCAAAAAGGATTTATCCAACGTAACGTATGAATGTTCCATAAATGTATCAAAAAAATGAATAAATCGTGATTGGCATGAAAAAAAGGTTCTTACTATTACGTAAGAACCCATAAACAAAAAAGTCGTATGTGCCTCAATATTAAAATTACATAAAAACGCTATTTTAATAAAAAGCGACATTGAAAGTTAACAAGCAATACTTAAAAGAGTAAGAGCTGCAAATCCGTAAACTAATAAGCTACTAGTAGCAAGGAATTTTATAATTTCATTTGTAGAAATAATAGTTAAACATAGTGCTATAGATGCACCTATAAAGAATTGGTACTTTGTATGTATATTTGTAAGATTAATTATTACAAGTACAGTTAAGAAAAGTGAAATGAAGTTAAAATATCTTTTCATTGTCATATTTCCTTTCAATGTTTGATCTGTATTTATTATACCAGCTTGTACCAGTAATAACATACTTTGTAATGAGGCTTAATAGAAATCTTATTTTGCCATAAATAAAAAGGCGGTTGTTTCCGCAACCACCTTTCAGTAAAGCAAAGCACTTTTTTAGAAATAAAATATGGATAATTTCTGAAAAATTTATAGGATATAATTCAATTTTTATAATCCAAGTGACGGGTTTAATTTATCCCGCTATTTGCGGGCAGTAAGACCTCCACCTTAACATTCAACGGAAGCAAAGAAGTTAGGTAGAGGGCGGGCTGCCCGTAAAAGCCCTATTGGTGAGGGCTGATAATCATTGGGGGATGAACAAAATCCTCAATGATTAAAGTTTCACTTTATAAGAAAGGAATGACTACATTATATGAAAACTTGTCTAATAAGGTTACATATAAAAGAGCAGCTAGCAATGGCTAACTGCTCAATACAAGGAGATACAGAGAAAACTAAATGAATGTTGGCATACAGCCTATCGACATTATGGACATAATATTGAGTTTTATTCGAAGGAATTTATGTTTTATAAATTAGATTATGATAGTCGGTATTCTTTTATTAAATAGCCAACAGCACTGATTACTATAAGAATGAAAAGAATAAGTTCTAGTGTAACTGGCAATTGATCTACTCTAAATGCATCAATTTGTTACATTATGATTATAAGATGTTTTTTTATAGTTAGTGGTGAAAAGTTTAATAAAACTACCTCTATATGAAAAAAGGTTCTGTTGTCTCCAACAGAACCTCTTCTAAAATGGCAAAGAGTAACTCTTACCTTACTCTTTGTTAATAATATTACAGGAGTGTTAATGAAAATCCAAGACTCCTTATATTGAGAAATAAAGAAGAGTTATTTTAAAGAATTCCAATATAAAATTAGAGATTACCATGAGGGGAGTTATAACGAGTTACTACCTATACATATCCATAAATAAAACAACATAATATTAATACGGAAAAATATAAAAATATGAGTTTTTGCATATTTTAAAATTCAATATATCCTTCAAAAAATTTTAATAGTATAATATGTTTTGTCATATTATTTTAGATTTTTCGACAAAATATAAAAATAGAGAACGTATTGGGAGAAGGAATTATGTACACAAAACTATTAAAATCAATTACATCATTATCACTTATTGGTGGTGCTTTACTGTATACAAATGGCAGTGATGTGAGAGCTGCTGAGGCGAGTATTTTTTCTGATGTGCCTACATCGCATTGGTCGTATCCGGCGATTAAAGATTTAGCGGGTAAAAACATTATTTCTGGTTATGGAAATGGGAAGTTTGGTTTCGGTGATGTTGCGACGAGAGAACAAGTTGCAGCTTTAATTTATCGTGTGTTAGTACCGAATAAGCAAGGTGGTACGTTTAGTAATGACGGTGCTCGTTATGTATTACAAGATGGATCAACTTTAAATAATCCGTATCGAGATATTCGCTCAGGTTCAACATTGTTTCCAGAAGAGGTTTTAACGTTAACGAAATTAGGGATTTTTAAAGGTGATGACAAAGGTGGATTTAGACCGAAAGATTCTGTTAGCCGCGCAGAAATGGCGCAAATTCTTACAAATGCTTTCCATCTTTCTGCGAAACAAAAGCATACGTTTAACGATGTTCCAAGTGGTTTTTGGGGTGAAAATGCAATTAGTACGTTGCAATCAAACGGGATTGCTTCTGGTACAGGTGAAGGGAAATTTGAGCCATACAGTACGGTAAAACGTGAACAATATGCACAGTTTTTATATAATACTTTGAAGTATAAAAAGCCAGAAGTTGCGGTGCAAAATACAGGGGATGCGGCATTATTAGCAGCATTTAAAGATGAAGTGCAAAAGCGTATTAATACGTATGAAACGAATATTACACTTCCGTACAAAACGACAAATAGTAATACAAAAGAAGTAATGGAAACACTTTTTAATGCCTATAAAGAAGTGGCAAGTAAAAATGAGTATACGAATTTTAATAGATCGAATGTTTCATATGGACTTTCTGGATCACCTGGAAATTATACGTTTACGTTAAAGATTACATATCGTGAAACGAAAGAACAAACAGAATATGTAATGAAGCAAGCAAAGGCAATCGTTTCTTCTATTACGCAAGTTGGAATGGATGATCACGAAAAAGTGAAGGCGATTCATGATTATGTCGTAAAACACGTTTCTTATGATACGTCTTATAAAGCTTACACAGCATATGAAGCACTTGTAAATCGCTCTGCGGTTTGCCAAGGTTACGCACTATTAACCTATCAATTATTAAACGAAGCTGGAATTGAGAATCATTTTGTAGTAGGAACTGGAGACGGTCAGCCTCATGCTTGGAACTTAGTGAAAATCGAAAACAAATGGTATCACCTTGATACAACATTCGATGATCCAATACCAGATGAACAAGGCCGCGTAACATATTCTTATTTCAACTTATCAGATGAGCAAATCGCAAGAAATCATGAGTGGAACCGCGGGGACTATCCGCAAGCTACAACAAATTATTATAGTACATTAACAAATAAAATTGCGGCAGGTAGTACGAAAAACCCTGCATATCAGCAAATTTTAAAAGATACAAAGTTAAATTATTTAGGAAATGAATACATTGCAAATAACTATAATGAATTCAAAAATAAAATGCAGAAACGTTATAACGAAAAGTCACCAAAGATTGAAATTCTTTATAAACAATCAATGGATGGCGCATTGCAAGACGTGAAAAAAGTAATTGGAGAAATCGGTTATCCGCAAGGAGCAAACCGTGTTTCTTATAAAGCTGAGCCGTATAATGCGAAAGAAGGATATTCTTTAGTGACGATTACGTTTATGTAAAAAAGCAACCTAGATTCCATGTTGGATCTAGGTTGCTTTTTTTTAACTTAATTTGACATATACAGTTCAACTGTATAAAATTAAACTATACAGTTGAACTATATATTTTAGCTATATATTTATCGTTACATTGGAGGTCTTTATGAATAGAGATAAAAATTTACCATTAACGGAAACAACATATTACGTTCTTTTAGCTTTATTAGAGCCAGCTCATGGATATTTAATTATGCAAAAGGTGGAGGAACTGAGTAATCATCAAGTAAAAATCGCAGCGGGTACATTGTATGGTGCGGTTGAAAATTTATTAAAACAAGGGTTAATAGAATCGGTAAAAAGTGAAGATAAACGAAGAAAAGTGTATGTCATTACGGAACGTGGGAAAGAAGTATTGCACTTAGACTTTATGAGAATGCAGCACATTATTGAGGTTACAAAAAGTTTATTACACGTATAGTCAGGGGGAAACGATGATGTGGAGATTGAAATTCTTTTTAGACTTTGAGAAAGAGGAAAAATGGTTAGAAGAGATGGCTTGGAAAGGCTATCAACTAGAAAGCAATACATTTGGTTATACATTTAGATATACAGAGCCGGAAGATGCGACGATTAGAATAGACCATAGGGTATTTAGTAGAAAAAGTGAATTTATTAATTACTGTACATTATTTGAAGATAGTGGCTGGGAGCATATAGCTGGTAATTGGTGGTCAGGTACGCACTATTTTAAAAAGGTAAATGAGGAAAGCGAAGATGACATTTTTTCAGATCAAATGTCACGAGCAGGGAAGTATAAACGTCTATCTAAAACATTTTTAGAATTAGCTATATGCTCTATTCCGATATTAATTCTATTTATGTTTAATGACACGATTCATTTAGGAGCACTTGCAAATCCGAAAGAACTATATTTTACGCCAGGACTATGGGATAAGCAAGGTATATCATTTCTATGGTCATTCTTATTTGAAACACCACTTGCACTGATGAGAGGCTTTGCATGTTTGTTTATCCCTGCTGCAATTGTTATGTATTTAGTTTGCTCGTATAAAGCAAATCGGTTGTATGAAGAGAGAAGATGATAGAAAGTATCCCCTTAAAGCTGGCGTTTTGAGGGGGATTTTTTTATTTTCATCCGACAAAATATGACAATGTATAAATGACTTGTTTGCTACCATGAGGTGAGAAATCTTACATTTTTGCTGAAATAACTAGTACATACCGGAGGCATACAATATGAAACAAAAATTACTTACAGCATTAGCATGTGGTACATTACTTATGAGTATGGCTGCTTGTAGCTCAAATGAGAAGACTGCAACTGAATCAAAACCTAAACAAGAAGAAAAAGTTCAAACCACTCAAAAACAACAAAAAGATAGTTACGTAGTAAGTAAAGAGGAATTATCTAAAGCGGCACAGTTGATTGGGGAAATTAAAAAGGAACAAACTATAAATGACATAATGATACATATGTCTCTCCAAAAACTCACATTCAATGGGAATAACCTTCATGTTCCTGGTACCCGTGATGTAGGGCGATTTCAAATGACGAAAGTAAACATTCAGTACCTAAAAAACAACTTAAATGTTATCGATAATGATGAAAGACAAAGATATAAATCTATTTTGAACAAATGGTACGATGGAGATTTCGAATCTGCAGTTGAAGACTATAGTGAAATTCATTATTTACGCTCTGGAAAAAAGCAAAGTATGGAGGGAGCTAAACTAGCTAAAAAAACTAATAGTGATGAAAAAGAATTTATTCTTCATTTCTTTGGTCAAGAAGGATTAGATGTTCATAATAAAGAGTGGAAACATGGAGAGTTATAGAAATAAAACTGGATTGCACACCAATAAGAAGTACAATGCTTTTACCCTGCAATATGGTATTTGCTTCGGAGATAGTGTTACACCGGCTTAGCATGTGGTTTTACCTTTAATTAATAGCTTGTTCTCTTGTTAATCGCTGCATGGATTACAAAAATATCTAATACAGAAGATCGGCATACATAAACTATTGTATTTCTCAATAAACAAAACAATTTAATGTGGTAAAATAATAGTTGGATGGGAGTCTAATACATATTATTAAAATTAAGATGGTTCAAGTCAGAGAAAGGCACCTTAGGGTGTCTTTTCTTTTTTGTAAAAAATGGTGTATTAGGAGCCAACATATCAAAAAAAGAAAATTGTATGTTTAAACGCATTTTAGATACAAAATAACCGATTCCTTATACGTTAAGGAATCGGTTATTTATTTTTTAGGGAGTTTTTTCTTGTAATGATCTTAAATGATTGATTTAAGGTTATAAACTTAAATCATAAATAAAAGATAGAGTAAAAACTATATAAGAAATAAATGTAATGAAAACAAGAAAACATATAAACTGAGCATTAAATACATATTGTTCTATTCTTCTTTTCATTTTAATTAGTTTTATTTATCAAATGTGAAGTATCAATTTGAAATTGACCTTTCCAAGATCCAACTACTTTTCCAATTCTAGTTATATTTACATCTAAAGTAAGGGGCTGTTTAAAATCGTCTCTTCCTTCATTAACTATAACAAATGTAGAAACACCTTCGGGTCTATCATTATCACGAATACCTATATCATTTAATTTTTTACCTGCTGCCATAAGTTCAAAAGGAAGATAATCATCTGAATCATCGATAAATGATAGTCTTCCTTCATTTTTGATCTCAGGGTTTTCCTCTTGTTGCCCATTAATTTTACCATCATTTTCGAGCTCTAATCCTGATGTATCAAATTCAAAGGGTACTAAACTTCCATCAGATTTTTCCATTCTATAATGAACTGATATACGTAAATCTGATATATATAATTCTTTGAGGTGCACAGTAATACCTTGATCTGTAATTTTTTCATCAATAGGAATATATTTACCATTCTTCATCATATCTTGTGTGACACCATTTTCATCTTGTATTCCTTCATTTACAACTTTATCATTTGTAATTGCATCAGAAAAATATGAGGCAACATTTGTAGCCGCCACTTGTACTTGTGGAATCATTGCTGTTGTGAAAAGTGCTGTTGCAGCTACTGCTGTATAAATGAAACGTTTTGATTTTTTACTCATGTTTGTAAAGAGTCCCTTCTTCTGTTGTTTTTTGTGATTTATATTAGAAACATTGTCTGACTTGGAACGACTTTCAAATGTTTTCCATGCTTGTTCTATATCAATTTTGATTTCTTGTGGTGAATTTGCAGATTCTTCATCTAGCATTACGTTTTCCCATTGATTTAATTTACTGATTTCTACTAATAAATCTTGGCATGCTTCACATGTATCTAGGTGCTTTGTGAATTCCTTTCTTATATCATGAGAAAGTTCTCCATCAATATATGTTTGAATAAATCCGATATCATAACATTTCATTTGTTATGCCTCCTCCATTTGTTTATAAATCTTGCGAAATTTCATTTTGGCTCGGATTAATAATGTTCCAATAGAAGATATTTCAATTTGAAGTATTTCTGCAATTTCTTTATATTGAAAACCAGAGAATTTCATTAGTAAAAGGGTTCGTTCTCGATCGTTCATTTTATTTAGTATCGTTTGGACCTTTGTAATTTCTTCTTTTCTTATCCAATCATCGTCTAATGATGAAACATTTTGTACTTCATGGTATTGTATTTCTTTATCAATCTTCGCTTGCTGCCTTTTTTCAGATCGCAAATGGTTATAAGCTACATAAGTAGAAGATTTAATCAACCATCCAGGTATGTTTTCAATTACTTTCCAATCGTTACGATATAATTGTAAAAATACTTCTTGTGCTAACTCTTCAGCAATAGATTGATCTTTAACAATCCATATAATCTGTTTCACAGCATAAGCATAGTACTGCTTAAATAAATCTTCAAAGGGCATATCAGAAGCATGACTTTCTTCATTTTCTATGATTAACATATTAGTTTAAACCTCACTCTCAATTTGATACCTGTATTATAGAGAAACCAGAAAAGCGGATTTTGTGACAGTTTTTCTGGTTATTTTTTTATTATGTACTAAAAAAAGCATTCAGCTGATTAAAAGATAAATACAAAAAGGGAAATGAAAACATAAAAACTATAACTCTTGCAATAGTTGTCTATTCATGCACAAGGAAACAGTTAGTTTGTTGCCAAATTGTATCTAAACGTTTGATATGATGACTCCTATATGGTAAATTACATACCTCAATGAATAAAATAATATTTGGATGGATGTCCAATACATATTATTAAAATTAAGATGGTTCAAGTCAGAGAAAGGCACCTTAGGGTGTCTTTTTCTTTTTTCTAAATGACAGTTTTGGCTTAAAGAAGATAAATTTTCAATGGATGATTCCCATGAATATATAAATAAAGTTTATCCATATATTTGTAGAAAGGAGGGATTCAAATGAAGAGAGAGGATAATAAGGTTGGTCATTTTACATCTGAAAAAGGAAAAGAAGACTTTCAAATTGCCTACGATGAATCAATGGCACTTCTTCCAACACCTAACGATATGAAAGATATAGAAACTACATTTGGCACAATTCGTACGTATTACTTTACTAAAGAGGAAAATAAACATAAGGAACCAATACTCTTACTCCCTGGACGTGGTGCATCTACTCCAATGTGGGTACCGAATTTAGAAGGGTTAAGGGAGAAAAGGCCTGTTTACACAATCGATTTACTTGGTGAACCTGGAATGAGCGTGCAAACGAAGGTGATTGAAAACCAAAAACAACAAGCAGAATGGTTAAATGAAGTAATTGAAGGATTAGGTTTAAAAAAAGTGCATATCGTGGGTGTCTCTATTGGAGGTTGGACAGCAATGAATTTGGCCAGATATAACCCTAAGCATATTGCGACGGCTAGTTTATTGGACCCAGTCTTTGTATTTGCACAAATATCCATAAAGATGATTCTGGCATCTATTCCAGCTTCCGTTCCTATTGTACCTAAGTTTTTAAGAGAAAAGATGTTAAGCTATGTTTCTGGAGGAGCAGAAACAAATGATGATGAGCCGATCGCTAAGTTAATCGAGTCGGGCATGCGTAACTATAAATTGAAAACACCAGCGCCTGATTTATTTAGTAAAGAAGACTTAAAAAATATCAATGTTCCAGTGCTTGCCTTAATGGCTGAAAAAAGTACAATGCACAATTCGGTAAAAGCAGTTGAAACTGGAAAAAAATACGTTAAAGATATAGATATAGTGAACTGGAAAAATGCATCTCACGCAATTAATGGTGAGTTCTCTAACGAAGTTAATGCTAGAATTCTTGATTTTATAGAGAAACATTCTACTGATAACTAGGTTGAAAGTGGAAAATATGTTGTAATGACAATTTTACTTCTTCTATTTTCATGAATATGTATAATTACATAAAAAATCAAGGGAAAAGAGAGTATACTTTCTTATTGTGTAATAAAGATAAGGCCCGCCTACGGAAATAGGCGGGCTTTTTTTACATATGAAGAAAAGACACTCACATGAGTGTCTTTTCGATAGTTTTTTAGCAGAAGCAAGCAGCTCCAACGATGATTAATAAAATAAACAATACAACTAATAAAGCAAATCCTCCAGCGAAGCCACAGCCGCCACAACTACCACCAAAGCCCATAATAGTTCCTCCTTTTAATAGGAGAGGAAAACCAAGAGTTCACTCATGTGTTTTAACGGATTCAATTTACTTTATGCTTTTACAAATGAATGGAGCAGGTCCTTTCCAAAATAGATTTATTTATCCCGCTTTAATGGGCAGTAAGCCCCCCACCTCAAAATTTAGCGAAAGCAAAGAAGTTAGGTGGGGGTCGGGCTGCCCATAAAAGTCCGATTGGTTCAACTAATAATCAGTCGGGGATGAAGAAAACCCCCACTGATTAAAGTTTCACTTTATTCTTAGAAAGAGTTCAAGGGCAGAATAGGAGAATCTATATTATTCTTTAAGAGGGAATAAATGAAAAATAAAATATCCAAAAATACAGATGGAAATCCGCTTTTATACCTTTCATTAAAATAATACTAGCATTATATATTATAAGGAATACTTGTCCTTAATTGTAAATGAAAGGGGGGGATTGATATGAGTTATGGCTATGGTCATCCTCCTGAAAAATGCCATAAACATCACAATGAAACTTTGTCAACGGGTGTATTACGTAGACATTCCGCTACGTTGTTTCTTACTGTGGAAGCTATGAATGTTGATCCAGATGATACTCATACAGTAACTGTTGAAATGTTTGATTGGTCATCGGGTTCTCCGGTATTGTTACCATTAGTAGACCCTTCAACACAAACATTGGCACCTAATCGATATGTTACTTTTCGTTCAGCAGCTCTTCCTTCAGGAGTTTTTGCTTATGAAGTAAGAATCATTCGTTCGAAAGATAGAGACGTTGTTACGAATGTTTTTGGTCTTAGTGCAATAGTATTTAACCCACAAGAAGGAAATAATGTTTTACAACATGATTTAGCAAAATTAGATCTTAAATAGATTTTATAAAAGTTTATTTAATGGACAAGATTAAAAAAGAGTAGGATGTAATCCTACTCTTTTTTAACATCAATTATATTAGAATTTTAAAAGAAATCCTTCATCATTTTCGCATCTTTAATGTTCACTACCACACCTTCAACTTTATCTTTTTTCTCATCTTTTGCAATCGTAATTTGCTCCTTATTATCAACCCACACAAGAAACTCTTCTTTTGCGTCATCTTTATATGTAACGGTAATAGTAGAATGTGCAGATTCTCGCTTTTTTTGATCTAGTGTAATTGTTTTAGGCGTTCCTTCTTGAACTGCTGAAACGATAGATTGTATCATTTCTTCGTTATCTGTTTGAGATTTTGAAACGTTGTTATGTATTGTGCTAAGTATTTCAATATCTGTAATGTTTGCGGAGTTTAATTGAAAGGTATTTTGTGTATGTTCTTGCTTAGCTTGTGGAGCGTTGTCTGTAGCTGAGGTACTTGCACAGCCTATTAAAGTGAAAGATAGAGCGGTTAGAGCGCATATAGATATGATTTTTTTCATAGTATCCCTCCTTATGATTAATTATAAAAATTTTCTGTTATTTAAGGTAGTTATTGTAAGTAGATTTATTCTACTAGTTTTAGGATAGAAAAAATTCATATAACTTTTTTCATATTTTATGTTTAACATTTCGAAAATGGGTGTACTACATATAATATAACAAATAATTCATTTTAAAGGAGGAAGTTAAAGATGGAAACGAAGTATAGTAAACCTTTTGTATATGAATTTATTACGGAGAAAGAGGTCATGAATGCAGCGAATGATCTAGTGAAGAAAGGGATAGACCAAAAAGATATTTACGTATTAACACATGAGAAAGAGAGGACAGATAGAATTGCAGACAATGCAGACGTGAATACAATTGGGATAAAAGAGGAAGGACTTGGGACAAGCATTATTAACGTCTTTCAAAACACGGGAGATCAGTTAAGAAATAAGATGCAAGAGTTAGGGCTTAATGAGGAAGAAGCGAACTTCTACGAAGAAAAGCTGGATGAAGGAAAAATCTTGTTATTCGTTAAGGATTTAGAAAGAGTCGGTGAATGGTTACAAGAAAGAAGATGCATGTATTCTATTTAAAGTTGTATCCTGTAAATCTATAAATCTATTACGAAAAGGAGATTGTAAATATGAGTGAGAACGGGCTAAAGGAACAAGTTAAAGGTAAAGTTGAAAAGAAAAAAGGACAAGTAAAAGAAGGAATTGGTGAAGTTACAGATGATAGAGAGTTAAAAAATGAAGGGAAGTGGGAAAAGACGAAGGGAACGATAAAAGAAAAAGTCGGAAAAGTGAAACAAAAGATAAGTGATGAATTGGATAATAAAGAATAATATATGTTCATCAAGCTTTGGTTACATACCAAAGCTTGATGAATCCAATATAAAACGAATATAGGAGGTTTAATTGTGGGACTTATTATTACGTGTATTGTAGGTGGACTTATTGGTGCGTTAGCTGGAATGATTACGGGAAAAGACTTTCCGTTAGGTATAGTTGGTAACGTGATTGCCGGATTAATCGGATCTTGGGTAGGTAGTGCGTTATTTGGACATTGGGGTCCTGAATGGGGAGGCATCTTTATTCTTCCAGCGTTACTAGGTGCAATCGTCTTTATTTTAATCGTTACATTCTTTTCTAGAATGCTGCGGAAAGCGTAAGTATGATAATGAATGGTAATCTTAAGTTTGTTATATGCGACTATAAGGTTGATAAGCTCGTAAAAATACATAAAAAAAGCATCCAAATTAGTTTAATTGGATGCTTTTTTTATGTAATCTGCATAGGAAAGAGTGGAGGATGAAGAACCCCCACTCATTAAAATTACACTTTCTATTATGTATTAAACCATCGTTACTTTTTCACAATTATTTATTTTTACGACCTGCCTTGGTTCTATATGAGATAAGTCGTTGCTATTACCGATATCCACTACAATTGTATTCGTTAGTATGTTAATAATGGAACCAATTAATTTTGTAGCATGATCGTGTCGATAAGAAAATTGAACAAAATCTCCCTTTTTAAAGTTGTGCTCTTCCATAGATAGATCCCCCTAAAAATAATGTTTATACATTATACATACACAAAATTATAAGTTTTAAACATTTATTAGTACGATTTAAGTGTTAAGCCGAGAAAGGTGTAGAAAATTTATTTATAATGAAAATAAAAAAATATGTTTAAAATTAATTTTTATGGGTAATTAAATAGTAAGAGTTTGAAATAAGGGGGCGGAAATGATGAATTTGGCAGTAAATATTTTGCAAAATGATTTAGGTTATACAGTACAACTTAATGGTGAAATTGATGCATATACGGCATCAGATTTAAAAAATAAGATGATGCCTATTGCAAGCGAAAAAGAGGTTCATATTGTAGTAGATTTTACTGAGGTAGAGTATATGGATAGTACAGGTTTAGGCGTGTTTATAGCTCTATTAAAAGCAATTAAGAAAAATGATGGAAAGCTAGAGTTTATTGGTGTATCTAAAAGACTAAAAAGATTATTCGATATTACAGGACTAACAGAAATATTAAATTTGAATTCCGATTTTGAAAAAGTAGAAAGAAGGTGACTAGGGATGATGGAGAAATTTGAAAAGATAGAAATGAAAATTCCTGCAAAGGCAGAATATGTGGCTATTATTCGTTTAACAATGGCTGGTGTTGCGAATCGAATGGGCTTTGCTTATGACGATATAGAAGATATGAAAATTGCTATTAGTGAAGCATGTACAAATATTGTACAACATGCATACAAAGAAGACGTTGGAGAAATTGCAATTGTCTTTGGTCTATATGAAGATCGATTAGAAATTATGGTTGCTGATAATGGGGTTAGCTTTGATTTTAGCACCTTAAAAAGGAAAGTTGGTCCGTATGATATTAGTAAACCAGTAGAACATTTACCGGAAAATGGTTTAGGTTTATATTTAATCAATACGTTAATGGATGATATACAAATTATGCATGATGAGGGCATGACAGTTTTAATGACAAAATATATACAAAGAGAGCAGGTGGAGAATGATGGAAATCCAATCTCAACCTACAAATCTTGCTAAAGAAGACGTTATTAAACTAATTATAGACTTCCAACAAAACCAATGTGATGAAGCACAGGAAAGATTAGTTAATCACTATAAAAACCTCGTACATTCCATTGCATATCGTTATTCAAAAGGTGGGCCGATGCATGAGGATATTATACAAGTAGGAATGTTAGGGCTCTTAGGCGCAATAAGAAGGTATGATTATTCAATAGGGAACGCTTTTGAACCATTTGCAATACCTACGATAGTAGGGGAAATAAAGAAGTATTTACGTGATAAAACTTGGGGTATTCATGTTCCAAGGCGAATTAAAGATTTAGGCGGGAAGATTAAACTTGCGATAGAGGAGCTAACAGATCAACTGCAACGTTCACCGAAGATTATAGAGATTGCGGATCATTTAGAACTATCCGAAGAGGAAGTGCTAGAAATTATGGATGCGAAAAATAATTATCGAGTATCTTCCTTAGACGATGTAGTTGAAAATTCATCTGATGGCAGTTCGGTAGCGAGAATTGAATCTGTAGGTGAAGTAGAGCAAGGATATGAAGAGACAGAAAGACGTCTCGTTTTAAAGGATATTTTTAACGTATTAAATGATACGGAAAAGAGTGTTATTCATTATATATTTGAAGAGAATTTAAATCAAAAGGATACAGGGGAACGGTTAGGTATTTCACAAATGCATGTTTCTCGTATTAAAAGACAAGCGATAAGTAAATTGAAGCAAGCGGCGTTTTTAGATACATAAAAAATTTAAAGAGTTATGTTTAAAACATGAGAAAAGGGGTAGTTATTAAGTATAGGAGGAGATATAAAAATGTCACACGATGTGAAAGAACTAATCGAAGGATTGAATAAAGATTTAGCAGGAGAATACTCGGCAATTATTATGTATAACCATAATGCTGCTACAGTTTCTGGCATATATAGACAAGTGTTAAAACCTTTCTTTGAATCTGAAATTAGTGATGAACAAGGACATGCCCTATATTTAGCGGAGAAAATTAAGACGTTAGGTGGTACACCTACTACGATCCCTTTACGAGTGAAACAAGTAGAAGATGTTAGAGAAATGTTAGAAGAAGCTAGGAAGTCAGAATATGAAACAATTAAGCGTTATGAAACGAGAAAAGAACAGGCCGCGAAATTAAATATGACAGAGTTAGTTGTAAAGTTAGAAGATATGATTGCAGATGAAACAAATCATATGGAAGAGTTAGAACGTCTTTTAAGTGATAAAGCAATGGTGTTAAATTAATTTATAGAGTGAAAGAACAAACTCTCATTTCTAGGGGGTTTGTTCTTTTGCTGTATAAAAAATATGTTTGAGTAGGAAATTTTCATTTTGTAACTGAGTATGTAATACTAGAAAAATAGAAAATGATCATAGATTTACATTTTATATAAGAAAAGGGGAAATAACTTGTGTCCATTTTAATTGTCGATGATAATCCGGTTAACATCTTTGTAATTGAAAAAATTTTAAAACAAGCCGGATATCAGGATCTTGTATCGCTTAATTCTGCACAAGAGCTTTTCGAATACATTCAATTTGGAAAAGATTCTTCCAGGCATAATGAAATTGATTTAATACTATTAGATATTATGATGCCTGAAATTGATGGACTTGAAGTTTGTAGGCGATTACAAAATGAGGAGAAGTGTAAAGATATTCCTATTATTTTTGTAACAGCTTTAGAAGATGCGAATAAATTAGCTGAAGCGCTTGATATAGGCGCAATGGATTATATTACGAAACCGATAAATAAAGTTGAATTGTTAGCGCGTATGCGTGTAGCATTACGCTTGAAATCGGAATTAAATTGGCATAAAGAACAAGAAGAAAACCTTCGTAATGAATTGGATTTAGCTACACAAGTACAAAGAAACTTATTAAGTAGCCCATTAAGAGAAGATCATATAAAAATTGAAGCAAGCTATTTACCTTCATTCAAACTAGCTGGAGATATGTATTATTGGTATAAAATCGATGAAAACCGCTACGGTATTATATTATTAGATGTGATGGGACATGGTATATCTGCTTCATTAGTTTGTATGTTTATTTCGTCTGTATTACGTGAAACGATTAAATCTTTAATCGATCCAGAACTTGTCATTAAAGACTTAAATAAATATATGACTCTTTTACATAATGAGAATGACGATATTCCATATTATTTTACAGCGATATATTTAGTAGTGGATACAGAAAAGAGAACGATTGAATATGTAAATGCAGGACATCCTTCTGGATACGTTTTAGTTGATGAAACAAATATGGTTGAACTGAATCGCGGGAGTTGTGCGGTAGGATTTTTTGATGAAATAAAAGTTGAAAAGACAGTTATACCTTTTGAGAAGAACGCTCAAATCGTATTGTGTACAGATGGTGTTCTTGAAGCAATTGCAAATGATGAATTTGAGTCTGAAGAGAAATTACGTGCTTTTACAGAAAGAAAATGGGGAGATTTAGAAGAAGAGATAGAAGGGTTTTATAAGGAAGAACAGAAGAAAGAACAATCAGATGATATGTGCCTCATTATGATACAAACGAATGCGAAATAAAAAGCGTATGAAATCCAAACAGAGGATTTCATACGCTTTTATTGTATTTTTTGATAGATTTGTTCGTTCGGATTAAACTGGATATAATGCGGCATTATATCGGAAAAACGTAGAGTTTCTTTATTTCCTAAACATAGGAATCCATTGTGACCTAAGCTTTCATAAAATAGTTGCTGTACTTGGTTTTGAAGTTTACTTGTAAAGTAAATTAAAACGTTACGGCAAAGTATAATATGAAATTCGTTAAAAGATTGATCAGTTACTAAATTATGCTGCGCAAAAATAATATTTTGTAAAAGAGATGGATTAAAATAAGCAAAACGATTATCTGTTGAATAATAGTTAGAAAATGCTTGTGTACCGCCAGCTTGTAAATAATTTTTCGTATAAGTTTGCATTTTATTTAACGGAAGGATGCCTTGTTTTGCTTTTTCTAACACATTTGTATTCATATCTGTTGCGTAAATAACAGCTTTTTCACTTAATCCTTCTTCGTGAAGTAAGATGGACATGGATAATACTTCTTCACCAGTTGCGCATCCAGCATGCCAAATTCTAATTTCAGGATACTTTTTTAATTCAGGAATGACATGCTCTCTTAGCGCTTTAAAAAAGTTAGGGTTACGGAACATTTCAGTTACATTAATGGAGAAATCATTTAATAACTGTTCTAAAAACCCTTCCTCATGAATTACTTTTTCAATTAACTTTGAAATGGTTGGTATATTAGAGATCTGCATTCGATTACAAATTCTTCTATAAATAGATGTACGAGCATATTGGCGGAAATCGAAGCCAGATAGTTTAAATACCGCTTCTAATAGTAATTCAATTTCTAAGTTCGTACGCTTATCCATATCTACAGATGGATCAAAATTATAATACTTATTTTCCACTTAAACTAAACCTCACTTATTTTATTAACCATACACTCATTACCGAATAGAGTTGATGTAAATTTAATGGTTTACTTATATAATCTGAAGCGCCAGCAGATAAACATTTCTCTTTATCATTTGGCATTGCTTTCGCAGTTAATGCGATAATAGGTATTTCATGTAACCTTAAGTTCATTCGGATATGTTCCATCGTTTCATAACCGTCCATATTCGGCATCATAATATCCATTAAAATAAGGTCAATATTTGTATTGTTTTTTAGTATGTCTAAACACTCTATGCCATTTTGTGCAGTAATAATGTTGGCATGTTGTTTTTTTAATGCATTTTGTAATGCAAATATATTTCGGTGATCATCATCGACAATTAAAATGGTTTTCTCTTGGAAGACATTATTTGTTTCTGGTGTCACGATAGTTTCCTCCACAACTTCAGCAGGGGTAACATCTTCTATCGTTGCTGCAACCTCTAAATTGGATACTTGTATATCAGTTAGTCCATTTGGAAGGTTAGGAATATATACAGTGAAAGTACTGCCTTCTCCTACATGACTCTCCAACGTAATCCAACCACCTAACAATCTAGCAAATTCTTTACAAATAGATAACCCTAAGCCTGTACCACCATATTTCCGAATCGTTGCGCCATCTGCCTGTTGAAAGGCTTCGAAAATAAGTTGATGCTGTTCTGTAGCGATACCAATACCAGTATCTTTTACCGAAATTTTCATCCAATCATTACTGATAGACTGCATATCATGACTTAAATTAGTTGTTGCTATTGAATCGAAATGTAAAGAAACGGATCCTTTTTCCGTGAATTTAAATGCATTGGATAATAAGTTTTTAATAATTTGTTCAATCCGTTTTGCATCTGTATAAAACAGATCAGGAATAGCATCACTGTCTTCAATCGTAAATTCGACATTTTTTTGTGCAGCTATATGTAAAAAGTTTTGCTGCATATTTGCTGCCATGTCACTTATATTCGTTGCTTCAAAAATAACATCTAGTTTTCCAGCTTCTACTTTAGATAAATCTAGTATGTCATTAATTAAAGTAAGTAAATCTTTCCCTGATGAATGAATAACGGTTGCTAATTCAATTTCATCGTCGGATAAATGATTATCATGATTTTCTTTTAGCATTTCAGATAATAGTAAAATACTATTTAACGGTGTGCGTAATTCATGTGACATATTTGCTAGAAATTCTGATTTGTATTTTGAGCTACGTAATAACTCACTTGCTTTTTCTTCTAATTCTGATTTAGTAATTTGTAAGTCAGCTGTCTTTTGCTCGGCCTCTTCAGTTCTAAACTCTAGTTGTTCATTCGTTGTTCTTAATTCTTCAGCTTGCATTTGTAGTTCTTCAGCTTGCGTTTGCAATTCTTCTGATTGAACTTGCAGCTCTTCTGTCATTGCTTGTGATTCATGTAAAAGAGTTTGAATTCGCATACGTCCCATAATACTATGGATTGTTAAACCTAGATTATCAACAGTTTGTTGAATTAAATCTTGATGTAAGTCTGAAATCTCAGTTACACTTACTAACTCCATTACTGCGATTACTTCATCTTCAAATAAGATAGGGACGACTAGTAGGTTTTTAGGGCGTATTTCTAATAATCCAGTAGTAACGTAACGAAATTCTTCAGGTATGTCTCGAAGAATAAAACTTTTCTTTTCTAAAGCAGACTGTCCAATGAAACCTTCACCCATTTTAATGGATTGTTTCCCAATATCAGCACCTTGATCTGCGAAAGAAGCTTTCTTCACATAGTAGACAGTGTCTTCAATTTCTTCACGTATATAAAATGCACCGCAAGAAGTTTGCGTTTTTTGTATAACTCCACTAAGAATTTTGTTACCTAACATCTCAATAGAAGATACACCTTGATACATTAAAATTAATTCTGCAAGCTCGGTTTGCAACCACTCTCTTTTAGATATTTCGTCTAGTAGGTGGTTCGTTGTATGAGCAAGATCTTTTATTTCATCCCGTGTGTTTACATGAATTCTTTCCGTAATTTTTTCTTTAGAAGAAATGGATTTAATAACTTGAATTACATTTTTAATCGTTTTTGTAATGGAATTCGAAATATAGAGTGAAATAATAATGGAAATACAAGAAAGTAAGAACAATAAACTATATAACCAAATCTCTAATTTATTATTTTCGGTATCTAATTGTGCAGCTCTTTTTTTCGTTAGTTGTTCCTCTACACTACGGAAGTTAGTTAGCTGCGATTGTAATGATTGAATTTGAGTCGTGTCGATCGCTTGTACGTTATTATTATTGTGATTTGTAATGAATGGGTGAATCTCTTTATTAATCCAACTAGTAATGTTTTCATTAATCTGTTTTAATTTTTCTTGCTGAGAAGGGTTATCCTCTAATAGAGCTAAAAGATCTTGATAATGTTTTTCGTAATCCTTTTCCGCAGCGTTAAGGGATTGAACGTAATTTGCATCATTAGAAGTGATAAATCCTTTCGCTTTATTTTCAATTGTGAGTAAATCTTTCTCCACTTGATTCGTTAAATTAAGAACTTTAAAATCGTGATCAATAATAAAATTACGAGATTTTTGTAAACTGGAAATCCCATTGTTTAACATAATGAAAGAAATAAGCAAGAACAAAATGATAACTAAATAACCAGCCATAATTTTGAAGCGAATACTAAATTTTGCTTTCGATTTCATTAAAAATTCCTACCTTCAAGGTTATTCAAAGTTTTCAATTGTAAAGAATGAAAAACGTAATATATATTATATCAGTTTTCATAAGGCCAAACTAGAAATCCCCCTATTGTATTAGGGGGTTCTTTTTTAATAGAGGAAATCATTTTGAAATATAAAACTATATATGAAAAGTAACAATCGAGGGAATAGGGGGATCATATAACTTTTAAGAAGGAAAGAGTGTTCTTAAAGCTTTTTTTGCATCTATTCCTTCAAAGATAAATAATACAAGCTCTCTCTTTTTTACAGTAAGGAAAAAGGATACTAATGTGCTTAAGTTTTTAATAGAAGTAAGTGTTCCGTGTTTACTTATAAATAAATTCGTTTGAAATGTTGTCATTAAAGCATAAAAATGATGAATCTGCGTTATTGTAGGTGTTTCATTATAAAGAATAGTAGTAGATTGGATTGCATTCATCGAAATATTCCTTTCCATATAGTAAGCATAACAATATAAACATACCCGTTTTAAAAAATGTTAAACATATAAATAAGAAAAAATATAATTATAGTATTTTTACGTTTAGAAAGGGTTACGAAGGGTATACATATACTAGAAAGAGATTGACTGAAGATGAATTATAAGAGTTCTAGTCTATAAAAATATACTTTTACTTTAAATAAAAAGGAGTCTGGTATACATGAATGAAATGATGATTGATATTACATTTGATTTAATTTACTTGTTAAGTAGTTCGCTTGTAATCCTTTTACTATTCGCTTTTTTCGTAAATGGTTATGTTAATAAGAAGATCAGTGTATACAGAAATGAAGAAAGATAAATTATATAAAACTTTAGGAGGTTAATAGTTATGGATATAGATAGAAAAATAGTAGGTGTTTTTAGAACAATTGATGATGCGGCATGTGTTATTAATGAATTAAATGATAAAGGATATGCGGCGGATAATATTTCAGCTATTGCGAAGGATCAAAAGGAAATTGAACATCTGGAAGAAAAATCGGGTGAAAAAGTGAATCATGAAACTGCACATAAAGCGGATATCCTTTCAGCGACAGGGCTTGTGGCAGGAGGAGTAGCAGGCGGACTCGGTGGTTTATTAACAGGTCTTGGTATACTTGCCGTTTCTGGAATGGGTCCAATCGTAGCGGCGGGACCTATCGCAGCAGCTATTGGAGGAGCCGGTATTGGCGGAGGAGCTGGAAGTTTAATAGGAGCATTTATCGGATTAGGAATTCCCGAAGAACATGCTAAAAAATATGAAGAATACATTTACGATGGAAATATATTAATTTTAGTAGATGCAAAATTAGATGATAAGTTAGAAATCTATAAAATATTTGATAAGCATAATGCGTATAACTCTGATTTCTTTAAATAATATGTACGTCACATATTTAAACATAATGAATATCGTTTTTGATCTTACAACTTTGGCACGGCCGAGGAGTCGTATGACTATAAGAGAGGAAGGGCTTATAGTAAAAGATCAAGTTTAAGAGAGAAGGGGTGTCTTTTCGTGATTGTAAAAATATTAAAGGATAGTAGTAATAGTTTCCTTTGTACAGTGCAAAATAAAAATGGAGAGCAGTATGTGAAGAAATGGTTTAGTAAACAGGAAAACAATGAAGAATTAGGGCGACCAACCTTTAAAGAAGTGGAAAAGGATTGGAAAGAAAATAGAAAATCGTTTATGTATCCTAACGTAAAAGCGCTTTATTAAATAATAGCCGTTTCATTCTTACAAAATTGTCACACTCCTGTAAGGTAATTCAATAGATTAGATACTTTTTCTGTGTCATAATAAAGACATAAGAAAGCGCATTAAAAAACTACAACATATTAGGAGAGTGTCAGTCATGATTGTAACAACAACGTCTGGAATTCAAGGTAAAGAAATTATTGAGTATATCGATATTGTAAATGGTGAAGCTATTATGGGTGCAAATATTGTCCGCGACTTATTCGCTTCCGTTCGTGATGTTGTCGGTGGTCGTGCTGGTTCTTACGAAAGCAAGCTAAAAGAAGCTCGTGATATCGCAATGGATGAAATGAAAGAACTTGCAAAACAAAAAGGTGCGAACGCTATCGTTGGTATTGACGTAGATTACGAAGTTGTTCGTGATGGAATGTTAATGGTTGCTGTAAGTGGTACAGCTGTACGTATATAAGTAAATAAAAAACAGGCTCCCCCTTGAAGTTCATGCTTTGAGGGGATTTTTTTGTTTCATGATTAAAGTTAAAATGAAGAAGAGTTGATGGCGTATTGTAAAAAATGCTAGGATTGCTCCTAGCATTTCGTGAGGGGGTATTGCACGGGAATTTAGATAATAAGCAGACGTACCTGCTTATTTCAAATGTAGTATATATTGTTTTCAAGGAGAAAAGTAAGAAATACAACAATCTTTATATATGTTTAACGAGAGTGTTAACTTTATGATAAATAATAAAATTGTTATTTGAGGTAAGGGGAGAAATAATGGTATGAATAACTTTAGATGGTGTATAGTTTATAGAAATAAACGATTGAGCATGTAAAGAGTTGTATTACATAAAATTTATAATGAATGGAGGGGGTTACATTATGTTTTGGTTAGGATGTTTTTTAGGATATATTGTAGGTTCAGTTATTACATGTGCTCTACTTTACTATGGGTATAGATCCAATGAAAATAAAAAAGCGGATATACAAAAGAGGGAGGAGAGGAAAATCAATAAAAAAGGTGTATAGGATGTGGAAGGTAAGGTGATAACGTTGATGCAAAAATAAAGGACAGTACATATTGTATATGACTACTATGTACTGTCCTCACTTATTTCTTTTGGATTATGAAAAATTATTTCCTGTCTTGCTATAAATTTCATAGGCGAAATAACCAAATAAATAGCCTATTCCAGACCCTAAACTAATGGAAAGCAGTGAGAAATCCGGGAAAAACATACCGAAAATCAAACCGATTATACAGCCGACAAGCATTCCCATAGGTATGAAACTATCTAATAACAGTTGAGCTTTTTGAGATTTTTTCTTACCTAATTTTCCGTTCTTATATTTATGTTCCAATCTTTTAATTACAAATACTACAATTCCACCAACTATTACAACAGGCGCGATTGCCGAAATGAACCACATGTTAGAAGCTCCTTTCGCTTTTTAATTAAATTATACCATATATTTACAATCGGGTACTCCTAAACATACTATCTATTCTATTTAAAAGGTCAATCAAAAAGCCTTCTTCAATTGTAGTTAATAACTCGTCAAAAACACTTTTCCTTTCGTTTTCTCAGCAGACTGCACAACATCAACCGCCGTTTTCACATCCGCTAAGTCATACGTGGAATGTACCGTCATAAAACGCAATTGCTTATTTTCCACTAAGCGAATTAAGTGACGAAACGTTTCTTGCCATTTATATGGTGCCACTTCTTTATTCCAATGTCGTAAATGAAATATGTTCGCGTGCACTTTTGCTTTCGTGACAATCTCGGCCCAGTTCACTTGTATTCCTGATAGAAGACCGATCGTTAAAAAGTGCCCGTTTGGACGTAAGGAGAAAGCTAATGCATTTCCATCCGGTCCTCCGATAGAATCAATTGCAGCATCCGCACCGAGCCCGTTCGTTAATTCCATAACTGTTTCATAAAGCGGGGCAGTGGAAGTATCAACTACATATGCAGCACCAAGGCGCAGTAATTCTTCTGTATGCTTATTATTTCTTGTAATAGCAATTAATCGGAAGTTTAAAATTTGTGATAACTGCGCAAAAAGATGACCAATAGCGGATCCACAAGCATTTACTAATAAAATGTCATTACTCTGTAAGTTTAACGTTTCTGTACAAGTAACCCACGCCGTAAGGGGATTAATATACATTTGTGCCGCTGTGAAATCATCGATGGAATCAGGAATAGGGACTACAAAATCAGCTGATGTCTTCACATACTCTTGCCAAGTACCTTCGCCTCGTAACGGTAAAACACGTTTACCGATAAGGTCTCTAGTAACGCCCGCGCCAACATCTTCTACAATACCAACACCTTCATAACCAGGTATGTTAGGTAAAGGGATTCTATGAGCGTACGCTCCGGTTACTGGAATTAAGTCAGATGGATTAATCGGCCTAACTAACATACGAACGAAAACTTCATTATCTTTTAATGGTTCTATATTTTTATATTCAACTTGTAATACATCTTTTGGGTTCCCAAACTCATGAAATTGAATGTGTTTTCCGTGCAAGATAAATGTGCCCCCTTAGTTTGATTGGGTTAATTATAGTATTTTCAGTTTAAATGATTATTTCATTAGCACTAAATAAAAGGGAACAGAAAGTCGTCGTTTATACTTTGAGGAGATTTTGCTTGTGCAAACTTTTAAAATATACATTAATTATGTAGCATTGTATGGGTTACTGAATAATAATCTTACATAAACATCAGTGTATTTCGATATAAAATAATTCATATTTGTATTTGGTAATGAGGATGAAGAGGAATAAGTGACTTATCCCGCTATTTGTGGGAGTCGGGCTGTATGTAAAAGCCTTCACTTTATCAAAATGTAAGTTGCATCTTGTATAATGTAATGGTGGAGGTCAGATATGAAAAAAATAAGTTTAAATATAGATTTGGATGCAAATGTATTGGAAGTGGTATTTATTCCAAGAAGGTTTATTATTTTATGGATTACACTCGTATATATAGCTTCAATACTTTTAGAATTTCGTAATAATATTTTCTCTATGGATAGTTTTTTCTTTACAATAGTCATTGTTATTCATACTATTTTTCATTGGTATGCGAGTTCATTAAAAAATAGGCAATTGTTGTACTTCTTTTTTGTACAACTTTTCATTGTGTTTTTGGCTGCGTTTATTGCGACAAATGCTTCGATAGCGATTTTTGTTGGATTAACTCCTATTTTAATCGCCCAAAGTTTATATGTTTATAACAATATATTTAAAGTAATGGCAGTTTTTACTCTTATGTATGCAATATTTTGTGCTGCAATTAGTATTAATTATGGTGTGAATAAATTAGCTATTCTTATCTCTATGTTTCTTTTAGTGTTAGCAATTATTATTCCTTTTTCTTATATTAATAAGCAGCAATTTGATGCACGTAATCGTATACAGAGCTATATTCAAGAGTTAGAGTCTGCATATATGAGAGTAGAAGAATTGACATTAGCTAATGAAAGGCAGCGTATGGCAAGAGATTTACATGATACGTTAGCGCAAGGTTTAGCCAGCTTAATTATGCAATTGGAAGCAATAGATGCCCATATGCAGAAAGGGAATATAGGACGATCTCAAGAGATTATGAAACAAACTATGATAAGGGCGAGACAAACTTTACATGATGCAAGGTTGGTTATTGATGATTTGCGTCATACTACTAATTCATTTAATGAAGCAGTAGAGGAAGAGATTCAACGTTTTTCTGAGGCTACATCTATACAAGTGAGATTTACTATTCAAAGTCCCCCGCATATTTCAAACTTAGTAAAAGAGCACTGTTTATATGTAATTAGTGAATGTTTAACGAATATCGCAAAACATTCACAGGCCACAGATGTACATTTAAAAGTTGAATATATCAGTGATCTTGAACAACTTACTATTGAAGTTGAAGATAATGGAATTGGTTTTGACACTAGATATATCGGTAAGAATCCTGGACATTATGGTTTAATTGGTCTAAATGAGCGTGTTCGATTGATTAAGGGAGAAATACATATATTGAGTGAAAAGATGAAAGGTACGAAAGTGTATATTCAAGTGCCTATAAATAAAGAAGGAGATAGCCATGAAGCATAATGTATTAATTGTAGATGATCATTTCGTTGTAAGAGAAGGTCTGAAATTAATAATAGAAACGAGTGATTCATTTCAAATTATAGGTGAGGCTGCAAATGGAGAAGAAGCTCTTTCTTTCATAGAGAAAAAGGAACCTGATGTCATTTTAATGGATTTGAATATGCCTAAAATGAGTGGTTTAGAAACAATTGAGGCTTTGAATAAAAAACAAAACCATACGCCGATTATCATATTAACTACTTATAATGAAGATGAATTAATGTTAAAGGGAATTGAGTTAGGAGCAAAAGGATATTTGCTAAAAGATACGGATCGTGAGAATTTGTTTCGAACGTTAGAAGCGGCTATTCGAGGTGAGATTTTACTACAACCAAATATTATGGAAAAGATAGTGAACTATAAAAGGAAAGAAATACATGCTGATAAGGTTGAAGGGAACAGCTTAACAGAAAAAGAATTGTTTGTGTTGAAAGCTATTGCACGCGGATATAAGAATAAAGAAATTGCATTTGATATGGGGATAGCTGAGCGAACGGTAAAAGCGTATTTAACAAATATATACAATAAATTAGGTGTTAATTCCCGGTCAGAAGCAGTAGCTGTATCTATTGAAAGGAAGTTAATTCATTTTTAAAACATTATATATGCCCAATCGTACATTATAGGCTTGCCCTTTTGTACGATTTTTTTATTTTTTTCTCGTGTTATGCTTCAGAAAGTATGAGAGATTTAAGAACATTGTAATTGTATTACAATTACAGGCGTTTCTAATGTAGGAAAGGAAGAAGAATAAGTAAATGGAAACTTTGCTTTTAATTCCTGTATTAATTTTCTTTATTTGGCTGCAAAGCAAACAAAGAAAATTAAACTGGATAGATATTTTAACTTTTCTCATGATGATAGGGATTATTACTTATATGGCGCCGCAACCAATGACTAGGGATTTACAAGCAGAGTTACTGGCAGTTACGCTTTTTTCTTTCGCTATTGGTGTTTGGCAAGGTGGGGGAATTACAGTCTGTTATGAGGATGAAACTTTATATATTACAAATGGAAAACAGTTTTCCATTTCATGGGTTCTCTTAATAATTGGCAACATAATTATTATTAACATATTTGAAGATGGATTTACATTTAATGGACCGTGGTTTCTTTTGTGTAGTGTTGTCATTACATCTGGGGTGAAAACCAGTATTCTATGTGTTCTGTACAAATTAACAGTGCGAAATTGAATGGGAAATCAAAGCTGTTTTCTTTTATCCCAACATAAAACGTATTGCTGCCAGTTCATTAAAAGACTGTAGTTGATAAAAAATGAGAAGGAATTATTGGAAGAATGGGGGAGTTAACATAGATGTTTCTACCTATTACTATATTTGATAGGTTTAGTTGGTTGGGGAATGTTGCTTTCTCTTCAGAAAAGACTAGCAGGAATCGAGCGCTTTCGAGGGCGGAAGAAAGCAATGTTAATTTGTTTAAAAATAAATGTATAGATTCAGATAATAATATTCATCAAAAAATAACTATAGGTTCTGTGGAATATAGTGATGATTTTATATTGGGCTGTGCAGAACCTCATTCAACAATTGTCATAACAAGTGGTGATATGTATGTTGGAAGCGGACGGGTTAATAAGCATGGAGAATTTAAAATATATACGAAAGATTATCTGGAAGGGGATTTGATAATAGAGATTCAGTTGATAATGGGTGGTTTCTATCAAGGAAGTATAACGGTAAAGTTAAAAAGTTAAGGTATGATGATTTTCTTTTTATTTACTAAATAAAAAGGAAGCAACCGCAGCTGCTTCCTACATCTATTAAGCCGAAGCCTTCTTCATTCTCTCAAGTAAACTAGATAACACATGCGTACGATATGATTCTAGTTTTTTACCTTCATAAGTACGAATACCTAATTTTTTAAGTTCTTTTACATACCAACCTTTGCTTCCGAAATACATGTGATCGCTCCCCTTCAACTTTGTTTTTATTTGTTCTGATTGCATATGGAGGTACAGGTAATATAATGAAGGAAATGAATTTCGCGCGAAAATGGTTAACTTTGTTGCAAAAGACATATATACTAAGGATAGTATATAACGAGGTGGGCAAGACGTGATTATAGAGAAGCACGAAATTCAAATTGACCAAATTACGAGCGGTAAAGTGAATATCTTTACTTTCTATAGGAATAGAAAGCAAGTTGATGATCATTTTTTACGATTGCAAGAACCATCGCTTACAGCAAACTACTTCTTCCATTTTCATTTTGATGCAGAGAGCTTGCATCTACTGCAGGAAGAGTTTCCGAGCGTATATCCGTACAACGGTAGTGAAACGATTCACGACTGGACGGAAAAGATGAAAGCAGAATTGCAACATCAGATCCAAACAGGAAAATGGAATAAGCGCGTACGTATCGGTAATCGCATTCTAGATGTGGTGTTTACGTGGTGTGACGAAGATATAGTAGAGTGAAAAAGAAGCGGATGACGCTTCTTTTTTTAGCGCTGGAATAAAACGAGCTTACCTGCAGAAGATGTGCAGCGATGTGTTTTTTCATACAATCCTTTTTCTTGTAAAATAGATTCACCTTTTGCTTTCGCTTCTTTTTCAGTTGCCGCCTCGAATGATTCGTCTAATGCTTTAGAACCATCTTTTTCAAAGACTGTTAGAACGTATACTCCCATGAAAATTCCCTCCAATAATTAAAATCAGAATCTTATAACTATTTTGGCATAAATCAATAGAATATGCAAAGAAATATATGACATTGCGTGTTACAATAAAGTGAAACTTTAACTAGTGGGGAGTCTTTTCATCCCCACTAGTTATTAGTTGAACCAATCGGGTATTTATGGGCAGTTTACTTTCAGATTGGCTTCTTTGCCTACTGCCCGTTAATACGGGGTAAAGTGAAACTTTAATCAGTGGGGAGTTTTTTATTTCCTGCTTATTACTAGTTTTCACCAATTGAGCATGTAGTGTTTGTGTTCATGCGGATAAAATGAAACTTTTGAAATATAGAAAGGATCGTTATTTGTGAAACAAGTGAAGTTTATACATGCGGCTGATTTGCATTTAGATAGTCCGTTTAAAGGGATGGGGATGAATGTACCACAGCCTGTTTGGGAGAGAATGAAGCAGAGTACGTTTGAATCGTTCGAGCGTATTGTTGATAAAGCGATTCAAGAGCGCGTTGATTTCGTATTACTAGCCGGGGATTTGTATGATGCGGAGACGAGAAGTTTGAGAGCGCAAGTGTTTGTGCGCGAGCAAATGAAGAGACTGTCGCAGTATGATATCCCTGTTTTTATTATTCACGGTAACCACGATCATTTAGGGGGAAGCTGGGCAGCAATTGAGTTTCCGGAAAATGTTCATGTGTTTACGGAGCCTTATGTAGAAGAGAAATCATTTTATAAAAATGGTGAGTTGTTAGCTTCTATTTACGGGTTTAGTTATTTGCAGCAAGCGGTAACGGATAATATGACAGCGCAGTTTACGAAAATGAGTGATGCGCCTTTTCATATTGGTATGCTTCACGGAAGTGTGGAAGGAGATGCAGAGCATAATCGCTATGCACCGTTTCAAATTCGTGAGCTGAAAGAAAAGCAGTTTGATTATTGGGCTCTTGGTCATATACACAAACGTGAAATTTTATCAGAAGAGCCGTGCATTATTTATCCAGGTAATATACAAGGACGTCATCGTAAGGAAACAGGAGAGAAGGGCGCGTACCTTATTGAACTTACGAAACAAGGAACGCACTGTTCATTTTTCCATACGGCGGATGTTGTGTGGGACGAGATAGAAGTGAATATTGATGGACTTGAAACTGTTGATGAACTTATGACGAGCGCATCGAGTGCGATGAATGAGTGCCGAAGAGAAGAGGAAGGGACGCTACTTACTGTCGTATTTACAGGACAAGGCCCACTTTCTCCTTATTTACGTGATGAAAAGCGTGTGGAAGAGATCTTTCATATTTTAGCAGCTGGCGAAGAGCGAAAAGACTTCGTATATGCGATGAAGTGGAAAAATGAGACGGTTTCTTTTGCGGAAATCGAGCGTTTGAAAGAGGAAAATCATTTCGTCGGTAGTGTGCTGAAAGAGTTAGAAGTTTTCACCAATATGGACGGCGTATTGCGCAGTATTTGGACATCTCCTGTAGCGCG
This sequence comes from Bacillus sp. AY18-3, assembly GCF_008042305.1. NCBI lineage: Bacteria > Bacillati > Bacillota > Bacilli > Caryophanales > Bacillaceae > Bacillus > Bacillus sp. AY18-3. The sequence continues at coordinate 335,626 of NZ_QKQR01000013.1, read as the reverse complement.
TAATAGTATTGAATCTTTTACAGAAGAAGAGAAGAAAGAGATTCAAAAGGAAGCAGAAAATATTATTTTAGAGCAATTATTCCAGCAAGAGAGGGATAAGAAATGAGAATTGAAAAACTCCATATTTATGGGTACGGAAAATTAGAAAATGTGGAAATGGATCTGTCAATGCTGACAGTGTTATACGGTGAAAATGAAGCGGGGAAATCGACAATTCGCTCATTTATGAAAAGTATTTTATTCGGTTTTCCGACGAGAGGACAGCGCCGTTATGAGCCGAAAGAAGGCGGCAAGTATGGCGGTGCGATGACTGTGCAAACAGAGAAGTACGGTCGTTTGAAAATTGAACGATTGCCAAAGACGGCAGCTGGCGAGGTGACCGTTTATTTTGAAGACGGGAAAACGGGCGGCGAGGAAATTTTACACGATATATTAAGCGGGATGAATGAAAGTTTATTTGAATCTGTCTTTTCATTTGATATGCACGGTCTTCAAAATATTCATCAGCTAGGCGAAGCGGATATCGGAAATTATTTATTTTCGGCAAGTGCAGTCGGAAGCGATGCGTTATTACAGCTAGATAAAAAGCTAGAGAAAGAAATGGATCAGCGTTTTAAGCCGAGTGGGCGTAAACCAGAAATTAATGTGTCACTACAAGAGATGAAGAAGCTTGAAGAGAAGATGAAAGATTGGCAAGGGAAAATTGGCATGTATGAAAAGCAAGTGGAGCAGTTAAAAGAAAGTGAAGAGCAGCTAGCTTTTGTTCGCGTGGAAAAAGAGAGTGCAGAAAAGCGAAAGCAAGATTATGAAATATTAGCTGTGCTTGAGCCTCTCGTTATTGAAAAGCGTGCGCATGAGAAAGTGTTAGAAAACGAGGGCGGACAATTTCCTGTAAACGGGATGGCGCGCTATGAAGCGATTAAGGCGAAGATGGAGCCGCTCCAATTACAAGTTGATTCGCTCCATAAGAAAATAGAGAATGTGCAAACGGAAATTGAATCGATTCAAATAGATGAAGAGTTTTTACAAAAAGAAAGTTATGTAGAAGAACTTCGTATGCAGCATATGTCTTACGAAAATGCACGCCAAGAAATGCGTGATATAACAGGAACGATTACGAATATAAAAGAAGAACTGACAGAATTAGAGCAACAAATTGGTGCTACTTTTGAAAAAGAAACAGTTCTTTCGTTTGATATGAGTTTGGCAACGAAAGAGTTAATTACGCAAACGGTGCAAAAGGCGCGCGAACTAGAAACGCAAAAAGTACAGCTTGACGATCGTTTCAAAGTAGCGCAGGAGCAATTAGAAGAACAAGAAGAAAACATAAGACAGGTTAAGCACCAAATGTTAGCGGATGAAGAACGAAATACGCTAGTTGAGAAAGAAAAGTCATTCCAAGATGCGGCGTTTATCGGTATGGGCGCAGAGAGAATGAAGCGCAAGTATGAAGAGAAGGCAGGAGCGGCAGTGCAAAAGAAAAAACAGTGGCAAAGAGTTTGTCTTCTGTTACTTCTTATTAACACAGTCGTTTTATTCACAAGCTTATTTATAGACAACCGCCCGCTCTTATTTATTAGTGTCATTGTTTTTGTAGGGATTGTTCTTGCCCTCGTTTTATATAAAGATCCGTCAAGTGGATTACAAGAAGAGCTTCTTACTCTTCAGCAAAGTGCTGGTGGGAGACAAAGTGAAGAAGCAATGTCAGTTCGTTATCAATTAGAAAAAGATGAAGAGATACGTAAATTATTTGAGCGTGAGTCGTATAAGTTACAGCAAATGGAGCGAGCTTATGATAAAGTCGTTTCATCGTATGAGGAATGGGAGAGAGAAACGTTCCGCATTAGCGAGCAAGTAAATGTGTATAAAATGCGCTATATGTTCCCTGAATTTTATACGTATGCACACATATTGCCGGCGTTTGAGCGTATAGAAAAAATGCAGCAATTATATCGCGAGTTAGAGAAACAAAGTGAGCGGAAATCTTCATTATATGAAATGATTTCGCAATTTGAACATAAACTAGAAACTGTTATCGGTAGTGCGGAATATAGTAAGCTGCACGAGGCGCAAAGCTGTATGCAAAATGAGAAAGAAAAGCGCCAAACTTGTAAGCAGTTAAAAGAGAAGCTTGTGGAATGGCAAGAAGAATATGAGTTCATGCAAGAGCAATTGAAACAACTGTTAGTAGAACGAGATAGTTTATGGCATATCGCACATTCTACAGATGAAGAGATGTTTTTAAAAGCAGGTAAACTGGCAGAAAAACGTGAAGATGCTGAGCAGCAAGTCGGGCGTTTATTACCGCAAATTGATCTGTTAGAACAGCGTTTAACGAGTTTATCATTAGCTGAACATTATGAGGCTGACGGTTATGATGAAAAATTAAAGCAAGAAATGACAGCTGCGCAAAATTGTCTTATGAAAGAGAAAGAACTGACAGAGCGTATTGCGAAACATCGTATGGAAATCGCGAATTTAGAAGAAGGTAGTACGTACGGTGATTTACTGCACGAATGGGAAATGAAAAAAGCGCAAGTGCGTGAACAAGTGAAGAAGTGGGCTGCTTATGCGGCCGCAAAGACAGTATTAACGAAAACGAAGCAATATTATCATGAAGTACATCTTCCGCGTATTTTACAAAAATCAGAAGAGTATTTCGTCTATTTAACAGGCGGACGATATAGTAAAATCTTTTCACCGTCAGAGGCAGAACCGTTCATCGTTGAGCGTAACGACGGTATGCGTTTTTACAGTCATGAACTAAGCCAAGCGACAGCAGAGCAGTTATATTTATCGTTACGATTTGCGTTAGCGAAAACGTTTGAGCATGATTATCCATTTATTATTGATGATAGTTTTGTACATTTTGATGCGGTAAGGACGAATCGTACGATTGAACTAATAAAGGAAATTGCCAAAGATAGACAAGTCATCTTCTTTACATGTCATGCGCATTTACTAACGTATTTTACAGAAAAACAGATTATAAAATTAGTGCGTAAGCGTAAAGAAAATGAGTTGTAGTGTGCTATACTAAAAGTAATTGATATGGTGGAGGAATTCGAATGAAAAAGAAAATTGCAGAATATGAAGTTGGTGAACAAGTCGATGTTTTCTTGTTAATTAAAACAGCGACAAAAGGTTTAGCAAGCAATGGCAAACCATTTTTAACAGTAATCTTACAAGATCCAAGTGGAGATATTGAAGCGAAGCTATGGGACGTATCACCAGAAGTTGAGAAACAATATGTAGCGGAAACAATCGTTAAAGTAGCTGGTGATATTTTAAATTACAAAGGACGTATTCAATTACGTGTGAAACAAATCCGAGTTGCGAATGAAAATGAAGTAACAGATATCTCGGATTTCGTAGAAAAAGCACCAGTGAAAAAAGAAGATATGGTTGAAAAAATTACGCAATACATATTTGAAATGAGAAACCCGAACATTCAGCGTCTAACAAGGCATTTGTTAAATAAGCATCAAAACGAATTTTTAGAATATCCAGCAGCGACAAAGAACCATCACGAGTTCGTATCTGGACTAGCTTATCACGTCGTATCGATGCTTGATTTAGCGAAAGCTATTGCGGCTTTATACCCATCGTTAGATAAAGACTTACTATATGCGGGCGTTATTTTACACGACCTTGGTAAAGTAATTGAGCTATCTGGCCCAATCTCTACAACTTATACGTTAGAGGGGAATTTACTAGGCCACATTTCTATTATGGTGAACGAAATTGGTAAAGCTGCAGACGAGCTACAAATCGATGCAGAAGAAGTATTAATTCTTCAACACATCGTTCTTTCTCACCACGGAAAAGCAGAATGGGGTAGCCCAAAACCACCGTTAGTAAAAGAAGCAGAAATTCTGCACTACATCGATAACTTAGATGCAAAAATGAACATGATGGATCGCGCATTAGGACGCACAAAACCAGGCGAATACACAGAGCGTGTCTTTGCACTTGATAATCGTTCGTTCTATAAACCGACGTTCCATAATTAATAATGCGAATCAAATGGCCTCATTAAGTGTAAAAAACTTAGTGAGGCTGTTTTCTTTATTAAAAATGAAATAGTTAAGAAGTATGCATGGGTGTAACGAAGAGCTAATAAAACATATCTTGCCACTAGAATGGGAGCATATCAACTTTTTAGTTGAGTAACGCCAGCATTTCAGAAAAAATACAATAAGCTGTCCATATGGGCAGCTTAGTTACATAATTCTCGTTAGTGGAAGTTGATTAATATTAGCTTATTTGTCTTATAAGTTAAATTGAGAACAATTAGATTCCCAAATATTTCAGTTCTTTTTGTATGTTATTCAAAGCAAATCCCTCTCGTTCTCGAAAGGGGTTATTTAATTCGTTCGAAGATAATCTCAAAATATTGCGCGTATCCTGCGATTGATGGTGCAAAGATTTGAACAAATTTCCAACCGTCTTCAGCATGTTCGGCAATAATACGCTTATAATCTTCTTTAGGTTCCCCTTTCCAGTTATTAACTTCGACTTTCACGAATTTGTAATCGTACATATCCTTTCCCCCTTTTCCTAATTGTACCATTTCGGAGAATCGATTTGTTATGATTTTTAGATGTATATGGTATTCGCATTCAGTTAATATAACGTCTCATTATCGGTAGCAAGGACAAGGAGGAACCCTGCTTTCACAAGGGAACCTCCTTTTTACGTTCTATGGATCTATACATTTTTTTATACATTCCTATCCTGAAGGGGATTTTAAGATTTCTGTTTGTTACTGAATTAGTTGAAAAACTGTATAAAATCTTGCATACTCTTAGCGTGTTTTTTAATACTGGCGATATCCCACATCCATCAACTTATGAATTTTATAATGTCTCCAAACCAAGAATTTCTTGTGTTTTTAGTCCAAAATTTTATGCAATAAAAAAATATCTCGAATTTGAGATAAATAACTTGCTTTTTAATCACTTGAGTTGTAAAGTGATAGTAACGAAAGTGATTGAGTCATATGAAAAACATATACTCAGTTGCTTTCGATTAAAAAAACGAAGTAACTTATTCAGTAAAAACTAAGATGAATTTACAAAAATATAATGAGAATAAATTGAAAAGCTAAGAAGCATATTATTTTTTAGGTATCACTTGACTAGTAAAATGAAACGGAGGAATTATCAATGTATGAAATTAAAGGGCATCATCACATTTCAATGGTTACAAAAAACGCGAGTGAGAATAACCATTTTTATAAAAACGTGCTTGGTTTACGCCGTGTGAAAATGACGGTAAACCAAGATGATCCGTCTATGTATCACTTATTTTACGGAGATAAAACAGGAAGTCCAGGCACAGAATTATCATTTTTTGAAATGCCTTTAGTAGGAAAAACGTACCGTGGTACGAATGCAATTACGCGAATCGGATTACTCGTTCCATCAGAGGAAAGTTTACATTACTGGAAAGAACGATTTGAGAAATTTGATGTGAAACATAGTGAAATGACAACATATGCAAATCGTTCTGCTTTGCAATTTGAGGATGCTGAAGGCCTTCGTCTCGTACTACTAGTTTCAAACGGAGAAAAAGTGGAGCACTGGGAAACGTGGGAGAAATCCGAAGTTCCTGCAAAGCATCAAATTCAAGGAATGGGTTCTGTAGAAATGACAGTGCGTAGACTTGATAAACTGGCGAATACATTAACAGATATATTTGGTTATACAGAAGTTAGCCGAAGCGACGAAGAAGCGATTTTCCAGTCTATTAAAGGAGAAGCCTTCGGAGAAATCGTTGTGAAATATTTAGATGGTCCTACTGAAAAGCCAGGCCGCGGTAGCATTCATCATTTAGCAATTCGTGTAAAGAACGATGCAAAGCTTGCTTACTGGGAAGAACAGGTAATACAAAAAGGTTTCCATTCTTCAGGCATTATCGACCGTTTCTACTTTAAAAGCTTATATTTCCGTGAATCAAACGGAATCCTATTTGAAATTGCGACAGATGGACCAGGATTTACAGTTGATGGCGATGTAGAACATTTAGGAGAAAAACTTGATTTACCGCCGTTCTTAGAAGATCAGCGAGCAGAAATTGAAGCGAAATTAGCACCTATTGAAGAGAAATAATAGAAGAGAAAATATAAATTTAAAAACCATTGGAGGAATATAAAATGAACCAATTAAAAGGAATTCACCACGTTACAGCAATTACAAGTAGTGCAGAAAAGAACTATGAGTTTTTCACTCACGTTTTAGGAATGCGTTTAGTTAAAAAAACAGTAAACCAAGATGATATTCAAACGTACCATTTATTCTTTGCAGATGATAAAGGTAGTGCAGGAACAGATATGACATTCTTTGACTTCCCAGGTGTTCCAAAAGGAGTACACGGTACAAATGAAATTTCAAAAACTTCATTCCGTGTTCCAACTGACGCAGCGTTAGCGTATTGGGTGAAACGCTTTGACCGTCTTGAAGTGGAACATACAGGCATTAAAGAGCAATTTGGTAAGAAAACTCTTTCTTTCGTTGACTTTGATGATCAACACTATCAATTAATCTCAGATGAATTAGATAACGGGATAGAATCAGGTACACCATGGCAAAACGGTCCAGTTCCATTAGAATATGCAATTACTGGCTTAGGCCCTGTATTTATCCGCATTTCAAACTTTAGTTTCTTTAAAGAAGTGTTAGAAAAAGTTCTATTATTTAAAGAGATTGCTCAAGAAGGAGAATTCTATTTATTTGAAGTAAACGAAGGTGGAAACGGTGCTTCTGTCATTGTAGAACATAATACGGTTCTTCCTGAAGCACAACAAGGTTTTGGTACAGTGCACCATGCTGCATTCCGCGTAGAAGATCGCGCTGTATTAGAAGAGTGGATTGAGAGAATCAGTAGCGTAGGGCTTCCTTCATCTGGCTATGTAAATCGTCACTTCTTCGAGTCATTATACGCAAGAGTTGCACCACAAATTTTATTTGAATTCGCAACAGACGGCCCAGGATTTATGGGAGATGAGCCATACGAAACACTTGGCGAGAAATTATCTTTACCTCCGTTCCTAGAGCCAAAACGTGAAGAAATCGAAAAATTAGTTCGTCCGATTGATACAGTAAGAAGTACGAAGGAATTTATTAAAGAGTAACAATAGAGATAGTAAGTAGGAGAGCAAGTAGTTTTAGCGGATCGCTGGAATTGCTTGCTTTTTTATTTGGGCTATAAAATTTTCTGAAAAATGTTTCTCAAGTTTTTAAAATAGAAATATTTGGTATAATCCACTTAAATTATAAATTTTCTGACAATTATTTTCAATACATAGAAAAGAGGTGATAATATACAATTTTGATAATTGTATAAATATCCTAATTTTGTAAGTTTGAAGAAAAGGGGATGCGAGTGTATGGGAGCAGATGTAGTAACAAGGGAGCAAATGAAACATTCTTTAGATGATTGGCATCGTGTAATGTTGCAGCAAAATATAGAGAAAGCTAGGGAAATGAAGGAAGATATTGAGAGTGAGTTTTCTAATGTAAAAGAGGATGGGGATTTATGGCTATATTACTCTTTATTAGATTTTAGATATAAAGTGCTGGCGGATGGCTTACAAATTACTAAAAATAGTTTTGATAAAATTGATGAAATTTATAAAACGTCTGAAAATCGTTTGTCATATTACTATTATTTTTTTAAGGCAATGCATGCAACTCTAATATCAAATTACAATGATGCAAATAGATGTTATGAGAAGGCCAAAACACTAATAAAATATATTCCTGATGAATTAGAATATGGGGAATTCTGTTATCGTCTTTCTGCATTTTTCTACAATACAAGGCAACCAATGAATACAATAAAATATGTAAATAAAGCTAAAGAAATTTTTTCAAAACAAGCAGGACAAGATATGAATATTGCTTTATCTCAAAATCTTTTAGGACTAACTGCCATACAAATAAAGCAATATGAACAAGCAGAAGAGTGTCTAAATTCAGCGATAGATATTCTACAAAAACAGGATAACGCTATATTGCTTTTAAGGGTACGTCATAATTTAGGATGGCTATACGCAAGTCAAAACCTTTCTGCACTAGCTATTCGACATCTTTCGGAAGTAACAGAGAAATTCCCAGCACATTTCAAAGCGATTTTCCTACAAGCTAGGGAACATTTTAAACTGGGAGAAACAAACATTGCTGAAGAATTAATTGATAGAGGATTAAATATTTGTATGGAGTTAGAAAATGAAGAGTATATACATCATTTTAGTATTTTAAAAGCAGTAAATGGTAATGTTCCTATTAAAGAATTAGAGCAGATTATCCTTAAAGGAATTACTTATTTTGATAAAGAATCTTTATATAGTTACACTCAGGAATATGTGGAAAAACTTGCAATAAAGTTTCGTGAGGATGCTAATTACATGAAAGCAAGTGATTATTTTTACAAAGCATTACAGGCAAAAGAGAAGAAGATAGAGAGAGGAGCATTAAAATAATGTTTAAAAAAATAGGTATGACTGTAACTGGTATAGTGTTAGTTGGTATTGTATCTGTCGGTTTAAATAGTTCTTTTGTACAACAAGCGGAGCACGGTGATGTTCCAGCACCAGCAAAACCAGACTACGTTAATATAGGAGATACAGGAGGAGCACCAGCCAACTTCAATAAAGGAGATGGAGAAGCACCAGCAGATAATAGAGGAGACGGCGGAGTAAGCCAACTATAATAACAAAGAAAAGGACTTCAACAGGAAGTCCTTTTCTTTGTTATTAGGCCATGTAGAGAAAAGAATTGACTTACTTTAAGCATGTAGAGAAAAGAATTGACTTACTTTAAATATGTAACTATAATAGTTACAAAATAACCATCACTAATAGAAGTGAGTAATATTTTTTTAATATAATTGTAACTAAGTTAGTTACAATTAAAAATAATCATAAAACAACCAAATAATGTAAAAACTTTAAATAGCAACAAGAGAAAGGAGACGGGAATTTTGAAACGGTTTAAATTTTATTTTATTAGCGGTATTGTGCTCGTTTTGTTAATCGTATGTAACTTCGTTGATAAGCCGATTGCGAAAGTTGGAGAAGTGAAAAATACTGTTATGATGAAGCTGAATACGAAAGAGAGTATGGCGCAAATTGATGGACAGACGATTTATTTTAAGCAAATTGGTGAGGGCAAGCCACCTTTACTTATGCTTCACGGGTTTGGTGGTTCATCTGATGGGTTTAGTGATATTTATCCGGAACTTGCACGAGATCACACGATTATAGCGGTTGATATTTTAGGATTTGGACGTTCTTCGAAGCCGGTTGATTTTCAGTATTCGTTTCCTGCGCAAGTGAATTTATATTATAAGTTAATGAAGAAACTCGGATACAATCAATTCGCAGTACTTGGTCATTCGATGGGCGGAGAGATGTCTCTAAATTTAGCGTATTTATATCCGGATGCAGTAACGCATCTCGTTTTAGTGGATTCTACAGGGATCGAGTCTTTCCAGCAAAAAGAAAGCTATGAAGTGCCGCCGCTATCAACGGATTTACAAACTGTAACAGAGATTACAGATTATAATAAAAATGCAGTGAAAAATAGTCGCGACGATAAAGAGCATTATGATCAGCTTACGAAAATGAGAGAGCGCCGCATCGCGATGGAGGCCGATAAAATTAAGGTGCCGACTTTAATTATATGGGGACGACACGATAAGAGCGTTTCTTGGAAAAATGGTGAACTGTATCATGAGCTATTTGCGAATAGTACGTTCCATATCATTGAAAAAGGATACCATGCACCGTTTCGCCAGGAACCAATAGAGTTTATGGAATATGTACAAGCGTTCTTCGCGAAGAATCCACAATAAATTTTAAGCATAAATCAACTTCTTTCCTCATACAGTGAAACTAATAAGGCTTGTCTAAGGAAAGGAATGAAGTTGCGTGGAAACTTTACCATGGTGGGTGTATCTTGTAATTGTTGGAATCGTATTAAGTGGCTACATGGTTTTATATACTTCAAAAAAAGAGCAAGATATGGATAATGAGTTTATCGAAAAAGAAGGCGAAGTGTATATGAAGCGTTTAGAAGAAGAGCGAGAGAAACGGAATCAGGATACTGATAAGGATTCGGTATTGCTTTAATAGAAATTTTGAAAGGCTACCAACTAGTAGAACTTTACATCTAGCTGGTAGCCTTTTTTTGCTGGAGGAGCAGTATATGTTCATCAAGCAAAGCTTATACAAGTTGAATTTTACATGTATACAATATTCATCATGAACTTTTATTGATGGTATTTATATATTTTTTTACTCATAAGAATGGAACTAGCGCAGTATTTACTGGGGGGGATTAACAATGCATAGGGATGAAACATCATTACATCCTGATACAGGTGTTACGTCTGTAATGTTTGTTGAGCGTTCATTAAATGAAATTCGTTTTTGGTCTAGAATCATGAAGGAGCATTCTTTTTTTCTTCGCTTAGGGTTTAGATGTGAGGACACTCAACTAATCGAAGAGGCTAATCAATTTTATCGATTGTTTGAACATATCGAACAAATTGCGCATTCCTATACAAATGAAACAGATCCTGAGCAAATAAAAAGATTTAATGCAGAAGTACAACAAGCCGCAACTAATATTTGGGGATTTAAACGAAAAATTTTAGGATTAATTCTCACATGTAAATTGCCAGGACAAAATAACTTTCCATTGTTAGTTGATCATACAAGTAGGGAAGCTGATTATTTTAGAAAACGTTTAATACAATTAAATGAAGGTAAATTAGATGCTCTTCCTGATGCTATTATTAAAGAAAATGTTTTCTTTTTAAGGATTATGGCAGACCATGCTAAATTTATTGGTCATCTTCTTGATCCATCGGAAAGAAAGCTTGTAGACACAGCGCGGAATTTTAGCAATGATTTTGATGAATTGATGTATCAAGCAATTGACTTAGAATCTATGAAACCACAATCTCAAACAGTCCCACTTTTAGATCAATTTTTAGATCAAAATCGTGTGTCGGTTGCATCTCTTCGGGATTTTAAGAAAACAGCACGTGATTTAATTGAGCAATGTAAAATAAAGAGTATCATTCATCCATTATTAGCAGACCATGTTTTCCGTGAAGCTGATAGATTTCTTGAAATCATTGATATGTATGACGTTCATCTTACCAATATTCAATCACAACCTAGATATTAGAAGATCAAGAAAGATACTATTTTACTTTCAGCTGAGAAGTTAACAATTTATTGTTAGCTTCTTTTCTTTTTGATGAAAATGAAACTATGATGGGTGTATTTTTATTTATTACAAAAATCGTTGTATGGATGTTAAATAAGTTTGCCGGAGCGAGCATTACACTTGTAGCAGATGCACCGTATGTAATGAATTTTTTACCCCGCATATTAATGGTTATAGGTGGCACGGGTTCTGATAAGTTGAAGAAAATATATAGATAGAGGAAATAATTTCCCCACACTAGCTGTTCTTTCTACTCAAATTGTGTACTATAAAGGATAGGATGACATAAAGAAGGGGACATTTAGAATGGAATTTCATGAACAGAAGATTTTGCCGGCAGTGAGGCAAATTAAAGATTTGGAAAAGCTATTACATAGTTCATATGAGTATATTGTTATTTTAGATATTCATGTTGGTCAATTGAAGAGTGTTGTGTCACTTGCGAAGCAGCATAGTAAAAAGGTGTTTTTACATGTTGATTTGATCCATGGATTACAAAGTGATGGGCATGCGACGGAGTTTTTATGCCAAGAATATAAACCGTACGGGTTACTGTCGACAAAGGCGAGCGTGATTATGAAGGCGAAGCAAAAGGGTGTCGTGTCAATTCAACGCATCTTTTTAATTGATTCTAGCGCGATGGAAAAGAGCTGTAATTTGCTAGAAAAGACGAAGCCGGATTATATAGAGGTGCTCCCTGGTGCGCTAACGGATGTGATTGCTGAAGTGAAAGAGCGTACTGGTGTCCCGATTTTAGCGGGTGGTTTCATTCGTACTGTGCAAGATGTTGAAAGAGCTTTAAGTGCTGGTGCGACAGCAATTACGACATCAAAAAAAGAGCTATGGAAACATTACCAAAAAAAGTGACGAAAATGTGAAAAAATTCTGTTGACACCGCTTTCATGAAAGGTTAACATTATAGACAAGTTAATAAACGTGACGGAGAAAAGAAGAGATCCACATTTTATTGTTTCTATATATTTTTATATAGAAGCATGTAAGCTGTGGATCTTTTTCTTTTGAAAAAACGAATGGCCATTCATTTTACCTCTATCACATTTGAACGCATTTAAATTGATTGTGGAGGGATTTTATGTCAGCATTTTTAGGGGAATTAATAGGGACAGCGTTGTTAATCGTACTTGGTGGCGGCGTTTGTGCTGGTGTAAGTTTAAAGAAATCGTTTGCGAAAGATTCTGGATGGATTGTCATTACAATGGGCTGGGGCTTAGCGGTAGCGGTAGCAGCGTACGCGGTTGGATCAATTAGTGGGGCACATTTGAATCCGGCTTTAACGATAGGACTAGCATTTAAGGGAGCGTTCCCATGGAGTGACGTACCAGGTTATATCGCAGCACAAATGATTGGGGCAATTATCGGGGCAGTTATCGTATATTTACATTACTTACCACACTGGAAAGAAACAGAAGATCCAGGAACAAAGTTAGGCGTATTTGCAACAGGTCCAGCAATTCCGAACACATTTGCAAACCTTTTAAGTGAAATGATTGGAACATTCGTTTTAGTATTTGGTATATTAGCAATTGGAGCAAATAAATTTGCAGATGGTTTAAATCCATTTATCGTAGGTTTCTTAATTGTAAGTATTGGTTTATCATTAGGTGGAACGACAGGATACGCGATTAACCCGGCTCGTGACTTAGGTCCGCGTATCGCACACTTCTTCCTTCCGATTGCAGGAAAAGGCGGTTCGAACTGGAAGTATGCATGGATTCCAGTAGTTGGTCCAATTCTAGGTGGATCACTTGCAGGATTATTCCATCAAGTTGTATTTGAAGGAAAACAAAATGCAGCACTTATTTATGTGATTATTGCAACTGTGATTGTACTAGCAATCTCTTATATGACAAGTAAAAAAAGTGAAAGCACTACAAATAGTAGAAAAGTAGCATAGGGGGAAACCATTATGAAAAAATATATTCTTTCTTTAGACCAAGGAACAACTAGCTCACGCGCAATTCTTTTCAATAAAAAAGGTGAAATTGTTCATTCAGCTCAAAAAGAGTTTACACAACATTTTCCAAAGCCAGGCTGGGTAGAGCATAACGCACAAGAAATTTGGGGATCTATTTTAGCAGTTATCGCAACTTGCTTAAGTGAAGCAGATGTAAAACCAGAACAAATCGCTGGTATCGGTATTACGAACCAACGTGAAACAGCGGTTGTATGGGATAAAACGACTGGAAAACCAATTTACAACGCAATCGTATGGCAATCTCGTCAAACAGTTGAAATTTGTGATGAGCTAAAAGAAAAAGGTTATAGCGAAATGGTTCGCGAAAAAACAGGTCTTTTAATTGACGCATACTTCTCTGGTACGAAAGTAAAATGGATTTTAGATAATGTTGAAGGTGCAAGAGAAAAAGCAGAAAACGGCGATCTATTATTCGGAACAATTGATACGTGGCTTGTATGGAAATTGTCTGGCGGCAAAGCGCACGTAACGGATTACTCAAATGCATCACGTACATTAATGTTTAACATTCACGACTTACAGTGGGATGATGAGCTTCTAGACATGTTAACAGTGCCAAAGAGCATGCTTCCAGAAGTACGTCCATCATCTGAAATATATGGAGAAACAATTGATTATCACTTCTTCGGTCAAAATATACCGATTGCAGGTGTAGCTGGTGACCAACAAGCAGCATTATTTGGACAAGCTTGTTTCGGTGAAGGTATGGCGAAGAACACGTACGGAACTGGTTGCTTCATGTTAATGAACACAGGAGAAAAAGCAGTAGCTTCTGAGCACGGCCTATTAACAACAATTGCATGGGGTATAGATGGTAAAGTAAACTACGCATTAGAAGGAAGTATTTTCGTAGCAGGTTCTGCAATTCAATGGTTACGTGACGGAATGCGCATGTTTAAAGATGCAAGTGAGAGTGAAGTGTATGCTTCTCGCGTTGCATCAACTGATGGTGTATACGTTGTACCAGCATTCGTAGGTTTAGGTACACCGTACTGGGATAGTGAAGTACGCGGCGCTATGTTTGGTGTAACGCGCGGTACGACGAAAGAGCATTTCATTCGTGCAACACTAGAATCTTTAGCATACCAAACGAAAGATGTATTATGCGCAATGGAAGCAGATTCAGGTATTGAACTGAAAACATTACGCGTTGATGGCGGAGCAGTTAAAAATAACTTCTTAATGAAGTTCCAAAGTGATATTTTAGCTGTTCCTGTAGAGCGTCCAGTAATCAATGAAACGACAGCTTTAGGTGCAGCGTACTTAGCTGGTCTTGCGGTTGGATATTGGAAAAACCAAGATGAAATTAAAGAACAGTGGCATATGGACAAACGCTTTGAACCAACGATGGAAGCGGAAACAAGCGAAGAGCTATATTCTGGATGGAAAAAAGCAATTGAAGCAACAAAAGCTTTCAAATAATCATAAACAGTGTTATAATGGTGACAAGTTAATAATTCGGTAGGAGATTTGGAGAGACCACAACACGCTATAGAGGCGAAATCTATAGCGGAGTTTGTGGTCTCTTTTTTCGTTATCAAAGGGAGGAATTACCATGAAATTTTCAAGTAAACAACGTAAAGACGTATTAAACGGAGTAAATAAACAAGAGTTAGATGTGATCGTAATTGGTGGAGGTATTACTGGTTCTGGTATTGCATTAGATGGGGCAACACGTGGGTTATCAACAATTGTGTTTGAAATGCAGGACTTTGCAGCAGGTACATCAAGTCGTTCAACGAAGCTTGTACACGGTGGTCTACGTTATTTAAAACAACTTGAAGTGAAAATGGTAGCAGAGGTGGGGAAAGAGCGTGCGATCGTATATGAGAACGGTCCCCATGTAACAACACCAGAGTGGATGTTACTTCCATTCCATACAGGCGGTACGTTCGGATCATTCAGTACATCAATTGGTCTTCGTGTATATGACTTCTTAGCAGGCGTAAAACGAAGCGAGCGCAGAAAAATGTTTAACCGTGAAGAAACATTAAACAAAGAGCCTCTTGTAAAAAAAGAAGGATTAAAAGGCGGCGGTTACTACGTAGAATATCGTACAGACGATGCGCGTCTTACAATTGAAGTAATGAAAGAAGCAATTGAACACGGTGCGAAAGCTGTTAACTACGCAAAAGTAGACAGTTTCTTATATAAAGATGGAAAAGTATGCGGTGTACGTGTAATCGATTTACTAGATGGCGAAGTGTATGAAGTGTACGGTAAGAAAATTGTAAACGCAGCTGGCCCTTGGGTAGATACACTTCGTGAAAAAGATAACTCGAAAAAAGGGAAAGTACTTCAGTTATCAAAAGGTGTGCATTTAGTAATTGACCAAAAACGTTTCCCATTAGGGCAAGCTATTTACTTCGATACACCAGATAAACGTATGGTGTTCGCGATTCCTCGCGGCGGAAAAACATACGTAGGTACAACAGATACGTTCTATGATAAAGACGCAGCTGTACCGCACATGACAACAGAAGATCGCACATATATCATTAATGCGATTAACTACATGTTCCCAAGTGTAAAAATTACAGAAAAAGATGTGGAGTCAAGCTGGGCTGGTGTACGTCCGTTAATTTATGAAGAAGGTAAGAATGCATCTGAAATTTCTCGTAAAGATGAAATTTGGACTTCTGAATCTGGTTTAATTACAATCGCAGGTGGTAAATTAACAGGATACCGTAAAATGGCTGAAATGGTAGTAGACTACGTAACGAACCTACTACAAAAAGAAGGTCATAGTGCATATCCGAAGAGCGATACGAAACATATGCCAATCTCTGGTGGACATGTAAGTGGTTCACACGGATTCCCAGCATTCGTTGCGAAAAAAGCAGATGAGGGTACGAAATCTGGTTTAACGAAAGCACAAGCAGAAGAATTTGCGAAATTCTATGGCTCTAACGTTGACGTACTGTTCGACTTAGCGAAAAAACATAAAGACGAAGCGAAAGAATACAACATGCCGCTAGACGTTCTAATCCCACTTGTATACGCAATGGATTACGAAATGACAGCAAAACCAGTTGACTTCTTCGTACGCCGCAGAGGCGCTGTGTTCTTCAACATCCACTGGGTATACGAGTGGAAAGAAGCAGTAATCAACTACATGGCTGCGAAACTAGGCTGGAGCAAAGAAGAGCAAATGAAATACACAGCTGAATTAGAAAAAGCATTAACAGACGCTGTCATTCCTGTAGATCAACAAGAACAAGCAGCTGCATTAGCGTAAAATAGAGAAACACCTGAAGAGAACCTCTTCAGGTGTTTTTTATCCTTTTCGGCAAGAAGGCTCCATCTGATTTGTGTTACGGGTGAAACCCAACAATTCAGGTGGAGCTGAATTG
This sequence comes from Bacillus sp. AY18-3, assembly GCF_008042305.1. Classification (NCBI taxonomy): domain Bacteria; kingdom Bacillati; phylum Bacillota; class Bacilli; order Caryophanales; family Bacillaceae; genus Bacillus; species Bacillus sp. AY18-3. The sequence continues at coordinate 319,034 of NZ_QKQR01000013.1, read as the reverse complement.
CCGTCAGAAGGTAGTCTGAACTCTTTTGTTTTTTGTCTTACGATACAATCTGCCCTTAGATAAGGAGGGAATATATCTTAAGATAACGAAATTGGATAATAATCATCATTTGGTTACCTTGACTAAAAATAAATAAAATATGTTACAATGATGATAGAGTATATAGTATGAATTTTGCATAAAATAAAGAAGACAGAAGCCTGAGAAACTTCTGCCTTGTGTAACCTAACTTACTATTGTGGTGGTAGTAGGTGCGGTTATAAGACAATTACATTAACGTTTTAGCCGAGAACCGCCCTTACCTTTTCCACGAAGCAGGGTGGTTCTCGCTTTTTTGTATACAGAAATTAGCCACGGACCGACGTATCTTCTACCGATGACAACGCCAGCTCCGGTTAGGATACCATACACTAATTTAATTACAAACATCGCGATCATTTTATCACCTCCCCCCTTTTTTCAAAATGGAAGAGATGATTATCACACCTACTAGTTATAGCTTATTAAGTTACATTTCAATTGTATTATGTTTTAAAATAGGGAACAAGACAAATGAATACGGATATGAGGTGCAGCATGAAAAAATTAATTACTTATGACCCTGAAATCCAGATGGCATATCTGTATGTAATTCCATTCACTTCAGAAATTGAGATTGAATCGACTGAAGAGTTGGAAGAAAATCCAAAACTGAATGTAGATATAGATCAATTTGATCGTATAGTGGGGATTGAGTTTTTTGGAGAAAATGCTCGTAAATTAAAAGGAGTAACAAATAGAAGTAAAATATATAAAAAGAAAGCTTCAAATGATAATAAATACATATACTCATTTAGAATTTCTCAGGATATTCATTTGCAAAAAGTGTTATTTCAAAACGTTGTATTTTATTTTGCAGATAAGAAGTATGAAGAATTTATTGGTTTTGATATTATCAAGCCATCTTTGTATGACCATGAAATATTAGATTCTTTAAGTGAGTGTTAGGAGGGAAGAGGACTCGATTGAATGGGTTCTCTTTTTCATTTAGCGATGAGGGGAATCTTGACGATAGAAAACTAAGACAAAATCCTTATTGCAAACTTAAAAAGCGCCTTGGGAGAGAGGCGCTCTTTAGGTGAATGTATTGTAACGACTATTCGGTTTATTATATGTAAGTTGCTGAGGAAGTGATTTATAAAAAACATTATTGCCAAACAGATTTTTTTTATAAATTTATAAAACTTTTCCATACAGTACGTCGTCTAATATATGGGAAGGAGGAAATGATGTGGATGAATTAACGGTAGAAGCGTTTGAAATAGAAGATAAGGAACTCCTTATCGATGAAATCATGAACAAGTATGGACAAGAAGTCTTACAACTTGTGTATTCATATGTAAATAATAAAGAGGTTGCTGAGGATGTAACGCAAGATATATTTGTGAAATGTTATAAATCTCTTCATACATACAAAGGGAAGTCGAATGTGAAAACGTGGTTATGGAGAATTGCGATTAATCAATGTAAGGACTATATAAAGAGTTGGTATAACAAAAAGGTGATCGTGGCAGAGGATGAATCTGCTTATATTGGGGTTCAAAATGATAGTGTCGAACAAATTGTCATTCAAAATGCGGAGGACCGTGAGCTCGCTTCTGCAGTAATGAATTTACCGATAAAATATCGAGAAGTTATTTATCTATTTTATTATGAAGAATTATCAATTAAAGAGATTGCTATTGTAATAGACGTGAAAGAAAACACGATAAAAACGAGACTGAAAAAAGCGAAGGAGCTTTTGAAGAAAGGATTGGAGGAATAATCAAATGGAAGATCGATTAAAAGGCCTGCGAAAATCAATGGAGAATACAACGTTTAAACATTTGAGTTTTTCTGATCAACACCGAAAGCGGGTGCGCGAAAAAATCAATGCATCACACGAAAAGGAAGAGGACATCTCTTTAGCCATTTTACAACTCCTCAGTAATGAAAAAACAGGATACGAATTGTCACAGCTGTTACGAGGGAGAGGGATTCGAAAATTCGAAGGAAATGAAGGTTTTTTATATACCGTATTACATCGTCTAGAACAGAATCGTTTTATTCAATCTAGCTGGGATCATGCAGGGGCAAAATATTATCAATTAAATGATAAAGGAAGAAAGATGCTGCGAAAGGCAGAAAAAAATGTTACGAAGGTACAATTTATATTAAAAGGCTTAGTACAGGAGTGAGGAGAAATTGAATAAAAAAGGGGAGCGTTTTGTAAGCGAGGTTACGAATCATATTAAATCAAAAGAAGCAAAGAGCTTTGTAGCAACGGAACTAGACTTTCACTTAAAACAAGCGAAGAACACGTGGATAGAAAAAGGATTAAGTGAGGAAGTTGCTGAAAATAAAGCTGTGGAACAAATGGGAAGCCCGATTAAACTAGGGCAAGAACTTAATAAACTTCATAAGCCAAAGGTTGATTGGTTCTTACTTATTTTATTGGTGGCTGCGATGGGGTTAGGGTTTTTGCCGGTTTTAGTTTTTGGATATACGAATGATGTAATAATAAATAAGGTGATATTTGTTATTCTCGGTGTTATAACAGCGATTGGGATGATGTTACTTGATTATCGGAAATTAGAGAGAATGGGATGGTTGTTTTATATAATCGGAGTAGTTGTCCTGTTAATGCTATACTGTTTTCCAAACGCTTCAATGATTGGAGAACCGTTAATACAAATCGGCCCAATTGCAATTGACTGTCTAATGGCAGTGCCTTTCTTTTTTCTAGCTTGGGCTTCTTTTTTTAATAATAGTAGGTTAAAGATTATACATCTTGTGGTTTTATATTTATTTTCTTTGTATTTATTTTTGATTGTATCCACCCTTTCGTCAATTTTTATCTATATTACGATGGTATTCGTTATGCTTTGGTGGAGTAAGCTAGGAAAGAACACGTCGTTGATTATTACGGTTGTACCTATTTGTTTATTTATTATCAAGGTATCCGTATCATGGTCTTCAGGATACCACTTAGATAGACTTTTAGGGTATTTAAATCCTGAGAGTGATGCAGGTGGCGCAGGATTTATGTATATACGATTAAAAGAGGTAATGTCATCAGCAGGTTGGTTTGGTACATATGGAGATATAAAATTCATCCCTGCTCCGGATACTGATTTTGTATTTGCAAGTTTGACTTACTATTATGGGTATTGGCTTGCGCTAATTCTTGTCTTCGTTCTTTCGCTTTTTGTAGCAAGATTAATAGTCATCTCTTATAAAATAAATGATCGGTATGGTAAATTGCTGCTTGTTGGTGGAGTGACTCTTTTTGTATTTCAGTTCATTTATAATGTTGGAATGATACTAGGATTATTGCCGATTGCTGCTATATCCTTACCTTTTATTAGTTACGGATTAACGCCGACTGTATTTCATGCGCTTATAATGGGGATCGTGCTGAGTGTATATCGGCGTAAGGATATTTCATTTAGAATGAGAAAAACACCTTAATATTTATATAAGTTGTCTATAAAAGTATTCATTATTATGATCAAGTACAAACGTAAATAGATAGTAGAAGAGGGTTATGATAAATAACCCTCTTTTCGTGTTTAAATAAGTGCACTCTCTTTAATAGAAATACATAATTCAGAACGAGAGATTGATTCAGCTAGTTGTTGTAAATAGGAGTATTCTTCCGCATTTTTTTCGGAAGTGTTAGGATCTAATAAAGGTGAAGATAGAAGTACATCAAGTGTAAGTATGTCTGCGTCATGAGAAATGATGTGATAACCTGCAAATACAGGGCGTTTTAAGTCTTTTACTTTTTGAATCATTTTATGGAATTGCGTAATACTTATATGGATTGTGGCTAGTGGAAGACATTTTTCGCTAGGGTTCTCGATAGTCTTTCTAATTTTATAATCGTATACGTAATAGTACTTTTCTTGTTCTTCTAGTTTTTGTAACTCTTTCGTTAATAAATGGTATGTATCTGTAAGACCGGTTGTGAGTGCATCGTGTTCTGCGCCAACTAATAATGTGGTAGGTCTTGGTGATGAGATTTCGAGAGGGCGGACGTTTAGGTCGGTAAAAGTAGGATTAGATTGTAAAATGGTATGTAGTTTTTCAGTAGGAAACACGCCGTCATAAATAGCAATAAAATAATGGTTCATCTTGTCACTCCTTAGCTTTTTCTAAACTGATATATTCTACTTTTAAGGTATAAATCCTGCACAAAAAAGAAACACCTTGATTAGTATCAAGGTGTAATAAGCTCAAAACTCTCCGAATCAGCCCCAAGTATAAAAGGACTAACCTCGCCAACGCTATAAAGTTGCAGTTCATGCATTGCGCGCGTGCAAGCAGTGTAGAACAATCTACGAACGCTCTCGTCGCTGTATACATCTTTAGAAGTATTGTAAATAATAACAGCATCAAATTCGATACCTTTTGCTAAATAAGCAGGGATCACGACAATGCCTTGCTCATACTCGGCTGAGTTACTCTTCACGAGTTTAATATTCTCGATATGACGAAGTGCTTCGTAGGCAGCGGCGCTTTCAGCTGCAGATTTACATATAATTGCGATCGTATTATGCTGCTCTTTTTGTAGTTCAGCAACTTTGGCAGTAATATGCTCGTGCAGTTCGCTGTCATTCGATACTTTCGTCACTGTAGGTTTCTCACCGTCACGTTCAAAGGCGTGAATGTTCTCTCCTTCCGGTACGAGAGCACGTGTAAATTCAATAATCGGTTTTGTTGAGCGATAGCTACGAGTTAAGTTGATACCGTTCGTTTCATCTGGTCCGTATAAGCTAGTAAGTGTATTGAAATTCACTGCTTCACTCGCATGGGCAAATATCGCTTGGTTAAAGTCTCCGAGTACAGTCATTCTTGCAGCAGGGAAGAGACGTTTTAAAAACTCAAATTGAAACGGTGAATAATCTTGTGCTTCGTCTACGAGTACATGTTTAATCGATCTATTCGTTTGGAAGCCTTCAATTAATTCTTTTAACAGTAAAAATGGAGTCGCATCCTCGTAATATAGCTTTCCTTCATCAAGCATGTTTACTGTTAATGAGCAAATATCATCCCACTCTTTCGGTTTTTCCCCAGCAACCCATGATGCATCTGTGAAGAGTTGTTTATATATGCCTGTGAAGTTGATGAAGCGCAATGTTTGAACACCTTTACGAAGCGGCTTCAATTTTTTACGGACAATCATACGTCCAAGTACTTTCGTTTCTTTCTCAAAATCATTAAAGGAGTTGTCGTCAAACTCGCCCTTTTTCTGTAAATATTTATAAGCCTTTTGGTATTCATCTTTACTAAGTAATTCAATTTCCTCTTCTACCCAAGGCTTTTTCAGTTCTGTTTTTTCAATTGCATCTATTTGTTTATTTAGCCAATCCGTTAACTTTTCAATTCGATTATGGAAGCGGAGGGAGGAGTCAGTATTGTAAAACTGCTCTGTAATTTCTTTAGCAGAAGCAATTAACTTGCCTCTAAATTTCATTCCTCTAAATAGCATACCTGAAGATTCAAGAGATTGTCTGTACGCTCTAATCATTTCGAAAAATTGAGTAGATGCTTTAAAGCGAATGCTAGCATTTCTCGTTTTATAGGTAGGGCTATTCGTTTCAGTTAACATATATTCTAATTGCTCATAAGGATCTTCAACGTCAAATGACTTACTGAGTCTATGGTTTAAATATTCTTGGAATGTCACTTGCTGCATATTTTCTTCGCCGAGTTCAGGTAGTACGTTAGATACGTAGCTGTTGAACATAGAGTTAGGGGAGAAGAGAATAATTTGATCAGCTTTTAACCATTCGCGATATTTATATAGTAAGTAAGCGATTCGTTGCAGGGCAGCTGACGTTTTACCGCTACCAGCAGCTCCTTGCACGATAAGGAGTCGGCCTTCATCGTGACGGATAATTTCATTTTGCTCGCGCTGAATCGTAGCGACGATGCTTTGCATATGTTTGTTCGTACCTTTTCCGAGCGCTTGTTGCAAGATTTCATCGCCAATTGTAAGGCTCGTATCGAACATAGAATCAATCTCGCCATTTTGAATAATGTATTGTAATTTTTTCTCCACATTACCGTGGATTACGCCACCTGGTGTACTGTATTCAGCTGGCCCTGGTGGATAATCGTAGTACACACTCGAAATAGGTGCGCGCCAGTCATATATAAGAAAGTTTTCTCCGCTTGCATCAGTAAGTGTAGCTACGCCAATATAAATTTGCTCCGCAGCAGATTCTCCTTCTTCTTTAAAATCAATTCGTCCGAAATAAGGTGCTTTATGCATACGTCTTAATGCGGCAAGTCGATTAAAGGTGTGCTTATGGGTAATTTGTGTGACAGCTAGTGACTGAGCTTGTTGTCTCAAGTTGATAACTGTTTCAAGATAATCATCGAAAGTATCAGTATTCACTTTCACGTCATCCCAAAAGTGTTTACGAATATTGATTACTTCTGCCCGACGTCTGCCAGTTTCGTTTTCCAGTTTATCAATTTGCTCCGTAATCGTTTCTATTACGGTATCCAATCGTTTTTGCTCTAAATCAAGTTTTTTGTTCATACGTAAGCACTCCTTTAAAAGTGAAAAATAGAGGTTGACTGAAGATGTGTTTTGGTGTACAATTAAGATACGGATAAATACGTTCTGTGTATTTTTGAAAACGTGTTTCTGTACTAATTTAACATAGTTTTTTCATTTAATCAATGATAATAAGATAAACCTTGGTTCCGTGTGGTGGAATCGAGGTTTTTTTGTGTTTCTTGAAGAGGGGATCGCAATCATTGTCAGTTTTTGTCGGTAAGTCGATATATTTTGAAAATCGCCGATATAATTGGAGTTGCGGTCGATATAATTGAAAAATCGCTGATATAATTTAGATTCACGAAAATCAACTACATAATTTCATGTACCGAATCTAGACGCAATGTATCGCGAGAAGAGGGCAAACAAAAAAGCTCGGGCTAATCCCGAGCTTTTCATTATTTCTTTTCGTCTTTCTTAGCGTCAGCTTTTTGCTCTTCGAAAAGATCTTTTAAATCTTTATCGTCAACTTTTACGTCAGCTTTTTTGATTTCTTTCATCATAAGATCGTTCATGAATTCGCCGTCTTGAGCTTTCTTCTGAACAAGTTCTTTTTTGATGTCAGCTTTAGATTGTTCGAATGATTTTTCTGGTTCTTTAATGTCTGTCACTTTAATGATGTGGTAACCGAATTGTGATTTCACAGGCTCGCTTACTTCATCTTTTTTCAGTTTATAAGCAGCATCTTCGAATTCTTTAACCATTTTACCAGCGCCGAAGAATCCTAAGTCGCCACCTTTTTCTTTTGAACCAGTATCTTCAGAGTATTGTTTTGCTAACTCTTCGAAAGATTTACCTTGTCCAAGTTCTTCTTTAACCTTTTTAGCAGTCGCTTCATCTTTTACAAGAATGTGGCTTGCTTTAACTTCAGGCTTGTAGTTATCTTTTAATTCTTTATCAGTGATTGTTTTCTCGATAGCTTTTTCTTGAGCTAATTGAGCACGCACACCAGTTTTTAAAGTTTCTTCTTTAATACCTTGTTGTTTTAATAGTGTATCGAATTGATCACCGTATTGTTTTTTCATTTCATCGAACTTTTTGTCTACTTCTTTGTCTTCAACTTTGTAGTTTTTAATAAGTACTTTTTCCATAACCATGTTGTTTAGTACTTGTTTACCAGCTTGTGTCTTCATTTGATTGTAGAACTCGTCTTTTGTAATGTCACCAGCTTTAGATGTAACGATTTTGTCTGATGATGATCCTGTTCCACATGCTGATAATGCGATTACACTTGTTGCGGCTAAGGCAAGCATAGCTTTCTTCATTCGATAAACACTCCTACTATTATGTATTTTTAATTTATCCTACACCAATGAATTTTAGTTCATAAGAGCCCGATTAAGTCTCACTGATACTTTTGCTTTGTATATTGGTAAAGCGCGCTTAACAGGGCTTACCGAGGCTGAGGATAAAGTTAAGATGCGTGTCATTTATTTCATAGTATAAGCAATATGTACAAAATTTAATATATCATATTTCGACTCGATTTCATATTGATAAAGAAAATTTAACCAGTGCGTGTCAGATTTTGAAGGTGTTCCATATTGGGCGCATGCCGCATATACAGAAAAGAGGAGGGGATGGGGATGAATTCTCAACTTATTTTATTACTTGTACTGTTTATTTTATTGGTTATAGTAGGTATAATTTGCTTATAGAGGAAAAAAGTGAGGAAGGGGCTTCCTTCCTCACTTTCCATGAAATATAATTTCTATATAACTAGAAATTAATAAAATTGTTATACATACATTAATAACCCGAAAGACACCGGGTTGGCGGCTCGCAGCTATTTGTTTTCGTTCACACAGTGTATGTGTCATGAAATTCGTGTAAAATATAACAAGAAGTGCGAATGCGACAAAAACAACTGTTATAAGTGTCATGAGGCGAGACCTCCTTTTGGTAAAATACATATACTTTATATATTGTATCATACGATATTTTGTTCGTGTTATAAAATTCAGAAATAGAAGACTTTGTGTTAGAAAGAGAGGGAGAAAATGGACGTTGTTAGAAGATTAGAACAAGCTGAATACTACGTAGACCTACTATTTAAAATGATTGATGAAGAAAAGTGTCCATTTTATTCTTTGATCATAAAGAAAAAAGCTCGTAAAAAAGATATTGAACGTATACTAAATCTTTGTGAAATACTGAACGAGCAATATGTAGTGGAGAAGGCAGAAGGGCTTCTTTTGTTCGATGCGCTGTTAGATCAATTTGAAAAAGCGCTTCCACATCAGCTCGAAGTATACGAAACTGCGGAAGCGCTAGCAAAACAAGGTTTATTTAAGCCGCTTATGAATGAATTCTTAAGCATGATTGCGAAAAAATAAATAGATTACTTCTTAACTAACTTCTGATCGGATTCCGTAAAGTTCTCCTCAATATTCTCTAATGATTTCTCAAAAATATCGATGAAGTCTTGTCCGTAAATGTTACGCAAGATAGCGATAAGTTCGATATTTTCTGGGAACTTACCATAGAAATTACGAAGTGCAAGAGCCCCATTAAATACAGAGTTATTTTCAGGATCATACTCCTCCATTAAGCGAAGTAGTAATTCTTCCCCTTTGTCTGTAATCTCAATGTACGTATTTCGTTTATCATCTTCTTTTTTTGAGAATACAAGATAGCCGCGTTCTTCCAGCTTTTTCGAGAAGTTAAACGCCGTTGATACGTGCATAACTCCAAACTTAGCAATCTCAGAAATAGAAGCCCCTTTTAAATGATAAGCGATTGACAAAATATGATGCTCATTAATGTTTAAATCGTAAGGCTTAATCCACTGTTGCCAATCTTTCTCTACACATTTCCATAACGCTTTCGATAATTGAGCAATGCGTTGGCTGAAAATCATCGCTTCTTTTACCGAGTAATCTTTTTCTCCACTTTTCATTTACTCACCCACTTTAACATTCTTTTTCATTACTATCTATTATGCCAGTAAAGTAAAAATTAATAAAGTCTTTTTGTGAGAATTGTGAAAATTTTTCGGAAAAATGACATTCTATACAAATCATGCATAACTATGGAAGCGTTTTATGAGTCGTGAATACATGTGTTGTCCTTACATGTTAAGTGATAACATATATTGTAAATGCATAAAAACACGGCATATCTGTGTGATATGCCGTGTTAAGGTCGATTTATATAAAAAATATTTGTTATATGCAAAAAACTAAGCAGGAATTTGTTTACGCTTTTTCCGGAACAGCTTCTTGTAGTTTCTCAATTGATTTTTGAATGTCCAAAATCTCTTTCTCAATATGGCGTTTGTTTTGAGAAATGTCTTGCTTCCAGTTAGAAATCGTATCGTGCATATCGTCTTTTAATTCTTGAAACACTTCTTTACCTTCTGAAGCAGTTTCAACGATTTGACGTTTTAATAATTTTGTATCAGCTGTAATATCAGCTAAAGTCTTTTTAATATCATTTCCTTTTTCTTTTAACTTACCGCGCATAGCTTTACCAGAAGAAGGAGTAGAGAAAAGAACGGCTAATCCAGCAACTGCTCCGCCGCAAATGACACCTGTAATAAAGGATTTAGCTTTTGACATAAAAGGAAACCTCCTTATTTTTTGTTCGTATTCATGATGTGAAAAAATATGCATATCTTTAAGATAAGGGAAAGAAAATTGTGCGGTGCACGTTCCCTGGCATCTTGAGTGAAGAAACAAGCCTTGCAATATTTAATCACGTTAGGAAAGTGGCTTGTTATGTATTACTTCTTATTATAGTGTCACTATTTCACACTATTTGCAATTGTACTTGCGATGTTCTGTAAATTTTCCATTGTGTATTCATTTTGATGTGATTTCCAAACAGCACCGAAACCATCGTTTTCACCGTAGCGTGGAATTAAATGAAGGTGGAAGTGGAACACAGTTTGTCCAGCTTTTTCACCGTTATTGTTAAGTAGGTTAAAGCCAACTGGGTTAAACTCTGCTTTAATCGCATTTGCGATTTTCGGAACGACAGAAAAAATGTGTGATGCGATTTCTGGCGTTAATGCAAAAATGTCTTGTTTGTGAACTTTTGGAATAACAAGAGTATGTCCTTTTGTTACTTGACTAATATCTAAAAATGCAAGCACATGTTCATCTTCGTATACTTTTGAGCAAGGGATTTGCCCGTCAATGATTTTGCAAAAAATACAATTATCTGCTGTATGATTCATCGATCTCATCCTTTCAAATATCCTTAGCCGTATTTTACCATAATTACATAAGAGAACAAACACGAAAAACAGGAAGCTGACTCAGCTTCCTGTTTTCTGAAGAGGGATTGAAAAAGCATTATCGTAATTTACGTTTCGCAGACACCTCATTTATTTAAGAAATGCACGGTAAATCGGCTAAAGTTTCTGCCGCAGACACCCCATTTTCAAGTGAAATGAATTGCAATCTTTTATAAAATGAAATTGTTTATTTTTTAAAACAGTATATGCTCTTTCGGAGACACCCCGTTTCGAAAATGAAACAAATGATCTGGTTATGTGTAAATTTCTTTGTCCAACATGGACACCCCATTTCATGATGACTTAACTATGTTGTTGTACTCATCAATTGGTGGTCGCTTTTTCAATGTGTTCCTTCTTCACTAATTATGATGTCCGCTTTCGTAAAAATATATGCTAACAAATTTAAAATTTTTTTAAGACATCGATACTATGTAGTACAGCGCCATTTTTGGTAAGATGAATATAGAAAATACTAATGAAGAAAGTGGTGTCGTATGAGCGAGTTATTGCGTGTAGAAAATGTTACAGGAGGATATACGAAGCGCCCTGTACTAAAAGATGTTTCGTTCTCTGTTAATAAAGGCGAACTTGTCGGCTTAATTGGTTTAAATGGAGCTGGTAAAAGTACGACGATTAAACATATTATCGGTTTAATGGAACCGAAAAAAGGAACTGTCACAATTAATGGGAAAACAATTCGTGATGATATGACAGCGTACCGTTCTAGCTTTTCGTTCATCCCAGAAACACCAGTATTATATGACGAGTTAACGTTAGAAGAACATTTGAAGTTAACAGCGATGGCGTACGGTGTCGATGAACAACAATATGAAGAACGTGTAGGACAACTATTACAAGAATTTCGTATGAAAAATCGTTTGAAATGGTTTCCGTCTCATTTCTCAAAAGGGATGAAACAAAAGGTAATGATTATGAGTGCGTTTTTAGTGGAGCCATCTCTTTACATTGTGGACGAACCTTTCGTTGGGCTTGATCCGTTAGCGATTCAATCACTCCTTCAAATGATGGATCAAATGAAAAAGAGCGGCGCGGGCATTTTAATGAGTACACATATTTTAGCGACAGCAGAGCGTTATTGTGATTCATTCATTATTCTGCATCAAGGTGAAGTGAGAGCAAAGGGAACATTATCTGAACTTCAATCACAGTTTAATATGCCAGGTGCAACGTTAGATGATATTTATATTGCATTAACGAAGGAAGAAGATTATGAATAGCACAGCATTATGGAAAGAACGATTTCGTCACTTTCTAAAAGAAGTTCGTACATATAGTAAATACGTATTTAATGATCATTTGAAATTTATTTTCGTATTCATCATCGGCGCAGGAGCGTATTATTATCAGCAATGGTTACAAACGTTAACACCTTTATTTCCGACAGCGCTCGTTATGGCAGTGTTGCTTGGTCTCGTATTAACGGCCGGATCTATTCAAACGTTATTAAAAGAAGCAGATCTCGTTTACTTGCTGCCAGTTGAAGAAAAGTTAAAACCTTACTTCACAAAGGCATTTCTCTTTACGTTTATGATTCAGTTATACATAATCGCAATCGTAGCGGCAGCGCTTGCCCCGTTATACTTCCAGCAAATGAAACAAACAGGAGCGGCTTACATATGGATTGTACTCGCGTTTGTCATTGTAAAAGCGTGGAACTTATTTGTAGCGTGGGAAAAGTCATTTTTAACAGATCAAAATATACAAAGAGCTGATTGGTTCATTCGTTTTATTTTAAACGGCTTATTTGTTTATTTCCTTGTAGAGCGTACTTCCGTTATGTTTATTGGTGGAATCGTCCTTCTCATGGTGTTATACCTCGTAGTACTGCATCAAATGGTGAAGGGAAAGCCGCTAAACTGGGAGTATTTAATTTCTGAAGAAGGTAAGAAGATGATGCTGCTGTACCGCATCGCGAACATGTTCGTTGATGTACCAGCATTAAAAGAAAGAGTAGCACGCAGAAAATGGCTCGATTTTATCCTTTCGATGATTGGTGAAAAACGTACCTATTTATACTTATATACGAGAACGTTTTTACGATCTGGTAATTATTTCGGCTTGTATGTGCGCCTGCTCGCTCTTGGCGGAGTTATTTTGTACTTCATTCCGTTTTTATATGGACGATTTATCGTAAGCTTTATTTTCCTATACTTAATCGGTTATCAGCTCTTAACGTTATGGAAGCATCACCGCATGAAGATTTGGCTTGATTTGTATCCGGTCGGGGGAGAAGAGAAGAAGAAAGATTTTCTTACTTTATTAAATGCAATCCTTATTATCGGTAGCGTGATATTTACAGTTATATTCGCCCTTGCGACGAAAGATTTCATGATGACGGGCATTTTATTAGTCGTAAGCATAGTATTTAGTATCGGTTTCGTTTATCAATACGGGGCGAAACGTATTGAGCGTTTAAATTGAAGGGAATGAACCTATGATTACATACGAAGAGAAGGTTATAAAAGAATTGGAGCAGTGGAAAGCTACATTCATGAAAGATTCTTCTATGATGACACGGTTCTCTAAGAAAGTGCAGACGAAAGTACAACAGCTTATTCCGGCGAAAGTGCAAAAAGTATTAACAGAAACGATTCGGATGATGGTGCAAACGATTAGTGCCGGATCAAACTTTATAAAGCCGAAATTAAAAGAGACGAACTGGTCATTGCAAAGAAGAGACGACGAAGTACGCAAAAAAATGGATGAGTACAAAAAAATAGCAGCGGCAGAAGGAGCGGGGACGGGAGCAGGCGGTATTCTCCTTGGCCTTGCTGACTTTCCGCTTTTACTCGGCATTAAAATTAAATTTTTATTCGATGCAGCAACGTTGTACGGATTTGATACGAGCAACAAAGAAGAGCGCCTTTTTATCCTTCACGTTTTCCAACTTGCCTTTTCAAGTGACGACCACCGAAAAGAAATATGGAAAGCAATCGAAACGTGGGATACAGAAGAAGAAAATCATATGGACTGGGAAAAGTTCCAAACAGAGTACCGAGACTATATTGATTTAGCCAAAATGCTTCAGCTCGTACCAATAATCGGTGCCCCGGTCGGCGCATATGCGAACTATCAATTACTGCAAAGACTCGGCGAAGTGACGATGAATTGTTATCGTATGCGATTGCTGAATAGGAATTAAAAAGAAAGCATCCTAAATGTGTGATTTAGGATGCTTTTTTGTTTTAATGATTAATGCTTCAAAAGAAGAAGGTATAATTCGGATTGTCTTTTCAGTGTTTTAGGCTGAAATTAGTAGTAGAGATAGAACCGATATTATAATCATCTTTATAATCAATTGAAGTAGTAAATTTCTTATTTGTATCATCTTTGATATGACCCGTTATAAAAATAGTTTCGATATCATTAGAAGGAAATCTATGATTTGTAATAGTCACTTCTAAATTCTCTTTTTCTTTGAAATACTGAATGGTTTCTTCTGTTGCTTTATTAATGATTTCTTCCTCGGTATTATTTTCATTATTACAGCCTCCTAAGGTAGTAATAATGAAAATGAAAACTAAATAAAAAAACAATCTTTTATGCAACATAATTCTCCTCCAATCATTGGTTCCTAAATTAGGGATATATCAAATGTTGCAGAAGAGAAACTTTAAAATGTTTTAATAGGTTCAAATCAATCTAGGTTTTTAAGAATTATTTGAGGGGCTCCTTTTGAAAATAAAAATAGACACCTTATTGTTAGGTGCCCAAAAGTTTGATACATTGCTTCTAAATTTTTAACGTTAGAAGTTGAGCTTATTGAATATTGATCTCATCCTTTATATACATATGAAATAATTGGAATTAATATAAAGGGCCAACAAAAATATACTTTATTTTCATATTAATTTCAGTCATCATAACTAATACTTTCAACCTTATTTTTATAATTTATATCTGCAGTTATTTTATGGTTTGGATTATTTGTTACATGACCTGATACAAAAATCACCCAAAAATCTGAGGGGGCGAATTCCACTCTTGTCACTGTGACACCTAGCTTTTTATCTTCTTTAAAATGTTGGATTGCGATCTTTTTTGCTTTTTCTTTTAATGCTATTTCCTCATTTTTTTATCCATATTGTATTATTTTTTTAGAGAAAAATTCGTTGAAACAGAACCAACATTATAATTATTATTGTAATCTATTGTAGCAGTGAATTCCTTGCTTTCATCATCTTTGATATGACCAGTTATGAAGACTGATTCTAGATCATTAGAAGGGAACCTGTAATCAGTAATAGTTACATCTAAATTTTGTTTCTCTTTAAAGTAATTAATTGTTTTTTCTGTTGCTTTATCTACTATTTGTTTTTCTTTATTATTTTCCTGCATATTACATCCCCCAATTATTGTACTTACAAAGATAAAAAAGACAAAAAAGGTAAATTTTAGGATTTTAATTCTCATGTTTACCCTCCGTTAATGTTGTTCTATAATTTAGAATATACTAAATATCCCGAGGAGGGAATACTTTGGATAGCAAAAATACACAAGAAGTGTTAGATTTAAGCTTTTATCGAATGGCTAAAGATGCGTATAAATCAGATAAAGAGTTAAGAAATGAAATTACAGTGAATAATGCGAATGATGATACTTTACAAACATGGAAGGTCCGTGAAACATTCCACGACAAACAAACCGGAATGGACGCAGTAGTCTTTGAACGAGATGTCGATGGGAAAAAGCAAGTTATGGTAGCTTTCCGAGGTACAGAAGGGGATAAAATTATAGAGAAAAACTCTTTAGGCATTCCGATGAAGCCAGGGGAAGGTATGAAGGATTTAAAAACGGATACCAATCATTTTGTATTACGAGAAGGTGTTCATGAACCAGCAGCACCTCCTGTCGCAGGGACTGAGAATGAATGTTCAAAGAAATATTGGAATGAAGAGAATCAGCGCTGGGAAACACATAATCAATTCGAACAAGCTGAAAGGGTCATGAAACAAGTAACGGATACATACAAGGACAGGGATGATGTGGAGATATATACGACGGGTCATTCGTTAGGGGGAGCGTTAGCGGAATATGCAGCGGCATCTAATGACAATGTAAGATGTATGTCATGGAATGCGCCGAGTGCAAAACATTTGTTACCGCCTGATTTACAAGAAAGAGCAAATAATGGTGAGTTTAATAATAGAATTGTAAGTGTTGTTCACGGAAATGATTCAATTGGCTATGGACCATTTGGTGCATATGAAAGTCATATAGGATCGACTTATGCGGTAACCCCACCAATTTCGAAAGAAGAAATGTCAAAGCTATCATTACAGCAAAAGCTTGGGATGGATGTTACTCGATTTTTGAATTCGATAAGTGGCCCTGGTTATCATTATCAAACAGATCAGAACTTCCGGTTTGGAGAGAATGGGTCTTTATCCAATAAATACTTGTTAAATGTAGACACGAATGAAAGAGTTTATGATTCACCAGGCGCGTTATTAGGCGGGGGAGAAATTCGTGTAGTGGTAGAGAATTTAGAACAAGCCGTAAGAGATATGAAGCGAAACGCACAAGAATTTCAAGATAGAGTACCGAGGTTAATTTCTAATATGATGACACTATTAGAAACGGCTGAAAGTAGACGAGTAGAAGCTAAAGTAAATAATATACGTGCACATGTAGAGCATTTAAGTTTTTGGTACATACGAACAGCAACGGAAATTTCAGATTTTATTGAGAAGAAAGCCGATGATTATAAGAAGACGGATCAACAATATTAAGGGAGAAGATTAGGATGCCGAGAATTTACTTAAATGAAGAAGCATTGAACCAAGCTTTACAACAATTTGACCATATGATTCAAGACTTAAATCATAATAAAAGAGTTGTAAGTAATGTACATAATTTACTCTTATCAAGCTGGTCGCAACTTGGAGTGGGGAAGAAGGCTATTAGCGATTTAGAATCTTTTAAAAAAGATATCGAAAGAAGGATGGAAGAATTAGAGTCTGATAAAAGAGAGTTAAAGGGTGCGATTGATTTATTAAAAGCGCTAGATCAAAGTTATGATTACATGGGGCCTAAATATTAAATTACAAGAAGCACTCACAAAGGTGCTTTTTGTAGTCATTATTAAGGGATATGATCCTAGATCCATAATGTAGATTGAAAAGTAATATACAGTTTTGAATCAAACTTGCAAACGATGATTTTTCATTTTATAATTTATTTACCGACCGGTAAGTAAAAATAAGTGAGGTACAGTATGACAAAGAATTTACAAACATCGCAAAACATTGTAGAGGCATCATTTAAACTTATGGCAGAGCACGGCATTGAGAAGATGAGCCTTTCCATGATTGCGAAAGAGGTAGGTATTTCAAAACCGGCTATTTATTATCATTTTTCTTCTAAAGAAGCGTTAGTCGATATTTTATTTGAAGAAATTTTCTCTGGGTATCATTTCGTGAGTTATTTCGATAAAGAACAATATACGAAAGAAAACTTTGCAGAAAAGTTAATTGCTGATGGTTTACATATGCTCTCTGAGTATGAAGGGCAAGAAGGAATATTACGCGTTATAAATGAATTTATCGTAACTGCATCGCGAAATGAAAAGTATCAGAAACGCTTATTTGAAATACAAGAAGATTTCTTAAATGGTTTCCACGATTTATTGAAGAAAGGTGTAGAACTTGACGTTGTGTCACAACAGGCAACGGAAGAAAATGCTCATACGTTAGCGCTCGTAATCGATAATATGAGTAATTACATGTTAATGGGGTTCCAGTTAAAGTATAAAGAAATTTGGATTCGAAATGTGAAAAACGTCTTGAAGGAGGAATAAAAGTGAAAATGCAAAAAAACTGGTGGCTCGGTTTTCTCGGATTTATTGGGATTTATAAAATTCCAGGTATGATTGAAGCTTTTCAAGCAGATGGAAGTTGGATGAAGTTAATTGGCTTCATTTGGCTACTTTGGTTCGGATATTTTATTCCTGAGAAGAAAGAAGATTAAATTTCAATTTTATGTAAAGTTATGTAAAATATAGATTGAGAGTATTCGTATATTAGATTACTAGATTTGGAGTGGTTACATGGATCCATTGAAAAATGAAATTAACCCTGACATGGTCAAGGTGTGGAAAGTTCGTGCTGTAATTGAAGAAGGAATCGGTATTCTCGTCATGTTAGCTTACCTTTTCCTCATGATAAAGTTTGATTGGTGGGCGTGGATTTTGTATGTAATGATTGGGCTAACAGTTGTGTTCGCACCATTTTCGTACTTTTTATTCCCGAAACTACGTCAACGTTATTACAGTTATCAATTAAATGAAGAAGAACTTGAAATTCAGCACGGTCTTTTCGTCGTAAAGCGCGTATTAGTACCGATGATTCGTGTACAGCACGTGACGATTGAACAAGGTCCAATTATGAGAAAATATGGATTAGCAGAATTACACATTTCAACAGCGGCAACTTCTCACAGCATCCCAGGCTTAACGATGTATGAAGCAGAAATGTTGAAAACGAAAATCGCAGAATTAGCGAAAGTGAGTGATGAGGATGTATAAGAGGCAGCATCCAATCACGATGTTATTAGAATTAAAAATAACAGACTTTATACCACTCGTTATTTTCATGTTTAGTTTAAATGGAAAATTCCCGTTTTGGTATTTAATTCCCGCTGCATTCGGTTTACTCACTGTTTTTTCAGCGTTTGAAAAATGGTATTACACAACGTATTGGGTTGAAAATAACGTATTACATGTAAAACAAGGGCTCTTTGTGAAGAAGGAGAGCTACTTAAATAAAGAACGTGTTCAAACGATTAATACAAGTTCTAACGTGCTATATCAAATGCTTCGCTTAAAAAAGATTCAAATCGAAACAGCAGGCGGAGGCGACGATGCAGAAGTAAGCTTAGCTGGCATTACAGTAGAAGAAGCAACAGAGCTTATTGCAATGCTAAATGATCCAACTTTAGAAGTGAAAGCAGAAGAAACATTAGACGAAGCAACGGAAAATGCAGTAGAAAAAGAAATCGTAACAGAGGAAAAGCAAGCGGCTGAATATAAATTAACTTGGAAAGAAATTTTGCTAGCGTCTGTTACATCTGGTCAGTTTGGACTATTATTCTCATTAATCTTTTTCGTGTATCACCAAGTAGATGAGTACATTCCGAAATGGATAGAGAATGGCGTCAAGTCGTATGTAATGGAACATGATATATATGGCTGGATTTTCATGATAGCTATTTTGATTGTCCTTTCATGGATTATATCGACAATCGGTTATGCGCTAAAACATGGAGATTTCACAGTGAATCGAAGAAATGATGAAGTCCGCATTTCGCAAGGATTACTTGAGAAAAAAGAACTCGTCCTAAAATTGCACCGCATTCAAGGTATTACGATAAAAGAAAGTATTTTACGTCAGCCATTCGGTTATTGTGCTGTACAAGTAGAAGTGATTCAAGGTAAAGGACTGGGTGACGAGAAAGAAAAAGTTACACTGCATCCTATCATTCGAAAAGATCGCGTACAACAGTTACTCGCACATTTACAACTACCATATGAACTGAATACAAACATTATTTCATTACCAAAAGCAGCATTACGTCGTTACTTAATTGATAGTTTTATATTCTTCGCAATGCTAGCAATCCCGCTTACTGGAATAAGTATATACTTTGAAAAGTATTACATCATGTGGGCATTCATTCCGCTCGCGTTCCTCATCTTTACACTTGGATACGCAACATTTAAAACAAATGGTTACAGTGTAAACGGAGAGCAAATTACGCTTGTATATCGCAGCGTCGGAAAATATACAGGACTTGTTAGAAGAAGGCACGTCCAATCAATGGAAAAGACACAATCCTATTTCCAGCGCCGTGCGGATTTATGTACGTACAAATTCTCTAACGCATCATCGGATTATAAATTAGAGCATACGAGAGTAGAAGATGCGGAGAGAATGCAGGATTGGTATAAGAAGAGAATGAGTGAGAATTAACTTGAAAAAGCTTGCCTATTATGAAAGGCAGGCTTTTTTTATTATAGGAAAATGAGTGGCTTAATTCATATATTAGTAAAGCTACAGCGCACATATATCAATACATATCAAAAAAGGTAGTATGCTTCTATTTCAGGGAAATCTGTGGAATTTTTGATATAAATGGTATACTAATATAGAAAAAGTATTAGGAGGCTATATATGATAAGTCAGTTAAAAAGAGAAGCACTTGATGCATTAAAAGGAAAATGGGGATTAGCGGTAGGGGCAACCTTATTGGTTGGAATCCTTATTGGAGCTGTTGAAATTTTAACTACAGGTATTTTCTCGATATTTTGGGGTTGGGAAGAAGCAAATGAGTCACTTACAGTAACTATTATTGCAATGTTTATTATCGGGCCGTTAACAGTAGGTGCTTCTTATTTTGTTTTAAATGTAATTCGCGGGACTAATGCTCGTATTGGTCATATATTTAGATGGTTTAACGATGGAAGTAAGTTTATGAAATCGTTTTTAACATATTTACTAATGAATGTGTACTTGGTTCTATGGACATTACTTCTTATTATTCCAGGTATTATTAAATCATTTTCTTATTCTATGACATATTTTATTTTGAATGATCATCCAGAATATACAGCGAATCAAGCGATTACTGAAAGCCGTCGTATGATGAATGGACATAAAATGGATTACTTTTTACTATGCTTAAGTTTCTTAGGTTGGTTCATTTTAAGTATTCTTACTTTAGGAATCGGTTTCTTATGGTTAGTACCTTATTTCTACACGACATCAGCTGCATTTTATGAAGAGATTTCAAAAGAATATTATAAAAAAGAAGACACTACTTTCTAATAACCACCTATCCCCTAAAGAATATAGGGCACAGATAGTTTAGATGTTCTGTTTATGGGGAGCACTTCAGGATAAGGTATAGGTTTTTATATAAAAATTCTGCCCTCTATGTTTTAGCATAGAGGGCTATTTTTTCATGTGAAAATAATGAATAATATATGTGAAACAAAAAAGCGAGGTGAATGAGAGTGAGCAAGTTTTTAATTCCGTATTCATTTTCTATATTAAGTTTCTTTATTTCAGTAACGGCACTTGATTTATATGATAGGATAGGAAAAAATGATGAGATGACTTCGCCAAACATAATTGGAAAGATAATTCAATCTACTGCGCAAATGGGAGTCCTTACATTGTATTTCGGAGTACCTATCATTTTAGGTGGCTGTCTACTTGGGGAATTATTGTTTAGAGGTATCATTTTACGATTTAAACTAAGCTATATTATATCTTTATTATTATATTTACTTTTAGCTTGTAGTATTGTTTCAGTAACAGTTGGGATTCCAACTACATATGAAGATTCTAATATTTTTTTCATGGGAATAACTATGATTTGCGCTGTTACATTCTTTGTGGGCCGGAATATATCGGAAAAAACAAGTTAATAATGGAGTGACAGAATGAAATACACTTGTCCATGCTGCGGGTATAAAACAATAGAAGAAGAACCACCAGGTACATATGAAATTTGTAATATATGTTATTGGGAAGATGATGAGGTCCAGTTTAACGATCCTGACTATGAAGGTGGAGCGAATGAAGTCTCGTTAAGACAAGCACAGAAAAACTTCATTGCATTTGGTGCTTGCGAGGAATGTTTTGTTGGATCAGTTAGAAAGCCGACTAGTGAAGATGTGAAGGATGCTAGTTGGAAGCAAATTTAGTAAGTAAAATGTTATTACTCAATTTATCAGGAGTAATAACATTTTTTTATGCAATGATGAAAGAATTAACGCCGTCTTATAAGATAAAATAGTAAAGATGATACAGTAATAGGAAGGCCAGTATCCAGAAAAGCTTCTAAATAAAAGGATAGAAAATCTCTGTCATTAAACCACATAAAGAATAAATGATTGTAGGAAATACCTAACAGTATAAATAAAGGAATACCGATCTTTAATTCGTGACTTCCTTTTATTTTTCTATAACAAAATTCACCTAATAAACAACCGATAAGAACAGGAATGCTTCCAAGAATTGAAAACATTATAATAGATACCCAAATTGGTCCCCATGAATCCGTATAATTTGGAATGCGTGCATATGGTAAAACATTCACTGTTATAGAGAAAACTAATAAGCATATTAAATAACTAAGAGAAAATTTTTCTAATGGAATCATCCTTATAAAAGTTCACTTTATTTTTATGAACATATAAACCTCTTTGAATTATAGATTAAATATATAAGGATAATCAATTTGTATGCATTTCATGTTTATGGATATATTTTCAACGAATATAATTGTATAGATGTATAGTCAATCGTGAGTGTTTGATGTTATCATATTGAATGATATGGAAATTTTTAATAGAAGAAGCAACGAACAATTCAAAGGTAATGAAGCCTTTGTTGTATAAAGAAAATATTTATTATTACTCAGTGATATTAAAAATAAGATACGTATTTATATAAATTTAGTAGAAATGGGGGTTTTAAAAAGGAATGAGTATAAGTATAACAAGGCAAAAAATTTTAGCGGCCGCTTCTCAAATTGTGCAATGTAAAGGGGTTGCTAAGTTAACCTTAGAAGCGGTAGCAAAAGAGGCGGGGATAAGTAAAGGTGGATTGTTGTATCACTTTTCAACTAAAGAAGCTTTAATAGAGGGCATGATACTCAAAGGGACGGAGGAGTATCAAGACGCTATTCACAATAAAGTAGCGGAGGACTTAGAGAAGAAAGGAAGGTGGGTACGTTCTTTTGTAGAGGAAAGATTAAGTAATGAGGGAAGAGTAGAAGAGCTGGGTAGTAGTATGATGGCAGCATTAATGCTAAAGCCTGAATTACTTGAACCGTTAAAACAATCATTTCAGCAACTGCAAAATAAAATAGAAAATGATGAGATAGATTCAGTTTGTGCCACAATTATTAGATTAGCGGCAGATGGATTATGGTATTCGGAATATTTAGGGGTTGGAAGACTAAGCCCCGAATTAAGAGAAAAAGTGATTCAAGCTCTTATTTTTAATTCATATAAATAGAATATACGAACTATATAATGTAAAACAATTCACCATTGCTTATTTAATGCACTGGTGAATTGTTTTTTTTTATTAGAAAAATAGAACAATTTCATAGAGTATTGAATTATAACCGTCCAGACGGTATAGTAATATTTGGTTTAAGAGGAAAATGAAACAAAAAAAGAATAAAAAATATTTTTAGCACACTATTCGAAAGGATAGGCCGCAAAGCTTAGAGTCTACGGTAATACATATTGGTTACTAAGATCGTCTGGTTGCACATTTTTGATGCAACCGGACGGTCTTTTTTTTGTTATATAAATATAAAAAATAGGAGGGAATTATGCAAATGAAAAGTACTAAGAGGCATATTTCGATGGTTTCATTAGTTTTTCTAGTATTATTTTCAGTGCTAAATGTGTGGGCTCCAGTTATTCAAGCCGCTGTGATAAAAAATCCAGTGGACGAGATTAATATCTCCCGTACTGATGGTACAACGTCTGAACCATATCAAGCCTCAGATGGCATGAAAGTAGAAGTGAAGTGGTCAGCTAAAGAAAAAATAAAAAGTGGAGATCAATTCACAATTGATATGCCAAAAGAATTTAGAAAAGATCTTATGAATATGAGTTTTCCTTTAAAAGATGCTGAAGGAAAAACAGTTGGTACATGTGAGATGAAAAAAGGTCTATTGACATGTACTATGGGTGATTACGTAGAAGGAAAGAATAACGTTAAAGGTTCTTTATTCGTAGAATTCTACTTTGGGCTAGAAGCATATGATGGTGTCAAAGAAATTCCATTAGAATTTAACGTTGATGGTCAAATCGTTAATAAAGAAGTAAGTGTAAATAATACGACAGAGAGACCGAAGCCACATCCCAATACAGATAATCTATTGAAATGGGGTTCTTATAATCAAGAAGATCCATCCATTGCTGATTGGCTTGTATATGTAAATGCAACTGGAACAGAAATGCAAGATCTTAAATTAACAGACACATTAGGACCTGGGCATGAATTAATTACAGATAGCTTAGTATTAGAAGAGGCTGTATTTGAAGATGGCTATGCACCAACAAATATTAAGCCAGCAGATTTATCTAAAATTAAAATCAAAGCAACGAAAACTGGATTTACAATTGAATTTCCAGACAGTTCAAAAGGTTATATTTTAAGATATAAAACAAAGATTACCAATCCCGCTGCAAAGCCTCATAAAAATACAGTAAAATTAGAAGGCAAAAATATTAAAACTGAAGAAAAAGTAGGAGAAGTATTCGTAAGTGGTGGGGGAGGAACTGGTTCAGGCGACGATCATCCACCTAGTATTGAAAAGAATATAGTTGATGAGAGTGGTAAGCTTGTAGAGAATCAGCAGTTAGCGCAAATGGATCAACCTATTCAATATCAAGTTGGTACACATATACCAAACGATCCTCCTAAATACACATCTATGGTAATTAGTGATGATTTAGAAGATGTATTAGAAGTATTAGAGGCAAAAGTGTATGATCAAAATGGCCAAGATATTACTTCTAAAGGAACACTAAAGATAGATAAACAAAAAAGTGAAGTAACATTTACGTTCGGTGAGAGTTTTGACTATAAGTCATATGAAGACCAGATAATTAACCTTAGTATTAAGGCGAAAATTAAAGCTAATGCAGACTTATCTTCTTACGTAGATAAGAAGATTCCTAATAAGGCAGAATTACATTTTGATGATAATAATTTAACATCGAATGAAGTAACTGTTACGCCGCCTGAACCTCCAAAAGATGGTACAGTAGCAATTCATAAAATAGATGCTGAGGATCCGACTAAAGGGTTAACAGGTGCCGAATTTGAAGTTCGAGATAGTGAGGATAAGGTTGTTGCAGTACTGAAAACAGGCGAAAAAGGTTTTTCAGCACCTCAAACTTTAGCTCCTGGGATGTATAAAGTTTATGAAAAAGTAGCACCTGGGGGATATCAAAAATTAACAAGTCCGGTAGAGGTTACACTTCAAGCTGGAGAAACAAAAGCAATTGAAATTAAAAATACTTTGCAAAAGGGTCAAATTGAATTAAAGAAAATTGATTCAGAAAATGGTGAAAAACCATTAGCAAATGCAGAGTTTGATATAGTAAAAGACGGTGTAGTAGTTGAGCATATTATTACAGATAAAGATGGTAAGGCAATTTCTAAACCGTTAGCGCCAGGAAAATATATTTTAAAAGAAACGAAAGCGCCTGAAGGATACCAATTAAAAGAAACAGAATTCGAAGTAAATGTAACAGGGGACGGTATATTCCCGATAACAGTAGAAAATGCAATGACAGACAAAGGTAATGTAGAAATTACAAAGGTGGACAAAGAAAACGGTTCAGTATTAGCGGGTGTCGAATTTGAAGTCCAAGACGAGAAAGGTGAAGTAGTAAGAAAAGTAACGACGGATAAAGAAGGAAAGGCAAACGTTTCAGATCTTTCAGTAGGAAAGTACAAATTAGTAGAGACGAAAAGCTTACCAGGTTACAAGAAACTAACAGAGCCAGTATCGTTTGAAATTACAAAAGGTATGACGAAAGTCCTATCATTAAAAGTAGAGAATGAACAGTTAGAAAACGGTTCAGTAGAAATTACAAAAGTGGATAAAGATAGCCAGAAAGCATTAAAAGGCGTAGTTTTCGAAGTACGAGATGAAAAAGATAAAGTAGTCAAAGAGGTAACAACAGATAAAGAAGGAAAAGCAAACGTTTCAGATCTTTCAGTAGGAAAGTACAAATTAGTAGAGACGAAAAGCTTACCAGGTTATAAGAAACTAACAGAGCCAGTGTCATTTGAAATTACAAAAGGTATGACGAAAGTCCTATTATTAAAAGTAGAGAATGAACAGTTAGATAAAGGTTCAGTAGAAATCACAAAAGTAGATAAAGACAGCCAGAAAGCATTAAAAGGCGTAGTCTTCGAAGTACGAGATGAAAAAGATAAAGTAGTAAAAGAAGTAACAACAGATAAAGATGGAAAAGCAACAATTGATGATTTATCAGTAGGAAAGTATAAATTAGTAGAAAAAGAAAGTTTACCAGGTTATAAGAAATTAATAGAGCCGGTATCGTTTGAAATTACAAAAGGCATGACCGAGGTCTTATCATTAAAAATAGAAAATGAAATGGTAGATACGGGAAATGTAGAGATAACAAAGATAGATAAAGATAATAAGGCACCGTTAGCGGGAGTAACGTTCGTTGTCCAAGATGAGAAAGGTAACGAAGTTAAAAAAGTAACGACAGATAAAGATGGAAAAGCAAATGTTTCAGATTTATCAGTAGGAAAGTATGAATTAGTAGAGGTAGAAAGTTTACCAGGTTATAAAAAGCTAGAAAAACCAGTATCATTTGAAATCAAAAAAGGCATGACCGAAGTTCTATCATTAAAAGTAGAAAATGAAATGGTGGATACAGGGAATGTAGAGATAACAAAAATAGATAAAGATAGTAAAGCACCATTAGAAAATGTTGTATTTGAAGTACGTGATTTAAAAGGTAAAGTAGTTGCAAAAGTAACAACGGATAAAGAAGGAAAAGCAAACGTTTCAGATTTATCTATTGGGAAGTATGAGTTGGTGGAGGTAGGAACACCAGCAGGATACAAACCACTTGAAAAACCAATTTTATTCGAAATTGAAAAGGGTAGAGTAACAGCGTTAAAGCTAACAGTCGAAAATGAATTAGTGGATACAGGAAATGTAGAAATTACAAAAGTAGACAAAGAAAATAAAGATGCTTTAGCTGATGCAGTATTTGATATTCAAGATGAAGCAGGACAAGTAGTCGCTAAAATAACGACAGATAAAAAAGGACAAGCAAAAGTTACTAATTTATCAGTTGGAACATATAAGTTAGTAGAAGTGAAAGCACCAAAAGGATATAAGCAATTAGTAGATCCGATTACTTTCCAAATTGAAAAAGGCATGACAAAATCTCTTGCTTTAACAGTAGAAAACGAAATGTTAGACAAGGGAAATGTAGAAATCACAAAAGTAGATAAAGATAGTCAAAAAGCATTAGCAGGTGTAGTCTTCGAAGTACAAGACGAACAAGGCAAAGTAGTAACAGAAGTAACGACAGATAAAGAAGGAAAAGCAAAAATCTCAGACTTATCTGTAGGAAAGTACAAATTAGTAGAAAAAGAAAGCTTACCGGGTTACAAAAAATTAACAGAGCCAGTATCATTCGAAATCAAAAAAGGTATGACGAAAGTTTTATCATTGAAAGTAGAGAACGAACTGTTAGATAAAGGTTCAGTAGAAATTACAAAAGTGGACAAAGAAAGTGGCGCGTTATTAGCGGGCGTAACATTCGAAGTGCAAGATGAAAAAGGCAAAGTAGTAACAAAAGTAACGACAGATAAAGAAGGAAAAGCAAAAATTGCTGATTTATCAGTAGGAAAATATAAGCTAGTAGAGGTAGAAAGCTTACCAGGATATAAAAAACTAGCGAAGCCAGTATCATTCGAAATCAAAAAAGGTCTGACAGAAGTTTTATCACTAAAAGTAGAGAATGAACTAGTAGATAAAGGTTCAGTAGAAATTACAAAAGTAGATAAAGATAGTCAAAAAGTATTAGAAGGCGTAGTCTTTGAAATCCAAGATGAAGCAGGCAAAGTAGTAACAAAAGTAACAACAGATAAAGAAGGAAAAGCGAAAATTTCAGATCTATCTGTAGGGAATTACAAACTAGTAGAAGCAGAAAGCTTACCAGGCTACAAAAAGCTAACAGAGCCAGTATCATTCGAAATCAAAAAAGGTATGACAGAAGTCTTATCATTAAAAGTAGAGAATGAACTAGTAGATAAAGGTTCAGTAGAAATTACAAAAGTAGATAAAGATAGTCAAAAAGTATTAGCAGGTGTAGTCTTCGAAGTACAAGATGAAAAAGGCAAAGTAGTAACGGAAGTAAAAACAGATAAAAATGGTAAAGCAAAAATCTCAGACTTATCTGTAGGAAAGTACAAATTAGTAGAGAAAGAAAGCTTACCAGGTTACAAACAATTAACAGAACCAGTATCGTTTGAAATTAAAAAAGGAATGACAGAAGTTCTATTATTAAAAATAGAAAATGAAATGGTAGATAAAGGTTCAGTAGAAATTACAAAAGTAGATAAAGATAGTCAAAAAGTATTAGCAGGTGTAGTCTTTGAAGTTCAAGACGACAAAGGCAAGGTAGTAACGAAAGTAACGACAGATAAAGCTGGAAAAGCAACAGTTGCAGACTTATCAGTAGGAAAGTACAAGCTAGTAGAAGTAGAGAGTTTACCAGGCTACAAAAAATTAGAAAAGCCTGTACCATTTGAAATTACAAAAGGTATGACAAAATCTTTAGCGTTCACTGTAGAAAATGAAATGGTAGATACGGGGAATATAGAAATCACAAAAATAGATAAAGACAGTAAAGCACCATTAGAAAATGTTGTATTTGAAGTACGTGACTCAAAAGGAAAAGTAGTTGCGAAAGTAACAACGGATAAAGAAGGAAAAGCAAACGTTTCAGATTTATCTATTGGAAAGTATGAGTTAGTAGAAGTAGAAACACCAGCAGGATACAAACCACTAGAAAAGCCAATTTCATTCGAAATTGAAAAAGGTAGAGTTACAGCATTACAATTGACTGTAGAAAATGAATTAGTGGATGTAGGAAATGTAGAAATTACAAAAGTAGACAAAGAAACGAAAGATGCTTTAGCTGATGCAGTATTTGAGATTCAAGATGCAGCAGGACAAGTAGTCGCTAAAATAACGACAGATAAAAAAGGACACGCACAAGTTACTAATTTATCAGTTGGCACATACAAGCTAGTAGAAGTAAAAGCACCAAAAGGATATAAGCAATTGGTAGATCCGATTACTTTCCAAATTGAAAAAGGTATGACGAAATCTCTTGCTTTAACAGTAGAAAATGAAATGTTAGACAAGGGAAATGTAGAAGTAACAAAAGTAGATAAAGATAGCCAAAAAGTATTAGAAGGCGTAGTCTTTGAAGTACAAGATGAGCAAGGAAAAGTAGTAACGAAAGTGACAACAGATAAAGAAGGAAAAGCGAAAGTTTCAGATCTATCAGTAGGAAAATACAAATTAGTAGAAACGGAGAGTTTACCAGGTTACAAAAAACTAACAGAACCAGTATCATTCGAAATCAAAAAAGGTCTGACAGAAGTTTTATTACTAAAAGTAGAGAATGAACAGTTAGACAAAGGTTCAGTAGAAATTACAAAAATGGCTGCTGAAAGTAAGAATGTATTATCAGGGGCAGTGTTTGAAGTTCATGACGAAAAAGGAAAAGTAGTAACGAAAGTAACAACAGATAAAGAAGGAAAAGCGAAAGTCTCAGACTTATCTGTAGGTCACTACACACTTGTAGAAGTAGAAGCACCAAAGGGTTATGAAAAATTAACTAATCCAATTCCATTTGAAATTACAAAAGGAATGATAAGTCCAGTTCAATTAGAAGTATTAAACAAATTGACTTCTTTAGCACCACCAGGCCCAGAGAAACCAGAAACGACGGATCCAGAAAAACCAGAAACAACGGATCCAGAAAAACCAGAAACAACGGATCCAGAGAAACCAGAAACAACGGATCCAGAAAAACCAGAAACAACGGATCCAGAAAAACCAGAAACAACGGATCCAGAGAAACCAGAAACAACGGATCCAGAAAAACCAGAAACAACGGATCCAGAAAAACCAGAAACGACGGATCCAGAGAAGCCTGAAAAAGAATTACCGAAGACAGGACAGAAAATGCCTGTGGAACCATATATGGGAGCACTTCTTATTATGATGAGTTTTGGATTGCTCGTATTAGGTAGAAAACAGCAGAGATAATAAAAATGAAAAGGTATCCTCAAAGTATTGGAGGATACCTTTTTTATTTGGCATAAAAAACATTTAGCAAAAGAACTCGATGCAAATAGAAACAAAAAGGAAGAAAAAGTTCGTCCTATTTTCTTAATATGATTATATCAAAAAATAGATATATATATTTAATGTGAAAATAAAAGGTTAAAGGCCTTCGTAATGTTTGGGTGAAAAAAGAGTTATCTATGTAATTAATTTGAGTACTTTAAGAAAGAGGGCTTTTTCCTAAAGTATTCAAAGGATGATAGTCCAATAGCAGGTGGGAGATGAAACTCGTTTTAGCACTGTATTAACACCTTAAAATGTAGATAGGGGGAAAATAATGTAAATAAACTATTGTATGTTTAAAAATCATATGTTACATTTGTGTTACAAAACAATTACAAAACGTAACTTATGTTACGGATTGTTTTCTGTTGCTTTTCGATATGTTACGATTTGAAGTTCATATTCAATCAACCGAGAATATGTAAAGTTAAAAAAATAGCAACCTAAAAATAGTTTTTCTATGTGTATAAGAGTGTGTGTAGTAAAGAGTCTGGTGAGAGCTTTACGCACATTATTAAAATTCCTTTCTGTCTTAAAAGAAGAAAAACAAATACCAACTATTTAGGTGTTTTAAGTAATGATAGTAAATGAAATGTACAGTACATATTTACTTTCAGTCTAATTACTACACAGACTTTTATACATATGCTGTTATTGTTTTAGGAACACATAGGGGGAGAAAGAATGAGGAAGTTATTAACGGTAATTGGAATTACATGTTTAATGTTAGCTGGATGTAGTAATGGGAATTTTGAAAAAGAAATGGATGCAGGGAAGACCGCGTTAACGAATAAAGAATATAAAAATGCCTTATCATCATTTGAAAAAGCGCTAGATGAGAAACAAGACGATTCAGATGTAATGGTGCTTGTAGAACAAACGAAAATAATGATTGAAGCAGTGAAGTTAAAAGAAGAAATAAAGGTAGAAGAATCAATCAAGTCATTTGAAAAAGTAGAGAACATGAAGGATGGGAATAATACACTTATAAAGCAGGCAAAGGAAGAACGAACAGCATTACTAGCTGTGTTAGAACAAAAAAAGAAGTATAGTGAGCAATTGGCGAAAAGTGAAGAGTTAATAAGTAAGAAAAATTATGCACAAGCGAAAGAGATATTAAATAAGTTAGTTGCAGAAACAAAAGATAATAAGAACCTTGAAGAATATAATAAAAAAGCAGTAGGATTAGTTACTAAAATTAATGAAGAAGAAAAAAATGCAAAGAGTGAAGCAGCAGTGAAGGCACAAAAAACAAATGTAGTAACGAATCAAAAGGTAGTAACAGAAAAGAACGGAAAAACTGAGACAGGAAAGAATCAAAATGCATTTACTTTTGAGAAAGCTAAAGAATATATCAAAAATGAATATAAAGAAGAATATGATTACACGCTAGAAGATACACAAGTAGAAAATGGAAAGAAATATTATAAAATTAGAGTGCGTACGACATATAAAATAGAAGGCGCAGCTGGATCAGGATTTACTGGCGTATTCAAAGTATTCGAAGATGGTACGATTATTGAAATGCACTAAATCGATGAAAAAGGTATCCTCAAAGTATATGAGGGTACCTTTTTTAGCATAAAAAAAAGCATCTAGCAAAAGTACTAGATGCAAATAAAAACACAAGGGAAGACAAAATTCTTCCCGTTTCCCGTATGTAATTATATCAAAAAATATATAAAAAACTAGCTTTATTTTTTATATAATTGATGTGTAAAGCTATGAAAGTATAAGATTACACTGTTTTCATAGTGTTTTATTGAAAAAAAGGAGCTGCGTATATGATTAATTTTAAACCGGAAAATTTGAACCAACTACTAAAAGTAATGTTAATTAGTGCGAATAAGTCTTATGATGCGATTAAAGATTATGAATTTACGGGAGAAGCAGTAGTATTCCGTGTAGACTTCGAATATATTGACGTTTCTCTAATGATTGTAGATATGTTAGGAAGATCTGCTTCTAAATTTAACATTTTGCCATATGCCCGTCCGAATACGAATGAAATAGATTACATTCAGTTTCAAGTGTATTCGATTAATGAAGGGAATTTTAAAGAAGTAATGGATACGATGTAGAAAACTATAAAGTGAAACTTTAATCAGTGGGAGATTCATTCCCACTGATTATTAGTTGAACCAATCGGACGTTTACGGGCAGTTGATCGCCCACCTAACTTCTTTGCTCCAGCTGAAATTTTTTGGGAGTTTTACTGCCCGTTAACGTGGGGTAATTTAACAAATATGTATATGCCAACTAATATATAATTAATACATTCATATAATTGGAGTGATGAGATGCAGCCGTTAGAAAGGGAGATTCATTCTAATATGCTGAAAGTGTGGCGAATCCACGCTTTAATTGGGGCGGCAGTTATACTAGCAGTCGTAATTGCGTATTTCTTTTTTATGATCAATTTTAACTGGTGGGGCTGGTTGTTTGGCTTGCTAGTAACAGGAGCTATTACATTTATCCCGCTTGATTATTTTGTGTTTCCAAATTTACGTCAACGTTATTATAGTTACAGATTAAATGAAGAAGAGATTGAGATTCAAAAGGGAATGTTCGTTGTAAAACGCGTACTTATTCCGATGATGCGTGTGCAGCACGTAACGATTGAACAAGGCCCAATTATGAGAAAGTATAATTTAGCAGAATTACATATTTCAACAGCCGCAACTTCTCATAGTATTCCAGGCTTAACGAAGGAAGAAGCAGAGCGGCTGAAAAGACAAATTGGAGAACTTGCGAAAGTGAGTGATGAGGATGTATAAGAGGCAACATCCGATCACAATTTTATTAGGTATTCGAATTGCGGGTTTATTGCCTTTTATTTTACTTGTTTTATTTCGATCAGATGGTCAAGTGAAACCTTGGTATTTCTTTCATCTTGTTCTTTTGGCCATATTATTTATTATGGCAATTTTCTCAGCTATAAAATGGTATTTCAAAGTGTATTGGGTTGAAAATAATATTTTACATATTAAACACGGCGTTTTTGTGAAGAAAGAAAGTTACTTAAATAAAGAACGTGTGCAAAATATTAGTACGTCTTCTAACATCATTTATCAAGTGCTCGGACTGACGAAATTAAATATAGAAGTAGCAGGCGGCGGTAGTGAGCCGGAAATGATGTTAGCTGGTATTAAAGAAGATGAAGCGAAGGAACTGATTGCTTTATTAAATAAAAAAAGAAGCGCTGCGAGTGAAGAAGTACCCATGGCAGAAGAAAGTAAGACGATTTATCAGTTAACGATGAAAGAGATTTTAGCAGCTTCCATTACGTCTGGTAGATTCGGATTAGTGTTTTCAGGATTACTTCTTATTTACACAGAGTTTAATCAATTTCTTCCAGAATGGCTCATAAATAAAGTGGAAGCGTATGTGATGGATAACGGTGTATATGAATTAATCGTTATGGCCGCGATTTTAATGGCGGTTTCGTGGGTCGTTTCGACAGCTGGCTATGCGTTAAAATATGCGAACTTTAAAATAGAGCGAAACGGAAATGAAGTTCGCATCGTGCAAGGGTTATTTGATAAGAAAGAGTTTGTTTTAAAATTACACCGCATTCAAGCAATTACGGTGAAAGAAGGCATTCTTCGTCAGCCGTTCGGTTATTGCTCTGTCGAAGTGGAAGTCATTCAAAGTATAGAAGCAGCTGGAAATGAAGTTATGTTACATC
This sequence comes from Bacillus sp. AY18-3, assembly GCF_008042305.1. Lineage (NCBI taxonomy): Bacteria > Bacillati > Bacillota > Bacilli > Caryophanales > Bacillaceae > Bacillus > Bacillus sp. AY18-3. The sequence continues at coordinate 285,533 of NZ_QKQR01000013.1, read as the reverse complement.
CTTTTATGAAAAAGAAAGATGTCCAGCAGTTACTTACATATTTGCAGTTACCGTATGAAATGGAAGAGGAAATCGTTCATTTACCGAAGGCTGCATTACGTCGTTACGTAATAATGGGCTGGATTACAAGTGCTGTGCTCGCACTGCCGATCATCGGTACGAGTATATATTTCAAACAAAATATGGCGTTATTCACGCTAATACCACTATTTATCGCATTTACGTTACTTGCATACGCTCGGTATACAAGTGGCGGATATATGATACGAGACAATCAGTTAGTCATGGTATACCGTGGTCTTGCGAAATATACGGGGATCATGCGAAGAAGGCACGTTCAAGCAGTAGGATACAATCAATCGTATTTTCAAAAGAAAGATGAGCTATGTACAGCGGTCGTATCAGTAGCGGGACATAAATATAAAGTGAAGCATATGCAAAAAGAAGACGCACTTCGCATATATAATTGGTATAAAGAAAAAGGGAACACCGGTGCGTAACGGTGTTTCCTTTTTTGTGTCGTGATTTGTCGATAAGTCGATATATTTCAAAAATCGCTGATATAATTTGAGTTGCGCTGATATATCTGAAAAATCGCTGATATATTTCGAGTTGCGCCGATATATTCGAAAAATCGCTGATATAATTTCATGTACCGCAGCCTTGGAGAAACCACAGTACAAAAATCCTTAAACTAACACATCAAAAGTAGTCACAAATGACGGACGAGAGAAGATACTTTTCTGCTGCTCTGCATGTGGATGCGCCTGAGCCTGAGCTTGTCCTTCCGCTTGTGCAGGGCGTTTTTTATGAGCGTTTTCGAATGAACGTGATTCTGTCCAGTCTTTAAAGTTTTGCTCCGTTTCCCACATCGTTAAGATGACATATGTATCGTTACTTAATGGGCGTAGAACACGAATTGCTTGGAAACCGGGTTCGTTTTCAATAAGGCCTGCTCGGTTTTTAAATCGGTTTTCAAATACTGGGCGACCTTCGTCTGTTACAGAAATGTTGTTACAAACGATATAGCCAGGTTGTCCTTTAAATTCTCCAACAGCGTCTAGTACGTCATATTGAAGCGCTGATTCTACTGATTCTTCTGTATTTTCTTTATAAAACATATCTTTTTCATTATTTTTTGCAGTGAAATGTGCTTGTTCTAGAGGTGTTTCGTATGAAATAATAGCCTTCATTTTAATGCCCCCTTAATGGTTTGTTTCTATTATATCAACTCTCTTAAAAAACTTCGAAGATTATATACATAAAGATACTTCTTTTTCAAATAATAAATGTACCATCATTTGGAAAGAAGGCCGATGTATGAAGAAAGTAAAGTGGACTTTATTAGGTGGATTCGCAACGCTAGTATTAGCGCTTGTACTTTATAAACTTATTGTGTTAGCTGGTGGCTATATGATGGATGAAAAGCAGCTCGTTTTCCACTCTTCATCACGTATCGTTGACCAGAAAGGGAAAGAGATTACGAAATTATATGTAGAAAATAGAGATCTCGTACCAGTCGAGCAAATTCCAAAGCATGTCCAGCAGGCGTTTATTGCGGTGGAAGATTCTCGTTTTTATGAGCATCAAGGAATTGATTATCCGTCTATATTCCGTGCTCTTTATAAAGATACATTAGCTGGAGAGAAGGTCGAAGGCGGTAGTACGATTACGCAGCAACTCGCTAAAAACGTTTTTTTAACTCGTGAAAAAACAGTTACGCGTAAATTGAAGGAAGTCGCAATTTCCCTTCAATTAGAGCAAAAATATACGAAGCAACAAATTCTTGAAATGTATATGAATCATATTTATTTTGGGCATGGGGCTTACGGTATTCAAGCAGCAGCAAAGTTGTATTTTAATAAAAATGTAGAAGATTTAACAGTAGAAGAAGGAGCGATGCTTGCAGGTCTTCCGAAGTCACCAAATGGATATTCACCTTATTTCTCTCCAGAGAAGAGTAAGGAGCGCCGTGATCTCGTATTGTCACTTATGCATAAACAAGGCTATTTGACTGCCGAAGATAGCGTACGTTATCAAGGAAAGACCATTGCTCTTTACAAAAACTTAGATGAGAATGAACTCGCATATATGCCGTATATTGATATGGTTATAGATGAAGCAGCTCGTTTATACCGATTGTCTCATCAAGAAGTACTGCGCGGAGGATATACGTTTGTCGTACCGATGGATGAAAAGATTCAAAAGGTAGCGTATAACCAGTTCCAAGATGCACGGAATTTCCCTGGGAAAGAAGAGGGGACGCAAGGTGCATTTTTATTAATGGATAATCGTACGGGCGGAATTAAGGCGGCGATTGGTGGAAGAAAGTACGTCCCGAGAGGCTTTAATCGTATTTTCGCAAAAAGACAGCCGGGTTCTGTGCTAAAACCACTTATCGTCTATGCGCCAGCACTTGAAACGAAAAAGTATAATCCATATTCTTTATTGACGAATGAAAGAAATTCATTTGAAGGCTATGAACCTCGAAATTATAACCATTCATATTCGAAAGAAATGACGATGTACGATGCGATTTTAGAGTCAGCAAATGTGCCGGCAGTTTCTTTATTAAATGAGTTAGGGGTAGAAGAAGGAAAGCAATATTTAGAGAAAGGAAATGTTCATATTGCAGACGCAGGGTTAAGTACAGCGCTTGGCGGATTGAAAAATGGTGTTTCACCATTTGATCTTGTAAAAATGTATCGTGCGTTTTTAGCAAATGGTGCTATTATTGAGCCGCACGTTATTGATAAAGTGTTAAATAGACACGGTGCAGTTATTGGAGAATCGCCAAAAGTAGAAACGAAAATATTCTCGAAACAAACGGCGTGGTATATGACGAAAATGTTAGAAGGAGTTGTAAAGGAAGGGACAGCGAAAGCCGGTGTATATAGCGGGGCGTTAGCTGGGAAAACAGGTACAACTTCCTTGTCAAATGACGATAATGGAGCTAGAGATATGTGGTTCGTCGGCTATACACCAAATTTAGTAGGTGCTGTTTGGATTGGTTATGACCGTACGGATAAAGAGCATCAGTTGCAAGGAGAAAGTGCGTCAGCAACGAAATTGTTTAAGAAAATTTTAACGAAGGCAAATGTAGAACAGAAAGAGCTGTTTATGAAACCAGAAGGTGTGGAAACAATCGGTGCTCCGATTCGTTTGCGCAAGATTGAAGATGTGAAAATGAAATTAGCGTTTAGCCCTTTCGGTTTATTTAAAGCAAAATTAAGCTGGACACCACTTCCAGATGAAAGAATTATGTATCGTATTTATAGAGTGGAAAACGGAGTTCATACGCATGTAGGCACTGTAAATGGTGCCGGAGAATATGAGGAAAAGTTCGTTAACATCTTTTCAAAACCGAGTTTTTACGTTGTACCATATAACACACAAACGAAACGTGAAGGAGAAAAGTCAAAAGTAGCTAAACCATAGTTTTTCTCTGTGCTATAATAAGAATGTTGTGAAAATAGTAAGCGGTTTTACGAATGTTTGTGTCAATTTCATGAACAACGTACATAATGTTATGCATTTTGTTTTTACAAGCTGTATAGTAAAAAAAGATAAATATCGGAATAGAACGTATTTAGAGCAAAAGCATGGGCAAGGAAGGGAGCAAGGGTCTTGGTAAGAACTATAAATGAGACATTTTTAAAAGCATGTAGGGGGGAACGTACTGATTATGTACCAGCATGGTATATGCGTCAAGCAGGTCGTTCGCAGCCGGAATATAGAAAGATAAAAGAAAAGTATTCTTTATTTGAAATTACACACAATCCAGAGTTATGTGCTTACGTTACAAAGTTACCAGTTGATCAATATAACGTAGACGCAGCAATTCTGTATAAAGATATTATGTCACCACTACCTGCAATTGGTGTGGATGTAGAAATTAAATCAGGTATTGGCCCAGTTATTGATAATCCAATCCGTTCTTTACAAGACGTAGAAAAACTAGGGGAAATCAATCCAGAAGATGACGTACCGTACATATTAGATACGATTCGTTTATTAACGACAGAAATGTTAGACGTACCGTTAATCGGTTTTTCAGGAGCTCCATTTACATTAGCGAGCTATATGATTGAAGGCGGTCCATCTCGCAATTACCATAATACGAAAGCGTTCATGTATGCAGAGCCGAAAGCTTGGTTCGCATTAATGGATAAGCTAGCAGATATGGTTATTACATATTTAAAAGCGCAAATTAACGCAGGAGCAAAAGCGGTTCAAATTTTCGATTCTTGGGTTGGAACAGTAAATGTAGCAGATTACCGCGTATTTATTAAACCAGCAATGGAGCGTATTTTTGCAGAAGTTCGCCCGATGGGTGTTCCAATGATTATGCACGGCGTAGGAGCTGCACACTTAGTAAATGAATGGCACGACTTACCACTTGATGTAGTAGGCTTAGATTGGCGCTTACCGATCGAAGAGGCACGTGCACGCGGCGTTCATAAGGCGGTACAAGGTAATATGGACCCGTCATTCTTACTTGCGCCATGGTCTGTTATTGAAGAACATGTAAAAGGTATTTTAGATCAAGGGATGAAGCAGCCAGGTTATATCTTTAACTTAGGACACGGTGTATTCCCAGAAGTAAATCCAGATACATTAAAACGTTTAACTACATTTATTCATGAATACTCTAAAGGGCAGTTAGCGAAGTAAAGGAGCATTGCTGTATGAAAAAGAAAATTGGTTTGCTTGTAATGGCATACGGAACGCCATATAAAGAAGAAGATATTGAACGTTACTATACACATATTCGTAGAGGAAGAAAGCCAAGTCCTGAAATGCTAGAAGATTTAACAGAGCGTTACCGTGCAATTGGTGGTATTTCTCCTTTAGCTACTATTACATTAGAGCAAGCTAAAAAGTTAGAGAAGCGTTTAAATGAAGTACAAGATGAAGTAGAGTATCATATGTATCTTGGCTTAAAACATATCGAACCGTTCATTGAAGATGCAGTGAAAGATATGCATAACGACGGTATACAAGATGCAATCGCACTTGTTCTTGCGCCGCACTATTCTACATTTAGCGTGAAATCTTATGTAGGGCGAGCACAAGAAGAAGCTGAGAAACTTGGAAACTTAACGATTCACGGCATTGATAGCTGGTATAAAGAACTGAAATTCATCCAGTACTGGGTTGATGCAGTGAAAGGTATATATAACGGTATGTCAGAAGCAGAGCGTGAAAAAGCAGTATTAATCGTATCTGCACATAGCTTACCAGAAAAAATTATCGCGCTTGGCGATCCATATCCAGACCAATTAAATGAAACAGCTGACTATATTGCAAGAGGTGCTGAAGTAGCCAACTATGCAGTAGGTTGGCAAAGTGCAGGAAACACACCAGATCCTTGGATTGGTCCAGATGTACAAGATTTAACGAGAGAATTAAATGAAAAGTACGGTTATACTTCATTCGTATACGCACCAGTTGGATTTGTTGCGGAACATTTAGAAGTTTTATATGACAACGACTTTGAGTGTAAAGTTGTGACAGATGAAATTGGCGCGAAATATTATCGTCCAGAAATGCCAAATGCATCGGACGCATTTATTGATTGCTTAACAGATGTTGTATTAAAGAAAAAAGAATCTGTATTGTAAAAAGAAAGGGGGAGCATGCTTGAGGAAAAAAGTTGTAATCATCGGCGGTGGCATCACAGGATTAACAACAATGTATAACTTGCAAAAAGATATTCATGACAAGAACTTGCCGATCGATACATTACTTATAGAAGCATCTGGTAAACTTGGCGGGAAAATTCAAACCGTTCGAAAAGATGGATTTACAATTGAACGCGGACCGGATTCTTTCTTAGCACGAAAAGAAAGTGCCTCTAGACTGGCGCGAGAATTAGGTCTTGGTGATGAACTTGTAAATAATAAGGCCGGTCAATCATTTATCCTCGTAAACAATCGGTTACATAAAATGCCGAGCGGATCGATGATGGGAATTCCAACGCAAATTACGCCGTTTCTATTTTCCAGGCTGTTCTCCCCAATTGGTAAACTAAGAGCTGGTTTTGATCTATTAATGCCGAGATCAAAGCCAGTATCTGACCAATCACTCGGGCATTTTTTCAGACATCGCCTCGGCAACGAAGTGGTTGAAAATTTAATAGAACCATTACTATCGGGTATTTATGCAGGGGATATTGATGAAATGAGCTTAATGTCAACATTCCCGCAAATGTATCAAATTGAGCAGAAACATCGCAGTATTTCACTCGGTATGCGTACGCTTGCTCCGAAAAAAGAGAAATCTGAACCGAAAAAGGGAATCTTCCAAACAGTGAAAACAGGTTTAGAATCTATAGTAGAATCTCTCGAAGCAAAGATACATGAAGGTACGATAATAAAGGGAACTCGCATTGAAAAAGTTACAAAACTTGGTGATGCTTACACGATTACTCTTAGTAACGGAAAAGAAATAGAAGCGGACGCGGTCGTAGTGGCAAGCTCACATAAAGTATTGCCATCTATGTTTGCACAGTACAAGCAGTTTCGTTTCTTCCGCAACATTCCGTCTACATCAGTTGCAAATGTGGCAATGGCTTTCCCGCAATCAGCCATTCAGCGCGATATTGACGGCACAGGGTTTGTCGTATCTCGAAATAGCGACTACACAATTACAGCATGTACGTGGACACATAAAAAATGGCCACATACAGCGCCAGAAGGAAAAACGCTTCTTCGTTGTTACGTCGGTCGTGCTGGTGATGAAGCAGTTGTAGAACAAACAGAAGAGGAACTCGTTCAGCTCGTACTAGAAGACTTAGGAAAGACGATGGATATTACAGAAGATCCAGAGTTTACAGTCGTAAGCCGCTGGAAAGAAGCAATGCCTCAATATACAGTAGGCCATAACGAGCGAATGAAGAAACTCACAGCATTTATGGAGAAAGAGTTGCCAGGTATATACTTGGCAGGTAGTTCTTACGCTGGTTCTGGTCTTCCGGACTGTATTGATCAAGGTGAGAAAGCCGCAAAGCGTGTACTATCTCATTTGGAGAAAGTAATGGAGACGGAATTACTCGTACAATAAAATATAAGAAACGCCTTCAATCATATTGAAGGCGTTTCGTTTGTTATATAAAATACTTATTCGCCAATAAATATATATAAATTATTTGGCTTTATAACAGCATCTCCCGCATAAATAACCCATTCTGTTAAGTTTTCAAACTCTAAATGATAACTATTTCCCTCACTCATATCTTTTATAAAATATGGTTCATTAATGAGTATTCCTTGAATGAAATCTTCCGTAATGTTTTGCATTTCAAACCACATATGTTCACTTTTTCCTTCTTCGTAGGAAACACCAAACTTAGCGAGGAAACGAAAATCTTCATTTGATTGTTCAATGTGAAAAATATTGCTGAAATACCCGAAAGTATTCTTCGCATTGTAAGCCATACGATCGGTTTCACTATTTGTTTTATAGAACATGAGCCCTGTAGCTTCCTCGTGTTCTTTGAAAAAACTTTCAATATATTCTTCTAAAGTATTAAATTTGAATAAAAGAACGGACGGAGATTGATGGTATTCATCTCGGTCATCCATCCCGCCTAAGAATACGTTTTGTGCATCTATTGGTTGTATTTTCACTTCTTCATCCTCGATTGAAGACAATTGATCCATACTCGTTTTATGCCCAATATAAGATAATCCCTTTTCCCAAGGAACAGCTACTGTATGGATAGAACCTTGCTGACTATGCGCGATCACGATAGGCTCATTCATAGGGACTTGTCCATTCTCAACGGCATTATTAGCAAATGTTTGAAAGAGATCACCAATGCCGTAATAGGACGAAATGCGATTTGGAATAATTAATTCTATTTCTGTTACGCCTGCTCTTAAAAGGCCATGTGTATGAAACCAATATTGCGTAGGCTCACCTTCTTTATCGTCTTCATAAACAGAATGAATAACATACAAGTCAGGAATGTCAGGTAATAATTCATTTTCAACGTGATATTCAATATAGCTTCTAGATATCACTTTCATTGCGGCACTTGAATCGATTACAAATAACAAATCTGGAGCGAGGTGCCATAAAAACTGTAACTGCTGGAAAAAGCAGTCCAATACATCGCCTACAAATAGCGTACGAGTGAAAATTTCAGTTCCATAAGCAGCATCTTCAAAATGACGATCTACGATTGTAGAATCTTGTCTATTGTACATTTTATATTCTTCTGGATCGCTCGTTTCATCAATATGCAGTTCATACGGTATGATTGTTTCATCCATATGTAACTCAACAATAAGGCTTGTCTCATCACTGTAAATAATTTTTAATTCATCCACTTTAGTAGAGATAGTCTCTAGCCGTTGTTTTAACTGCTCAATTGTAATTCTAGTAGGTATAACGGCAATCATATCTGAAAAATGACGTTCTAATGTTCCATTCATAGCTGCGCGGTATGTTTCTGTTTGCACTTCCATCCAATCACTCCTATTCAAATGAATCCATTTTACATGCCAATGAACTTTCGATATTTTCTGTTTTCTCTCTCTAACATTATAGAGTGCATTCATAGAAGGTGTAAAATTATTATTTTGTATTGTAGTTTGAAAACGAGTAAATTAGATTAATTTTTTGTAAAACTTGTCGAAATACCATTCTATATAACGAATCATTTGATATGATAGAAATGCTGAGAAAATATGAAATAGGGAGAGGAAAATGGCTGTGAAGAAATTGTTAAGTGTCTTTTTATCATTCATACTATTGCTTTCATTTACTGGAACTTTAGTACAAGCAGAAGAAAATACTTCTATGTCAGTAGAAAAAGCAATTCAAGTATTTAAACAGCAAGGGAAAACGAAGGGGATAGTGGAAGGGTATATCGTTGGATATACGCAAAGTCCTTCTAAATACACGAAAGATCCGGCTAAGTTTGATGATACAAACGTAGCAATTGCCGATTCGCCAAATGAAACGAATCCAGACAAAATCATGCCTGTTCAGTTGCCGAAAGGTGATGTGAGAGCGGCAGTAAACGTGAAAGATCATCCTGAAAATATCGGGAAGAAAGTTAGTTTAACAGGGACGCTTGAATTATATTTTAGTAGCCCAGGTTTAAAATCAGTAACGGCTCATAAGTTTCAAGGGGAAGGACAAAACCGTGTTAGCGATGTAGTAGCTTCGCCTGGTAGCGGAGAAGTTGCGAAGGGCACAGCGGTAACATTAACAACGAATACAGAAGGAGCAACAATCTACTATACGTTAGATGGCTCTAACCCTACAAATAAGAGTGTTCGTTATAACGGACAAATTGTAGTGAATGAAAATAGTGTGATTAAAGCAATTGCAGAGAAAGAAGGGCTTACTTCTTCAGCGATTTCAACATTTTCATTTATTATCGTAAATAATGAACCAGTTCGTATTCATGATATTCAAGGGTAATTAACTGTTACGATTTATTTAACCAATTATAACCAAAGTTAATTAATTATATCAGTAAGCCCTGCTAGTCAAGTGATTGGCTAGTAGTGAGGGTTAACTGCGGGCAATCCCTAAAGCTGATTGAACTACAACGTGGCTAGAAATGGTGAGCGTGAATGTTGCGAAAGCAGAAAAAATCAATCAGATGGTGCAAGGTTAAATCCTAAACACTAGAATAATGGGTCTTCCGCCTCGAATCATCTAAGTCAAAATGGATAAGATGAACGTTCAACGACTATCTCGTATAACTGACGAGAGTACATCACAAGCCTATGGTGATGGAAAAATCCTCTATCTCTAAAGAGATAAACATATAGTCTGCGCTCATGTGAAAACATGAGAAGTTCATAAGAGAACTGGCTAAGGAATTGCGCCCTTAGTTGAACGAGATAAATTTAATTAAATCTATCAAACTTTAATGAATCTATCAAACGTATGTGTTGTGGTAAATTCAATGAAGTGAGAATATTAATGAAATTTTTACGAGTTAGTCAAGTATCGGAATTAACAGGTTTGTATCCAAGTAGTCTTACGAGAATGCTGGTGGAACACGCTACTATTCAGAAGAACAAATCTTTCAGTATCTGAAAGGTGAGTGCCCGAATAATCGCACAGTAAAGGAGTAGGCTTCTGATGATATTGGCGAAGAAAGTTAGACTGATTCCAACGCCTGAACAAGAACAAGTGCTTAGAAACCATGCTGGTGCTGCAAGATTTGCTTATAACTATTGTAAAAGAATGAGTGATAGATACTATAAGCTATTTGGAAAATCTGTTTCACAGTTAGATTTACAGAAACGATTTACAAAGATCAAGAAGCAAAAGAATTATGAGTGGTTAAAAGACATCAATGCACAAGTTCCCAAACAGGCTTCAAAAGATTTTGATACGGCGAGAAAAAATTCGTTCAAAAAGTACAAAAATGGTTATCACACTTCTTATAAATCCAAAAAAGATTTAATCCAAGGATTTTATGCCAATTATGAAAGACTGACTATAGGAAAGAAAGTAGTTCATATTCAGTCCATTGGAGTAGTGAAAACAAGCCAACAACTACCAAGAAACAAAAAACCATCCAATCCAAGAGTTACATTTGATGGTCGTCACTGGTGGATTAGTGTAGGGTTCGAAGGATCCTTTGAAGCACAAGAATTAACCGATGAGTCGATTGGTGTAGATGTTGGTTTAAAAGAACTGTTTGTGGCTTCTAATGGTACGAAAGAACGAAATATAAACAAAGATGCCAAGGTTAAAAAACTTTTGAAAAGGAAAAAGTCAGCGCAAAGAGATATGTCTAGGAGATTTAAAAAAGGTGTAAAAATTCAGTCTGCCGGATATGAAAAGCTAAAACTGAGCACCTGCGGTTATCTAGGAAAATTATGAATATCCGAAATAACCATATCCATCAAGCAACAGCTAAATTGGTGAAAACCAAACCAATGAGGAATGTTGTGGAAGACTTATCTATCTCAAACCTGTTAAAAAACAAAAAACTATCGAAAGCATTTTCATTTCAAAAATTAAACTTCTTCTTTCAATGTTTATCATACAAGTGTGAGAAGTATGGCATTGCGTATGTAAAAGCTGATAAATGGTTCGCCTCAAGCAAGATTTGTTCATGTTGCGGAGTGAAATACGACCATTCAGTTCAACCAGAAGGACAGTGGAGTTTAAAAATACGTGAGTGGCGTTGTGTTGGGTGCAATAGCCATCACGATAGGGATGTAAATGCTGCGATAAATTTATCAAGATGGGTAAAATAAATGCTTGATAATAGGAGGTAACGATACTGCCTCGTGTGGAGTGTTATACCCCTCGTCCCTTCGGGGGTGCGAGAACACGATGAAGCACTAACTTGTGTAAATTTGATTGAATTGTATAGATTTAGTTAAGTTTATCGTATCGGAAATCACATATTTCTCCTTACAAAGGAAAGAAAGTATACAATGTGGAAGGCGTTGTAACAGCACTTGATAAAAATGGTTTTTATATAGAAGATAACCAGCCGGATAATGATCCAGCTACGTCAGAAGGTATGTACGTATACAAAAAAGATGCGAATGTAGCGGTAGGAGATCTTATTCAAGTTGATGGAGAAGTAGAAGAATATGTTGGGCCTGGATATGCAGAGCGATTTGAAACAGACTTAACGACGACGGAAATTAAAGCGAGCCGCGTTGCTGTAATCGCAAAAGATCAAGCTTTACCAGCGCCGATTGTACTTGGAGAAAACGGTGTGAAAATTCCTGATCAAATTATCGATAATGATGCATTTGGTTTATTTGATCCAAATGAAGATGCAATCGACTTTTATGAAAGTATAGAAGGTATGCGCGTTACGATGCCAACGCCAAAAATTATTGCACCTCAGAAAAACGGGAATTTATATGTAACAGTAGAAAATGGCGGAAATAAAGTCGTAACGAAATATGGCACACCTGTATTAGATGAAAATCAATTAAATCCAGAGCGTCTTTCTGTAAAAGTCCCTCGTGATTATGTAGCAAAAGTAGGAGATACTTTCACTGGAGATATAACAGGGGTAGTCGGATATGATTACGGTTCGTTCCGCATTGCGCCAATAACGGAATTACCATCTGTAGTGGAAGGTGGATTTAAGCAAGTAGGCGCGAATATTCAGCCTCGTCTTGATAAGTTAACCGTTGCTACATATAACATTGAAAACTTCTCGGCGAATAAAAAAGAAACAACAGATGAAAAAGTAAAAGCGTTAGCATATTCTATTAAATACAACTTAAAAATGCCAGATATTATCGGTGTAGAGGAAATGCAAGATAATAACGGAACGATTAATGACGGTACAACAGATGCTTCTTTAAGCGCAAAACGTATCATTGATGCAGTTCTAGAAATTCGTGGACCAAAGTATGAGTATGTAGAAATTGCTCCGAATAATAATCTAGACGGAGGAGCACCAGGAGCGAATATTCGCGTCGGTTTCTTCTACAACCCATCACGCGTGAAATTAGCAGCAGTACCGAAGTTACTTGATAAAAATGTCGTTCGCATTGGAGACGAAAATCCATTATTTGAAAGTACACGTAAACCGCTTGCAGCAGAATTTACGTTCCAAGGACAAAACGTTGTTGTCGTTGCAAATCACTTAAACTCAAAAATAGGAGATGCAACGCCATTTGGAAAAGTGCAGCCGCTCGTATTAAAGAGTGAAGAAAAACGAATTCAGTTAGCGCAAGAAGTAAATCAATTCGTACAAGGAATTCAGAAAAAGAACACGAATGCACCAGTTGTTGTGTTAGGAGATATGAACGATTTTGAGTTCGCTAAACCACTAAAAACATTAGAAGGAACAAACTTAAAAAATATGTTAAACACAGTGCCGAAAGAGAACCGCTACACGTACATTCATGAAGGAAATGCACAAGTGTTAGATCATATTTTAGTAACAAACAACATCGCACCACACACAATTGTAGACCCAGTACACTTAAACTCAAACATTATGAAAGAACATGGACGTGTAAGTGACCACGATCCAGTACTTGCTCAAATTGATTTGAAGAAAGCTTCTTAAATAGTCATGAAAGAACGCTTAGAGATATACTGAGCGTTCTTTTTCTGTAAAAATCATGTTAAAATTAATTAAAAATTCAGCTTTTTATAATGAGGAGGTTAAAGATGCAAGCGTGGTTAAATGGAAAATTAATGAATCAGCTTGCAATTTTGTTTTGTACAATCGTCATGCTCCAATTTGTAGCGGAGGTAACAGGACTTACTCAAAATTTGGATATTACATATAACTTAATACATACAGCATCGTCCTATGTAACGTTTAGTTTGGCAGTCATTTTTACTTTAATAGGTGCAAGAAGAGAATTAAGTACATATGCAATTATTTTATTATGTTCAGTTGTAGGTATTAAAGCGATTTATTTTGCGGCGGTCGTTATTTTATGGGGATTGGCAGGTACACCGTAAAGGGGAGATGATTATACGATTGATAAATGTAAATGAGAATAAGAGCGTAATTCTCTAAGCTAACTTAGGGAATTACGCTCTTATTCGTACAATCACTTAGTCTGAAATTGCTTGAAGCGCTTTTCTACACCGATCTCTTTTTTGGAGTCTTCTTCTATATTTTTTTCTATCCCGCTTTACTCCTTGTATATACATAAATAAGCTAACGAGAAGGAAGAAAGCACATTGCATCGTTAAAATGTACGGTGACATGCCTTGCAATGGTTGTTTCGGATCATATAAATGAATAGGTGCTCCGCCTATTGAAGGAAATATTGTATTTAGCAGGACGTAAGGAATGGAGGCAACTGCAAATGGAAAGAGAATTGCCATATAGTCCTTTTGTGACCATACAGATGCAGCAAGTCCTAAAAGGGCCATTAAACCTGCAAATAAAAAATTAATTCCGATATATACAGTAATGTAAGTGAGAGGCGCATCGAAATATAGGTTTGCGAACATTCCATCAGCATTTATGATGCCTGAACCAATCGTAGGTGTTCCGTCTGGAATGGTTAATTTGCAAAATAATAACGATAAGATGAATGGAAATGTATAAAGAAATCCTCCGCAAAAAAACGTAACGATATATTTCATTACTGAATAAGGAAATAAAGAAATCCTCTTACTCACAAACGGTTTAAAACCATCTGACTTATCCGAATTGTAACTTGTACTAAAGGGGAAACTCGCAATAACTGGCATTAATAATAAATAAACATCCATTTCATTGTCGCGAAATCCGATCCATTTTATATCTGTTGAAATAGGTCCACTCGCTGCGTCTCCTAAATAACGAATTACATAGTAATAGTGATAAATACAAATAAGAACGAATCCACTAAACATAATAATTAAAGAAATACGACTACAAAAAGCTTGCTTTATATTTAAACGAAGCGCACGCATCATGACTGAAAAAGCCTCCACTATTTTGATAAACTTGTCTATTTTCTATATTACTATTAAATGTAAAGATTTTCTTGTTTTTTTATTTGATTATTTGAAAAAAGGGAAATTTGTTGTTGTTAAGTAAGGTTTAATTGTATATCTTAAGAACACCTTTTCCTTTTCTCTTTTCTTCTGATAAACTATGGACAGTATGATATACACTGACTGGAATTTTTTTATACTGGAAATAATAAAAAAGAGAACTTGTCTAGAATGTAAGCGTGTGGTAATATCAAAGATGTACTGATTGACTATATTATCCAATTGGTCATTTTTGGAGGTGATGATGTGGCGATAGATCGAAAACGTTCTATTATTGAAGCTGCAACAAAGTCTTTTTCAGCGTTCGGTTATAAAGCAACAACGATGGATCAAGTAGCGAAGTTAGCGAATGTAGGAAAAGGAACGATTTATACTTTTTTCAAAAATAAAGAAGAGCTATTTGGTGAGATTATTTCTAATTTAATTACAGAAATGAAGCAAGTTGCAGAAAATGCAATTCGTTCAGATGTTTCATTTTTTGAAAATGTACATAGAGCATTATATAGCATATTAGAATTCAGAAAAGAACATCAGCTCATGATTAAGTTAATTCAAGAAGAGCGTGATATGGGAACGAAAGAAGTACAAGAAGTGATGCAACAAGTAGATGTGGAAATCGTTTCTGTCATTCAATCGTATTTAAAGATTGCGATTGAAAAAGGTGAGATTAGCAAATGTGATCCAGAAATTACAGCATTTATTATGCTTCGCTTATACGTATCGCTTATTTTTGATTGGGAAAAAAATCATGAACCGCTAGAAAAAGAAAAAATTGCAGAATTATTCGAACTTTATTTATTAAAAGGATTGTCAAACTAAGATAATCCTTTTATTATTATAAAAAATTGACCACTTGAACAAAATGGTCATATATTTATTTTAGGAGGGATAATAGAAATATTTACTTCATAGTAAGGAACAGTTGCATAGTATACATTCGGGGATAAGGCATATGTATGAATAGGTATAGCCTTTTTATTTGGGAGAAAATGACCAAATGGACAATTTAGTCATTTAGAAAAGGGGGAGAAATGATGAAATGGAATCAGTTACTTCGTAAAGAGTTTACTGAAATTATAAAAAGTAAAAAAATATTAATTCCAATTATCGCGGTTTTATTCGTGCCAATTTTATATGCAGGTATGTTTTTATGGGCCTTTTGGGATCCGTATAAACAGTTAGATGATTTGCCAGTGGCGGTAGTCAATTTAGATAAAGGTGCAGTATTTGATGGGAAACCAATTGAGGTTGGAAAAGGGCTCGTTGATAACTTAAAAGATAATACAAGTTTCAAATGGGAATTTGTAAGTGAAAAAGAAGCGAAAAAAGGAATGGAAGGTAGAAAGTATTACATGCTAGTACGCATTCCAAATGACTTCTCAAGTAACGCTACAACGTTATTAAAAGATGATCCAAAACCATTAAACTTAGAATACATTCCAAACGAAAGCTTAAACTTCTTATCTTCACAAATTGGCGGAACAGCAATTGAAAAAATTAAAGGTGAAGTATCAAGTACGTTAACGAAAACATATGCAGAGAAAATGTTTGATTCTATTCAAGACGTCTCAAAAGGATTAGCAGATGGGGCGGAAGGTGCAAGTAAACTGCACGACGGATCAAGTGAGCTGCATGTTGGTTCAAGTAAAGTGACGGATGGCCTTCATACACTTCAAGGGAAATCTGGGGAGATGAAGGATGGAGTTGGGAAACTATTTGATGGATCTGGGAAAGTGACAGCAGGTTTAAATACGTTAAATGGCAAAACAGGTGAGATGCAAATAGGTATCGGAAAATTAGTAGATGGGTCAGGAAAAGTAACGAACGGTTTAAATACGTTAAATAGTAAAACAGGTGAGCTGCAAACAGGTATCGGGAAATTAGTAGATGGCTCCGGAAAAGTGACAGTAGGTTTAAATACGTTAAATAGCAAAACAGGTGAGATGCAGACAGGTATCGGGAAATTAGTAGATGGGTCTGGAAAAGTGACAGTAGGTTTAAATACGTTGAATAGCAAAACAGGTATCGGGAAATTAGCGGATGGCTCTGGAAAAGTAACAGATGGTTTACATGCATTAAATAGCACAGGTATAGGGAAATTAGTAGGTGGCTCCGAAAAAGTAACAGATGGTTTAAATACGTTAAATGACAAAACGGGTGAAATACAAAAAGGAATTGGCGAATTGCGAAGTGGATCTGAGAAAGTAACTAACGGATTGAACACGTTGGTAAGTAAAACAGGTGAATTAAAAACAGGAACAACTGAACTATCAAATGGTATGGAACAACTTGTGGGAGGGCAAAGTCAATTAGAGAAAGGTTCTCAAGAGATTCAAAAGGGTTTGCAAGATTTAAATAATAAAGTAAAAAATTCTATTGTAGGTTTAGAGGGAGTACAGTCTAAAGATCCTTCTATATTAAATAAAGTAAATCAAAAAATAAATGGAGCTGAAGAAAACGTAAATCAGTTAAATGAAATTACCCAATCAACAGCAGGGGATGCAAAAAATGCAGCACAAGATGTAGCTAATTTGCAAAAGCAAATTGAGAGTTTACCAAAAGAATATCAAGAACAGTTACAACCATATATAACAAATGCGGCAAAAAGTACGGCGATAGTTCAGCAGAAGGCTGCCGGAGTAGCAGGTGGAACAAACAAATTAAATGAAGAAGTAAAACAATTAAAAGGTGAAATCAATGAAACGACAAGTGGAATGCAAAATAAACTACCGAATCCAGAAGGATTGAAAACTTTAACGATCGGTATTGATAAACTAACGAACGCACAAAATGAATTTGTTAGTAAGTTTCATGGATTTGGTGAAGGTTTAGGTAATGCAAAAGCAGGTGCTGATAGAGTGAAAGACGGATCAGGTCAATTAATTGATGGAGAAAAACAATTAGTAGATGGATCTGAAAAGGTAACAGAAGGATTAGGTGCATTATCTGTAGGAGTAAACCAAATGGCAGGTGGTGTAAATCAACTAGCAGATGGCTCAAGTCAAGTAACAGGTGGTTTAGGCACATTATCTGTAGTAGTAACCCAATTAGCAGATGGCTCAAATCAAGTAACAGGTGGTTTAGGCACATTATCTGTAGTAGTAACTCAATTAGCAGGTGGCTCAAGCCAGGTAACAGGTGGTTTAGGCACATTATCTGTAGTAGCAAATCAAATGGCAGGTGGTGTAACTCAATTAGCAGATGGCTCAAGCCAAGTAACAGGCGGCCTAGGTCAATTATCTGCAGGAGCAAACCAAATGGCAGGTGGAGTAAATCAATTAGCGGATGGCTCAAGCCAAGTAACAGGTGGTTTAGATACATTATCTGTAGGAGCGGGCCAAATGTCAGGCGGAATAACGCAATTAGCAAATGGCTCCGGTCAAGTAACAACAGGATTAGGTGCATTATCAACTGGCTCAACACAGCTAATCGATGGAGTAAATAAACTAGCGGACGGATCAGGAAAAGTGACAGATGGCCTCGTAAAAGTAAACGATGGTTCAGGTGAACTTGCTGAGAAACTTGGCGAAGGGGCAGAGAAAACTGGTGAAGTAAAAGGAACGGATAAAACGTATGATATGTTTGCAAGCCCTGTAAAAGTGAAGACAGAGAAAATGGCGGAAGTTCCAAACTACGGAACTGGATTTACACCGTATTTCTTATCACTTGGTTTATTTGTTGGGGCATTACTACTATCTATCGTATACCCATTACGCGATACAGTCGGCGTTCCAAAATCAGGATTTAGTTGGTTTATTAGTAAGTTCGGCGTTTTACTATCAGTCGGTATTATTCAAGCGATAGTAGCAGATATCATATTACTATTCGGATTAGGTGTAGAAGTACAAAGTATTCCATACTTTATACTCTTTAGCATCGTTACAAGCTTAGCGTTTATCGCATTAATTCAATGTTTAGTAACAGCATTTGGTGATGCAGGCCGTTTCATTGCCATCATCACATTAATTATTCAGCTTACAACGAGTGCTGGAACATTCCCACTAGAATTGATTCCGAAGTTTTTACAACCATTTAATGCATGGTTACCGATGACATATTCTGTATCAGGATTGAAAGCAGTCGTATCAAGCGGAGACTTTAACTTCATGTGGCAAAACATTGGAATACTCGTGATCTTTATCGTTGTGTTATCACTTGGAACAATTGCTTCATTAACTTGGATGCACAAACGACAATTTAAAAATATTGCTGAAAATCAATCGGTTGAAGCGTAGAAAAAAGCACCTATTCGGTGCTTTTTTATTGTAATGCAGGGCATCTTTTCTGTAGTTCGGATATGAACCTTTCAGGATCTTTCGGTGAGATTTTTACACTTCCTAAAGTTCCTGACGTATAAAAGATTTCATAACAATCTTTTGAAGAGAGAATACGGTATCCAATTAAAATGTTATCTGTTTTCGAGATATTCGTTATATGGCCGTAGGGAATCTTACTTCGAAATGGGCCACCTTTCACGAATAAGTAATCCTCATAGAATGTATATGTAATAGAAAAGGAGCACCATAATAGGAAGCCAGAAGATAGAAAGAAAATAGATAGTAGAATGTATGCATTTGTTGTAGTAGCTTCATCATCAGATATGAGAGGAAGTATTGTTACAGCACCAGTGGTGAAAATAGCAAAACTGATGATAGATAAGAAGAATGTATCCATTTTAGAGTGAAATGTCATTTGCAACCCTCCTTCTCCTTAATTTTACCATATTTCATGTGTAGGGCTAAATAAAAGGACAGGAATTGCAACTATTTGAACAGAAGTATATTACATAGTAGCTGATATGATGAAAGGAAATCTCACTTATTATTTTATCTTATATCCACTAATCTTCTTTCTCG
This sequence comes from Bacillus sp. AY18-3, assembly GCF_008042305.1. Taxonomy (NCBI): domain Bacteria; kingdom Bacillati; phylum Bacillota; class Bacilli; order Caryophanales; family Bacillaceae; genus Bacillus; species Bacillus sp. AY18-3. Next base: position 266,211 of record NZ_QKQR01000013.1, on the reverse strand, counting down.
TTTTCACCCTTTCGCCTATCGTGTTTCATAAAGAGAAATTTACAAGTATGAAAGATGAACTAGGAATACTTTTATTTTACTATGTGCTAATTAGTGGGTATTACTTTATAGATGGTATAAGTGAAAGAATGAAGAAAAAATAGTAAGGACCAACAATAAAAACCGATGGAGGATAACAAATTGACCGAAAGTGAAATGAAATTTAGAGATACAACCATTCGTAACTTTTTCGATAAAGAGGACCGTCTAAAATCGATTCCAGGTCAAAAGAAGAAAAAACTAGTATTGTTAGAGCATTTAGTTAATAAGTTAGATGCAGAGAAACAGTATACGGAAAAAGAAATGAATACATTCATAAAACAATATCATGATGATTTTTGTACGATTAGACGCGAGTTTATTGTACACGGGTTTATGGATCGCGAGGATAATATGTATCGTATAAATGGGAGAGAAGTGTGGGCAAAGTGGGAGGAGTTAAAATAATGAATTAGAGGGAATCCTCACGTTATCTATTCTTCTTTGTAGTTTTTAGAAAAGGGTACGAGGTGATTCTAGTGATACGATTAGCAAAAGAGACTGATGCGGAAGCAATTATGAATATTAGAAAAGAAATTATATTATCGGAAACTACTACAAAGTTTTTCATAGTATCTCCAAAGAAATTACCAAATGATAGTAATGCAGAAAGAGAAAAGATACGGAGAAGTAATGAGAAAGGCAATCTTTACATAGTTTATGAAGTAGATAATAAGGTGGTCGGCTTTTTGATTTTCAATCGATATGAACTAGAACGCTTACGACATGCAGGCACAATGGGAATGGGAATTAAGGAGGCGTACTGTAATCAAGGCATTGGTACGAAGTTAATTGAATTTCTTATTCGTTGGGCTAAAGAGCAGAAAGGTTTAGAGAAAATTTGCTTAGGCGTAGTTTCTATTAATGATAGGGCGATTAAGGTATACAAACGTATGGGATTTGTAGAAGAAGGAAGACAAAGAAAGCAAATTAAATATGAAGATGGATCATATGGGGATGATGTATTGATGGGGTTTTATATTGACTAAAAAAGAGTCTTCCATTACTAGCAAGTAACATGCCTAGATACGGAACTTTATAAATAACGGTATAGTCAGTCAACATTTTAGTGAAGAGACTGCCAATATTGGCAGTCTCTTTTTAGTGGAATGTTTACACTTAGCAAACCTTAAGTTCCAGTCGATTTTTCTGACGTAAATGATGTGCAAAATGCATAGAAATAAGTTGGAACCATTCTGCTGCATGTAAGTAACCGAGCCCAGGATGTTCGACTTTACAATCACTTGGAATAGAAGAAAGTATTGGCTCAATTTCGTTAACAACTGTAATTAATTCCAGAATACGCTTTTGTATTTCTTCTTTATTAGAGGGATTTTCAGGTGTATATCCAGGATGATTTGGTACTTTGATTTGTATATCCGGGAAAGCACCAAGTTTATATACTTTCTCACCCATATCCGTTTTCTTGTTAGTTGCTGATGGTGTTTCAGTTTTACATTTCGCGATTGCATCTAACTGCATATATGTAGAGGCAATTAAATGATTATACATTTGACCAAGAGACCATTCTTCGCTAGACGGCTTCGTCCTAAATTGTTTTATAGAGTACCTTTCTAATTCTTCTATGTAATACTCTGCTAATTCCTCAAATTTCTTCATACCACTAACTCCTTTTTATGAAAATGTATTTGTTAATACCTACTATAAAGGAGGGCTACTGACAACATTATGTCAGTAGTGAAATTAGAGTTTTAACATTTTTTTTGCTTCATCACGGATTTTCTCAGAAAGAATTTTTGGCTCAAGTACTTGTACTTGGCTTCCCCAGCTCAATACCCATTGAAACACTTCGTCTATGTTTCTTGATTTCAACAAGACATGAAAGCCATTGTCGTTATGTTCGTATGAATCTATAAAAAAGTAGCGGGATTCAATAATCTTATGTGCAATATGAGATGGAAACAATAAATGAATCATAACAGTGCGATTGCTTTCAGGTTTGTAGTTTTGTAAAGAAAAGTCTTTCGGTTTTGTAAAGAATTCTTGATCTTGCTGTAATTCCTCCATACGATCTAAACGAAAATTACGTATTTGTTTTCGAAGTAAGCAATGTGCAACGATGTACCAAATTCCCGAAATATTGACTAAACCGTAAGGATAAACGGTCCGCTGCATTTTTGTAGTTTCCCTCGCTTTACGATAAGAAAAAGAGATAACTTGTTCTTTTTGAATAGATTCTTGCAACAGGATAAGCTGGTTTTCAAGTTTTTCTTGTTCAGGTAGTTTGTGTGAAAATATTGGAGAAAGGAAACGGAAAGTTTCTCGTAATTCCCAAGCTTTCTTTTTTTGATCAGCAGGGAGGACAATTTCAAGTTTCTCTTTTGCTGATTGTGCATGTGCAGAAAAAGAAGAAGTGAAAGTTTTCTCGATATAATCACCGCCTAGTAAAAGAGTAACAGCCTCTTCAGGCGTAAGTTGAATGGGGGGCAAGAAATAGCCATCCATTAAGGAATAACCGTGGCCAGGCATTGAATAGATTGGAACACCCGATTCGTTAAGTGCATCCATATCTCGATAAATCGTTCTTATACTTGTCTCAAATTTCTCAGCTAAGCTTTTTGCTGTAACAGTTTGTTTTCTTTGTAATTCAATTAATATAGCTAATAAACGATCTGTCCGATTCATGAAATATCACCTTCAAATTTTTATAAATATGCTTACTATAAACTTCTAAAAGCAGTATGTTTTCCCCTCCCATTAACAGACTTTTCCCTATGTATAATATTAATATAGTAAAATCATAACAACCCATATTGCAGTTTCCAATAATATACTATATAATCAGTTTAAGAAAACGTTTTCATGAAAAGGGGGAGGATTTCGTGTCGACTATAGAGGACGTGGCGAAATTAGCGGGGTTATCAAGGACAACGGTTTCTAGGGTGATTAATAATCATCCATATGTTTCAGATGAGAAGAAAAAAAGGGTTCAATTAGCAATGAAGCATTTAGGTTTCGTTCCTAATTCTGCGGCGAGAAGGCTTCGTAAACAAAAGACGGAAACAATTGCGGTGCTAGTTCCAAGGATTACAAATCCTTTCTTCAGTAGATTTATTGAAGCAATCGAGATTGCTGCTTCTGAACATAAATATAAACTGATTATTTGTCAAACAAGATATTTACCGGAAAAAGAGATGGAGTATTTACAATTATTATCTACGAAACAAGTAGATGGGATTATTCTATGTTCACTAGAAAATCCGTGGGAAGATGTAGAGCCATACTTACAGCACGGTCCAATCGTGTTATGTAATGAATATATTGAGGAAGCAAATGTTCCAACAGTGAAGTTTGATCATGCGCAAGGAGCATACATAGCTGCTAAGCATGTGTTAGAACAAGGATATCGTAATCTTATTTTTTGCCGTGGTAACGAAACCAAAGTGGTTAGCCAGCAGCGAAAAATGGGCTTTTTACGTGCAATAACTGAGAAGAGCCGCCAAGTAGAAGCGATCGATTTTCTTGAAAACGCTTTCTCTTGGGACGATGGAAAGAGAATATTCCATGAAGTATTAAAGGACAAAAAAAATCCTACCGCGATTTTGGCAGGAGGCGACGAGGTTGCAGCTGGAATTATTTCAGAGGCGAAACGCCATGACTGGAGCATTCCAGATGATCTCGCTGTTATCGGTTTTGATAATCAAATTTTATCACAGATTACAGAGCCAGGTATTACGACAATTGAACAGCCAATCGATGAGATGGCCCGAAAAGTTGTCGACCTGATGATGGATAAAATCCATACGAAAAATTATCGAAAAAAAGAATTGTATGAGTTTGAACTGGAGCTCTTGGTGAAAGGTTCAACGATGAAGGATACGATGTTATTAGCCTAGTAGACTATGTCTGCTAGGTTTTTTTATGTTCACAAACTACTATTCTTCGTGAACGCAATCGTCACATTTGTTATGGTATGCTTCGTGCTGCTCATCAATTTCTTTCCCGCAATGTGCACAAGTTTTCGTCGGTAAATTTCTGAAAAACTCCATTGGTTGATCGATCATGTCAATCCCTCCATTTCCATTTCTTACTATCATTGTATTAGTACAAAAAACAAAAGTCAATAACTGTTTTATAACAAAAGTGAAAAATAATGAAAAAGTTTAGGAAATGGATTATAGTTAACAATGTAGAATGTAAGTGAAACATGCATTCCTACTCGGTTTTAGAAAGGATGGATACATATGAAAATGACTGTTGTCGGCTTTTGGGGCGGCTTTCCAGAAGCGGGAGAAGCAACGTCGGGGTATTTGTTTGAACACGATGGTTTTCGTTTACTTGTAGACTGTGGTAGTGGTGTACTAGCACAGCTTCAAAAATATATAACACCATCTGATATAGATGCAGTTGTACTGTCACACTATCATCACGATCATGTTGCAGACATTGGGGTATTGCAATATGCGAGATTAATTATGAGCGCGACAAAGGGACAACTACCGGAATTACCAATATACGGTCATACGTTTGACGAGAATGGATTCCATTTTTTAACGCATGAACCACATACGAAAGGAATCGCGTACAATCCAGAAGAAACACTTCAAATTGGACCGTTCTCGATTTCATTCTTAAAAACTGTTCATCCTGTTACATGCTTTGCGATGCGTATTACAGCTGGTAGTGACGCTGTAGTATATAGCGCTGATTCAAGTTATATTCCTGAATTCATTCCATTCACAAAAGATGCTAATCTTTTCATTTGTGAGTGTAATATGTATGCACATCAAGAGGCTGCAAAAGCAGGGCATATGAATAGTACAGAAGTGGCAAGTATTGCGAAAGATGCGAATGTAAAAGAACTTTTATTAACGCACTTACCGCATACAGGAAACACATCTGATTTAGTAACAGAAGCAAAACAAATTTTCAGTGGCCATATTACGCTAGCGCATAGTGGTTACATTTGGAACTCATGAGGTGATACGATGTTATTTATTGATAATAAAGGGATTACAGATCCTAGAATAAACTTAGCAATTGAAGAATATTGTGTGAAGAATTTAGATATTAACGAAACATATTTACTGTTCTACATTAACGAACCTTCCATTATCATTGGTAAAAACCAAAACACAGTAGAAGAAATTAATGCAGATTACGTAAAAGAACAAGGAATTCATGTCGTTCGTCGTCTATCAGGCGGAGGTGCAGTATATCACGATTTAGGAAACTTAAACTTCAGCTTTATTACGAAAGATGATGGCGACAGTTTCAGCAACTTCAAAAAATTCACAGAACCTGTAACGAAAGCGCTTGGTAAATTAGGTGTAAATGCAGAACTAAGTGGTCGTAACGACATTTTAGCTGAAGGCAGAAAAATTTCAGGTAACGCGCAGTTCTCAACGAAAGGTCGTATGTTCAGTCACGGTACGTTACTATTTGACTCTGAAATCGATCACGTCGTATCAGCGTTAAAAGTAAAAATGGATAAGATTCAATCAAAAGGAATCAAATCAATCCGTAGCCGCGTTGCGAACATTACAGAATTCTTAAATGAAAAAATGACGACAGAAGAGTTTAGACAACTTCTTCTAGAAACAATTTTCGAAGGGGAAACAGAAATTCCGACGTATGAATTAACAGAAAATGATTGGAAAGAAATCCATAAGCTTTCTGAAGAACGTTACCAAAATTGGGATTGGAACTACGGAAAATCTCCGAAGTTCAACTTACAACATTCACACCGCTTCCCAGTTGGACAAGTTGACGTTCGTCTTGAAGTGAAAAAAGGAACAGTAACAGAATGTAAAATTTACGGTGACTTCTTCGGATCACTAGATGTGCATGACATTGAAGAGCGTCTAACAGGCGTACAGTTTGATAAAGATGCATTCACTGTAGCTTTAGAAGATGTAGATATCAAACGCTACTTCGGTAATATTACAACAGAAGATTTCTTACATTTATTCTTCTAAAAATAAGGGAGGCTGCCGTAACGGGCAGCCTCCCTTATTTTTGCGTAGATTGTCACGTTTTATCGGTAAGTCGATATATTTTAAAAATCGCCGATATAATTTCACTCATCATAAAATCACAGGACATTTGCCTCTCATAAAGGAATATATATATTCAAAAGGAGGCGGATTGAAATGAGAAGGCTAATGTACGTTGCATTACTGCTCAGCTTCGTCATCGGAATGACAGCTTGTAACGATGAAACTTCCTCAAGTCGCACACTTTTATCGATTGGAAAGCCAGGGAAGGATAATGTTATATACTTTACGCATACGGATAATAAACGAAAGATAGCTGATATACAAACTATGTTTCAAAATAAAAAATGGAAAAGAAATGAAGCTTTTAGTACGATGAATAAAACGCCAGATCTTGTCTTGTCAATAGATGAGGCCAATACCGGGTTACCGACATTATATGTAACATTGTTTTTTCATGAACACGGAGCGGATGCAATCAACTTGTATGGGGAGCATACGAGCTTGAATAAAAAGGAACTAGAAAAACTTAGTGAAAAGATGAGTGCATATTATCCTGAAATGATTTTAGCCTTAGTTTCATAATGTGTAGGCGAATAGAATTCCCTTATTTTTCTAAAGTGAATCAACAGGAGGTGATCCTTGTATATGCAGTTAATGGAATATCACTTGCTACTTTAATTTTCTTTTAATATAATTAATTTAGAATTTTTAAATATTCTAAATTTTATAAAGGTGGGGTTTGTGTGAATCTCGTTCAATCTTTGGCTGAAACGGCGAAAAAGAAGGGGGATAAACCGGCTTATATATTTATGGATCAGTCGGTCTCATATGACCAATTAAACAAAATGGTCACAAGGTTTTCTAGCAATTTAGCAGAAATGGGCATTGGAAAAGGGGACAATGTCGCATTAGTTGTTGGAAATTCACCACATTTTTTGGTCGGTTTATACGGAACAATGAAAGCTGGAGCAACTGTTATTCCAGTTAATCCAATTTATACAGCAGACGAAATGCATTATATTTTACAAAATGGAGATGTAAAAACAATCATCGTACTCGACGTCCTTCTACCTGTTATACAATCTCTTACAACAAGACTTCCTTCACTTGAAAACATCATCATATGCGAAACCTCATCAGATTTTAACTATACAGAAACCGAAAAAATGAAAACGTTTACGAGAATGATAGGGGCTGGAGATTTAACTTTTGAAGGCCCAGAATTAGATGAAGAAGATGTAGCGGTTATTCTATACACTTCAGGTACAACTGGAAAACCGAAAGGTGCGATGTTAACACATAAAAACTTATATAGTAATGCGAGCGATGTGGCGTCGTATTTACAATATACTGCTGATGATCGCGTCGTTGCGGCTTTGCCAATGTTCCATGTATTTTGCTTAACAGTGGCGGTAAATGCACCGATTGTGAACGGAGCAACTATTTTAATGTTACCGAAATTTAGTCCGAAAGAAGTATTCCGTATTTGTCGCACGTACGGACCAACAATTTTTGCTGGTGTACCGACAATGTACAATTATTTATATTTATTTGAAGAAGCAAGCGCAGAAGATGTGAAGACGCTTCGCCTTTGTATTTCAGGTGGTGCATCAATGCCTGTTGCTCTTCTGCAAAACTTTGAAAAACGTTTTGACGTAATCGTTTCAGAAGGGTACGGTTTATCAGAAGCATCACCGGTTACTTGTTTTAACCCACTAGATCGTCCGCGTAAACCTGGGTCGATCGGTACAAATATTTGGCATGTAGAAAATAAAATTGTGAACGAACTTGGGGAAGAAGTACCTGTTGGCGCAGTCGGTGAATTAATTGTTCGCGGGCCTAACGTTATGAAAGGATACTATAACGCGCCAGAAGATACAGCAGCGACATTGAAAGATGGTTGGCTGTATACAGGTGACTTAGCGAAAATGGATGAAGAAGGTTACTTCTATATCGTTGATCGTAAAAAAGATATCGTCTTAGTTGGCGGTTATAACGTATACCCTCGTGAAGTAGAGGAAGTATTGTATACACACGAATCTGTAGCAGAAGTTGTCGTAATTGGCGTTCCTGATGAAAACTTAGGAGAAGCAGTACGAGCATACGTCGTTTTGAAACAAGCTAACGTAACAGAAGAGGAACTTATGCATTATTGCACATTACATTTAGCAAAATATAAAGTACCAAAGAGTATCGAGTTTTTAACAGAATTACCAAAGAATACGACAGGTAAATTGTTAAGAAGAGCGTTAAAAGAGAAAGCGATGCAAGTTTAAAAATGGGGGGCAACCATCTTTATGAAGGTGGTTGCCTTTGTATTTTTTAGAATTGGTTAAGCTATAGCCCCATATATTTAAACCGTAATATGACTAATAAGGAGGAGATATATGTGGAGCAAAAGGAATTACGTTTACGGAGAGTTCAATACCTTATTTGTGACATTATGGATGAAATGAACGCTGAAAGTGAAAAGAAAAACTTAGAAATTTTGCAGCAAGTAATCGATCATCTTTCAGGTGCGATAGGTGATTTAGTGGATCCATCAAGCTCGTATTCTATTGATTATTTGGAAAGAAAAGTTCACACGGCGCATTATTTACTTTTTAAAAACGAGCGGAAGGCGTACTTATGTAGGAAATAGTATTATTAATTTTATTCGATATTGATAATCATTATCAATATGATAGTTATGTTGGGTATATTCATATAAAAGGAGATGTCGTATTGATAATGATTAAGAAAAAATATGTTAATGCGTTCGTTATAGCAGCAACTTTAGCAGTTCCATTCAGTGGTATTATGGCACCGATTGCGAAAGCAGAAGCGGCAGTAGAAATGAAAGCAAATAGCAAACTAGCGGAAGGCACGTATGACGTTATTTTAAAGACTTATAAAGATCAAACGAATGATACATCAGTTGCGTCTACATATTTAAAAAATCCAAAAGTAACGATTCAAGGTGATAAAAAAATTGTTACATTAACAGTTCAAGATAGTAGCTATTTTCAGTATCTTAGAGTAGAAGATCCAAATAAAATAGGGACATTCCATGATGTAAAAGTAATCTCCGAAGATAAAGCGAATAACGGTACGAAAGTTGTTCAATTTGAAATGGGTGAGTTCTCGAAAAAATATAATATGCAAATGCATATATTAATTCCAGCAATTAAATATGATCATAAATATCAACTGCAGTTTGAAATCGATGCAAGTGCAATTGAACAGAAACCTAAATTCTCAGATGTCCCGACTTGGGCACAAGAGTCAGTTCAATATTTAGTAGATAAAGAAGCAGTGCACGGTAAGCCAGACGGTACATTTGCTCCGGCTGAAAATATCGATCGTAGTTCAGCTGCAAAAATATTAGCAACTGTTTTACGGTTAGAAATTAAGAAAGATGCAAAGCCATCATTCCCTGATGCACAAAATCACTGGGCAACTCCATACATTGCTGCTGTGGAAAAAGCAGGTATTGTAAAAGGTGATGAGAGGGGTAACTTTAATCCGAGCGGGTTAATTAACCGTGCATCAATGGCTTCTATGCTAGTAAATGCATATAAATTAGAAAGAAATGAAAATATAAAACTACCGAAAGAATTTGCTGACTTAAACAATCATTGGGGTGCGAAGTATGCCAATATTTTAATCCAAGAAAACATTTCAATTGGAACAGATAAGGGCTGGGCGCCAGATAAAGCGGTAAGTCGTGCGGAAGCAGCGCAATTTATTGCGAAGACGGATAAGTTGAAGAAATAAATTAAAACGTATACTAGATTTAGCATAAATAAAAAAGGGAAATTTGAACTTCAAATTTTCCTTTTTGCATTGTTATATATTCCTCTTCATCAACTCACCAACTTGCGTCGCAACGTACTCAACATCATTATCAATTTCATCCAACACGTAAGATTCCAAAATGCCCATTACAGCTGTTCCTAAAAATTTTAAAACGATGTGTGTATCAATGTTTTTATTTACTGACGTATTTGTGTTTAATTTTTTTTCTAGTTCACCCATGATGAACGTTAGGAACTTTTTCTGAAATGATAATGTGCTGTTGCTTCTAAATAACGATGCGAAAAATGGTTTGTGTTCTTTGAAGTATTCAAACCATATGACAGTTCCTTCTATATAGCCTTTTGTTTGTTTTATATCGCATATTTCTCTTAATTGATTTAAATGGTCGTCGACAATTTTATCTAATAAATTGTACTTATCTAGATAGTGTAAGTAAAAAGTTTTTCTTCCGATGTTCGCTTTTTCTGTAATGTTTTTTACTGTAATTTCGTCAAAGCCATCTTCAATTAACATTTCAATAAATGCGGATTGAATGGCGTTTTGTGATTTTATAATTCTTCTATCGATTTTCTCCATATGATGTTCCTCCGTTATTGATACATATATTTCGTTATGTGTGTATTATCACCCGAATGCGTAAATATGGTCATTGAAACAAGTGGTTGCTCGTTTTATTGTAAATATACACGTGAGTATTAACTCTCACAAGTGTAAATTTATAATAAAGTAAGGGTGGTTTTATATATATCAGTTACGAAGAGAAATGTCCGTTTTTATGCAAGAGGATTACAAGTTTCTATAAAGAAAATCTGTAAAAGTAATTTTGTTTTGAATTGCACCTCTAATTGTTAGATTTGCATCTAGCAGTTAGAGGTTTTTATTGTGAAGATTGCTGCGCTTAATATTTACGTTAAACGTGCATAACAAGATATAATAGAAGAAATCAAGAAGGAGGCTGACTGTGAAAAATCTTCGTTATTTCAATATATTTACTATGTTAATTGTATACACACTACTCATGTTTTACATCGGCTGGAACGGTTGGGTGTGGCTTCATGCGGTATTTGGCTGGGAATCTTGGGGATATTACGCTTTCGTAGTCGGATTTATTTCATATGCGTACATTCTCGTGCAAGTGTTTAAGTTTCTGCCATTTCTACGAACGATAGGTTCGATTTGGTTTGCGGTCATACAATATGCGCTTATGCTGTTGCCGTTAGCAAATATTACGGTCTTTCTTTTACAGTTTTCAGTGGAGAAAGAAGCGGCAATTATTTGGACAGGAACGGCCGTGTTACTTGCGTTTATCTTTATTTTTGCATATGGGGTATTCAACGCATATAGCCCAGTAGTTAGAAAGTACGAGGTGCACATACCGAAAAAAGTAGAGGGACGTAAAAGCTTACGCATTGCGATGGCTTCTGATATGCATTTCGGTAAATTATCCGGTGTTTCGCATTTAAAAAGACTTGTCCGTCATGTAAATGAGATGGAGCCTGATATTATTTTACTGCCAGGTGATATTATCGATGATCATCCAGGTGTGTTCATTCAAAAAAATATGGGACCAATTATGAAACAAATGAAAGCTCCACTAGGCGTATATGGTGTGTTAGGAAACCACGAATATTACGGACGAGCGGTTCCTGAATTTTTACAAGAGATGGATAAGATTGATATTCGTATTCTGTTAGATGAAGTAATTACAATTGAAGATCATTTTTATCTCGTTGGAAGAAGAGATAAAACAGAGCGAGATCGCCAAAGCTTTGAAAATTTAATGAGTACGGTAAATAAATCTATGCCAGTAATTGCAATGGATCACCAACCATTCGAGTTGAAACAAGCAGCGGAGGCTGGCGTCGATTTACTACTATCCGGCCACACGCACCGCGGACAAATGGCGCCGAATCATATTGTAACGAGAAGAATGTACGAACTAGACTGGGGATACGCACAAAAAGGTGCATTCCACGCGATTGTTTCTTCTGGTTTCGGATTCTGGGGACCACCGCTTAGACTTGGAAGTAGATCAGAGATTGTACAGGTGGAAGTTACGTTTGAATAGGTGTATAAAATAGAGAGCGAATTGCTCTCTATTTTTTCAATAAAAAAGGCTCCACATAAGGAGCGCTCAATAAAAATAAATGAGTTAAAAGAAATAACAGACATGTATAATATAAAACATTTATAATTTTATATAAATATATTTAGATTTATAATTTAAGTTGGCGTCGATTTCATAAAAGAGTTACGATTATAAGAAGCAGCTGAAATGAAGGGGGATCACAAGTGATTATATCAGATGTACTATACGGAGAATTTGAAGTGGATCAAGTGTTAGAAGAATTAATTGTAAGTAAGTCTGTACAAAGACTAAAAGGTATTCATCAAAATGGTGCAAGCTACTTAATAAATGAGAAATGAAATGTAACGCGCTTTGATCATTCAGTTGGCGTTATGTTGTTAATTAAGAAACTTGGTGGTTCAGTAGAAGAACAAATTGCAGGTTTACTGCATGACGTATCACATACTGCTTTTTCACACGTGATTGATTACGTTTTTCATAATGAGGGTGAAAGTTATCATGAAGAGATATTTAGTTCCGTCGTGAAAAACTCAGAAATTCCAGCGATTCTTTCGAAGTATGGTTATAACTATGAAGATATTTTATTAGATGATTCGAAATGGACGTTACTCGAAAGGTCAGCACCAGAATTATGTGCAGACAGAGTGGATTATACGTTACGAGATATGTATACATATGGGTATGTTTCTTTAGAAGAAGTTCACAGTTTTTTAGAGGATGTCATTGCTGTAGATGGGAAAATGGTTCTTCAAAGTGTCGAAATGGCAGAATGGTTTACAGAAACGTATTACAAAGAAGTAATTGATTTCTTTATGAAGCCAATGAATATTTACGGAAACGACATGTTAGCGAAAACGTTAAAGTTAGCTCTTCATAAAAGGATTATTCATGCAGATGACTTTCTTCTTGAAGATGATGAGCTTATTTCGAAATTGCAGCAATGTAATGATCCAGAAGTACATGCTTTATTAAGCAAAGTTCATCCGAATGTAAACGTAAAAGAAGATAGAAACGATTATGATTTGTATCAGAAAAATAAAGTCCGTCTCATTGATCCTCCATTATTTCGTGAAGGTGAAGTTGTTCCATCGTCTGCTGTGTCGGAAAAAATAAGACAGATGAGCGAAATTGCTTATGAAAAAGCGGTGAGAGGGATGTATGTGAAAGTGATTTCGGATTAAAAAGGAGAGCATCACTCCTAGATGCGCTCCTTTTTCTCATTAATAATCAAACCAATTCCAAATCTCAATATCTCCAAGAGTCGCATAACGAACGTGCGGCGAGTTTTGTAATTTTAATAACTCTTTCGACGGGCCAGTAATGACCATGCCGTATACTTTGACGCCGTTATCTTTTACATACTGATAGCGCTTATCTAAATTCAGCACTTTTTCAGGAATCCAAGTCGTTTTACTTACAGTTTCTTTATTTATCGAAAGAATACGCATCATTTCGATTACTTCATCTTCTTTTGTGTGTAGTTTTTTTGTTTCATCTTCAGGAAGATTTATATGTTCTCGAAATCCGATAATTTCTCCGCTATGCAAGAGAAAATTTTCTTCATTTATTCTTTCTTGTCCTGTGTCTAAAGCGTACCATACAGGAATTGGCGGCATTTCTTGTGCTTCAAATGCGCTATATAGAATGGATTCTACTTCTTGTAAAGTGTAAACTTTATCGAAGGATATCGCTACTTCTGCAACAGTCCCCTCATGTATCTTTCCAAGTGTATCCCAAACTTTTTTAGATGATTCTTTCAAAGAAGCTTCTTCCTTGATTTTGGGATGAACAAAGGAAACTTTTTTTGAATAGGCTCTGTTTGCCCAAGATTGATTTGTGGCAGTTACAGATGATAAGAAACTACTCATTGTTACTGTACCAATTGGAAATTCTTCTTTGCCGACAGTTTTAACTAAATTCATTTCATTTTCTGTACGGAAAAAGGGTTTAACCTTCGTACTTCCTCCAGTGGAACGACTATTTGGCATTGTCGCTTCTAGTGCGAGTGCTGGAATCTCATTTACTTCAGAAAAGTTTTTCATATTATTCGAATAGAAGTAAAAGGAAGATGCAAAATGACCAACAAAATAGATTGCTATACAAACAGCGAGGACAAAACTAACGGTTTGCCAACGCTGTTTCCATTTTATTTTCCAAAACGGGATTTTAAAATTTTGTGGTGGTAGTCTTTTCTTTATCGGTTCACTCTTCGAAAGTAACTCATCTAAGTAAGCTTCACACTTTTCACATGTTTCAATATGACTTTCTAATTGCACTTGTTCATCATGCGTGAGCGTTCCGTTTTCGTACTTCCCCCATAGTTTTTTAAACTCTGTACAACCCATCCTGATCACTCCTTTATGCTTTTCGTTTCTTTTCGTCCCCTGTATAATTCGATTTTTACTTTCGCTAGTGAGAGACCGGTCATTTCTGCTATTTCCTTATACGAGAATCCGTAGTAATCTCGTAGTAGTAGTAGCACATTTCGTCTTTCAAGGGGAAGAGAAGATAAACTGTCTAACCAACTAGCAATTTCATGTTTTACGAAATAAGAGTGCTCTGTACTTGGTATGTTCGGTAAATGGAATTCTTCAACTGTCGTTGTTTTATATCTTTTTTCTTTTCGATACCAATCAATAAAGGCGTTGTAGGCAATTGTAAATAACCACGGCCTAATTTCTTCTCCTTTATAATAGTCAATATGGACGAGCATTCGGTAAAAGGTTTCTTGCATGAGATCTTCCGCATAGTGGGAATCTCCGGTTAGGGAGAGAAGATAGCGAAATAAAGTGAATCTTGCATATGCTTGGAGTAAATGTCTTCTAATGATTGTTTGCGTTTCACTACATTTCCCTCCCTTCATACATAACAACGAAATACATATAAAAAAGTTACATTTGTTTTTAAAAATATAGTAAAAAACGTCAAGAATTGGATAGGATTCTCTTTTATCATAATACATATAAGGCGGGTGAACAGAGATGGAAAGCTATGAAACACAAATTCAAAGGTCAATTGATTATATTGAGGAAGATGTAATGGAAAAACAGACGCTGCGTAATTTAGCACGCATTGCAGGTTTTTCTGAGTCGCATTTTCATCGTGTATTTCAGGCGTTAGTAGGTGATACAGTAATGGAGTATGTTCGAAAGAGGAGGTTAGCCCGGGCAGCTTATCAACTTTCTCATACGGATGAAAAAGTTATTGATATCGCATTTGAGCATGGCTTTCAATCTCACGAAACGTTCACGAGAGCCTTTAAAAAAATATTTCAAATGACACCGAGTGAATATCGAAAACAAGAAATTGAAACACCAATGTATTGCAGCGTGAATGTAAAACAAAGAAAATTAAATCCGTATTTAGGAGGCATACAAATGGAATATCGTATTGTAAATAAACCAGAATTTTTAATGGCGGGCTATGAACTGAAGACGACAAGTAAAGAAGGGAAAAACCATCAAGACATCCCAGCATTTTGGCAAGAATATTTACAGAAAGATCTTGGAACAACGATTCCGAATCGTAAAGATACGAGCCAATGGGTAGAGCTTGGATTATGTACTGATTTTAATTTAGAAACAGGCGACTTCACTTATATTATCGGAATGGAAGTTACAGGGTTTGAAAATGTGCCAAATGAAGTTGCGAAGCGTACTTTCCCAGCAGCGACATATGCTGTATTTACAACGCCGAAAGTTCCTCATGAAGAAATGGTATCGTCTATTCACCAAACGTGGAATGCAGTATTCTCAGAATGGTTCCCGCATTCAGGATACGAACATTGTGGCGTTAATGAATTTGAACTATACGATGAGCGTTCCCATGCGGATAAAAGTGAGTTCGCTCAAATTGAACTTTGGATACCAGTGAAGAAGAAATAATAGGATAAGAGCGAATCATTGGGAGATGGTTCGCTTTTTTATAAATAGGGAAAAGGAAAGAGGTTCAAAAATTAGAATGTGTTTGTGTTGGTAGGGAAATAACTAAAATATGGAGATGACCTTTCATAGTGAGTTGTGAAAGGTTATTTTTACGAGTGGATTGTTAAATTTGTATTGCCTCATCTGTAATACATTTAAAAATGATAAAATAAAGTAGCAATTAAATATTGCGGGTGGAAGGTTATGCCCTTTCTTCATTTTGTGGAGAAAGGAGGTGTAATCGTATGGAATTTCTTTTGCAAATTTTGTTGGAAATCACAAAAACTATAGCTAGAGAAGGTATAGTTATGGGATTTAAGAAATTAACGACAAAAAGGCGCAAAAAGAAGACCACCCGTCTGCCTGCGAAGCGTGGGAAGTCTTCTAAGCGCAAATAAGCTTTAGTTGCAACCTTCCACCTTGCGGTAATTAGTTGCAGTGACGGGGTGTTGGAAGCACCTCGTCTACTTCATTTTATGCAAAACTTAGTTAGTTTATACTTCTATTTATAGTATAACAGTTTAGAAATGTATTTGTTAATAGTTTTATTTTTACTTTGTATAGTAGGAGAAGTAGACTGGTATTGTTGGTTTTTGTCGACAAATCGATATATCTTGAAAATCGCTGATATAATTCGAGTTGCGCTGATATATTCAAAAAATCGCTGATATATTTTGAGTTACGCCGATATATTCAAAAAATCGCTGATATAATTTCGTGTACCGCTGAACTATCGCAATAAGCAAGAATAAAAGGCGAGTAACATAATTTCATTTACCGATGAATTCTCCTAGAAA
The DNA here is from genome assembly GCF_008042305.1 of Bacillus sp. AY18-3. Classification (NCBI taxonomy): domain Bacteria; kingdom Bacillati; phylum Bacillota; class Bacilli; order Caryophanales; family Bacillaceae; genus Bacillus; species Bacillus sp. AY18-3. Next base: position 249,566 of record NZ_QKQR01000013.1, on the reverse strand, counting down.
AGAAAAAAGAAAAGACGCCACATAGCGCCTTTCCTACGAATGAAACGGAAACACAAGTATAATTGTCGTTCCTTTTCCGAGTTCGCTGTCAATAGAAATTGTTCCGTTATGAGCATGAACGAGCTGTTTTGTAATAGCGAGGCCAAGTCCAGTTCCGATGTTGCTTTCTTCTGTATTTGTTCCTCTGTAATATCGCTCAAATAGAAGCTCTTTCGTTTTATCATCCATTCCTTTTCCATTATCTGAAATAGATAGTGTAAATGAAGTAGCGTTTTGCGAAAGTTTTACGATGACGTTTGTCGTTTCATTATTATGTTTTACAGCGTTTACGAGTAAGTTTTCGATAATACGCTGGAACCATTTTTCTTCAATGAAATATTGAATTTTGTTTGAGCTTGGTACGAATTCAATATTTTGATTTTGAAGTGTTGGGTTATTAATAAATTGTAATAATACTTTTTGAACGAATTGATTCATTTCAATGTTTACGTGCTGCGCAGGAAGACTGTTATTTTTTAATTGATACGTTAAGCTTAAGTCATCAATTAATGTCGTCATATATTGCGATTTCTCTTTCATAACGCTGCCGAATTGTTGAATGTCACGATCAGTCCAGTTGTACTGCTTTGATTCTAGTAATAATGCGTAGCCATAAATAGAGCTAAGTGGCGTTTTTAAATCGTGCGTTAGACCGGTAATCCATTCTTCACGTGTTTGCTGCAGTACTTGCCTCATCGCATCATTTTTTTTGAGTGTAATAGAAAGGTGCTCTAGTGAATTTGTCACATCACTAAATAAGCGGAATGACCATTTTTCTTTACCAGATTGCCGGAACCTGACAGGTTTCCCTTTTTTACTAACAGGTTCTTCGTACTTTCCACCAGCGATGTTTTTAAGCCAGCGCATCGCATGGAGTAACGGTTTTCCAAATTTATTACCGTACCAAATAGAAAGAATGACTAAATAAACAAATACGATAAGAAGGATTAATCCGCATCCGATTAGAAACTTTTTAGTAAATACATCGTCTATTTCATCATCTGGATAGTAGTACTCATTTTTGGCAGTTACAACAAGAAGATGATTGCTATTTGTGTCGTAAAAGCTAGACGTGTTTTCTTTATGATTCCACGGTTCCTTTTCGCTAAGAGCAGCTTGTATGACAGAAAACGTTTTTTTCTTTCCATCTGGATAGGAGAATACTTCTTCGCCATCACTATTAAAGATTTGAAGTGCTGCTTTTTCTTTAGAAAGTAACTGTTTTTCTTCTTCTGTTAATGTGAACGAATCCGTAGATACAGACGGGTGCTCTTTCTGGATTGTTTTCAGTAATACATTGCTTTTTAACATACCGCCGTATATAACAAGTACGTTCTTTTCTTCTAGTTCAATTTCCCAATATGTAAATGTATAAGGGCTTTCTATATGATTCTGTATATACGAGAATAAAAATGTTTTCGTATAAGATGTCGGTACGTCACTCGGCGTATTAAAGTGATAGAGAACTTTTCCATTTTCCTCTACAACTTGAATCCAATCATTTTTTTCTTTAATTAAGTCTTTTACTTCAGCTTTTAACGAAATATCGCCATCTTCTGAAGAGATATATCTTGAAATCATAAAATTATCAGCATCTGGAATATTCGGTTCGTATGAAGTACTCGTAACAAGAAAAATTAAATACGTGAAAGCCGCTACTACAGCAATCAGTAATGTAACTAAAACAAATACGTGTTGCATGATAAACTGAATAATAAGTCGTTTATTAAAGTTCATATCGTCACCCTACTTTGTAAGGAACTTATAGCCAAGTCCGCGAACGGTTTTTATATATTCTGGTTTACTTGGGTCTTGTTCAATTTTTTCACGTAGTTTTCGAATGTGGACCATAACGGTATTATCATCGCCATTATAGGCAGGTGCTCCCCAAACTTTCTCGTATATTTCTTCTTTCGAAAATACGTAATTCGGATTCTCGCAAAAGAAGAGTAATAGCTGAAATAGCTGGGCGGAACATTCGACAACATGTCCATTTACTGTAAGCTCTGCGGAATATCGATCAATTTCAAATCTACCAAAGGAACTGGATTGTGCTTTTTGTTCGTGTGGTACTGCTTGTTTCATATGTCTTCGGAGTTGTGCTTTCATACGAGCTACTACTTCAAGTGGATTAAATGGCTTCGTAATATAATCATCTGCACCGTGTGAAAATCCAGATATTTTATCTAAATCAGATGTTTTAGCTGTGAGGAAGAAGATCGGGCAATCTGTTTTCTGGCGAATGATTGGACAAATATCAAAACCAGATTGTCCAGGAAGCATGACATCTAAAATAATTAAATCGTATTCATTTTGCTGCGTGAGAGATAAAGCTACTTCAGCCGATGTTGCAGTTGTAATATGAGAAAAACCTTCTTTTTCAAGAATGGTAGTTAGTAATTGTAAAATTGCTGTTTCATCATCAACGAGCAAAATATTTGCTTCATACATAAAAATCCCTCCTAATTTCCTCGAATATCATATCATCTTTCGGTAACTTATGGAATTTTTAAGGAAATTTTAAGGTTTTCTTTCTCAAAAAATTAAGAATCAAATGATATGATAAAAGTAACATAGGGGAGGAGATGAGTGTGAATCCGTTTCAAACGATGCGAGTTAGGTATTTTTTAATTGTATTTGCACTATTAACTTTAGTTGCAAGAGTCAGTAATGAATTGATAGAAAATACATTTCATATGCAAAATTCTACTTTTATAAATATTCTTATATTCTATATCTTTCCGATTACATGGATTTTTTTTGAGTATAGAAAACACCGTGTTTCCTTTTCATTATTTATTAATAAAAATGAAACATTTAACCTGGTGCAAGTTTTATACATTGCACTTATGTTAGCCGTGTTTAGTTATGGATATCTTATTTTGTACATGTATAGTTTTGCATGGATTACACCGGAATTTATTATGAACGCATTACGTGAACCGGTTATTGATAGCACAGGGGGATATGTATATCAAATTATTATGGTCGTGTTCATCGCACCAATTATTGGTGAATTTGTTTTTCGGGGATTTTTACTGCAACGCTTTGCAGCAAAATGGGGAACGAGTATAGCGATCATTGTAGTAGCGATGTTGTTTGCGTTGCTACATGTTGATTTCCTAGGTGCAGTAGTATTTAGCGTTGTACTATCAATCGTATATATTCGTACAAATAGCTTACTCATGCCAATTGCTATTCACATGTTAAACAATGCATTTGTAATCGGTGCTTCTTTTTTAATAAATAAAGAAGAGATAATAAGTCTTGCAGATTTCTCAAATTATACGACGTTCTTTCCAGGGCTTCTTATTTTTATAATGGGATTAAACTTAGTACTCATCTTTTTATTTGTTAACCGCAAATATTGGAATAAAGAAATGCCAGCTATATATGTAGAGCAGGAAAAGAGTTTTTCAAACGTAGTGGGGGATAAGTAAGATAAAGAAAACGGTTGAAAAAATATTGAAAGACATGATAGAATCGACGTTTCTTACAGATATGTGTGATAAAAGCGTTTGTCATTAGGTGCAACCTGTAGTAGATACGATCGTGTTTCTAGAGTATTACTTATTTTCTATTACTCATTTAAAAGAAAATATTATTTCTCTTCTTATTGTGTTAGGGGTTTTACTAATATTTGGTTTAATTGTAGAAGAAATGATGAAGCGCATCTTCAAAAAAAATGAAGAGAAGTATATGTGGGTTTATAAAGTATTCGAGAAAGTAATGGGGGCTTTCCTTTTGTTTTATAGTATGAAAACTATCATTTACTTTATAGCTTTGAAACATCATTAATTCTAAATTTGAAAGGGATGTATAAAATTATATGAATGAAACAATATCATCAAATAAGTTTTTTTATTTGATTTTGCTTAGTATAGTGCTGATCACGACAGTCAATGTTATTCTTCGCTGGGAGGAAGCTTATTTCTTTATGTATTTAGCACTCCATTTGCTAGGAATATTATGTATAAGCGGTGGAATAGTTGCTGAAAAAAAGAGTGAAGAAAGCATTAATTATATGTGTGTGACCGGTCTTATTTTACTATTAGCTGTGCAAGGTATTATGAAATATAGTTCTTTTTCTTTACAAGATTTTAGTTTATTAATGGATATACTTCCTTAAGGGGGCGCGTTATGTTATCTAAGAAGCAAATAGGATACGTACTAATTTTAGTAGGTTTTTTTACGCTTATTGTAACGACGTTATTTTTTCAAGACTATGAATATATACGCTATATAAAAGGGGCTGGTTTCATATGTTGGGTTGTAAGTATATTTCTTATCCCAGAGTATGAACCGAAGAAAGTGTCTAAAGGTAGGTAAAACTCTTCTATTTGTAGAAGAGTTTTTTTATGTAAATAAAAGGCTCGCGAGCAATTCGCATAATAAGCTTGTTCTAATTTAGCATGTACGAACTTACAATAATAATAGACAGGCAGCATAGAGGAGGGAATAGCGTGAGGAAGGTTATTGGGTGGTCGCTTTTTTTGTACGTTGGGTTTGCGTTGCTTATATATTGGTATTTATTTGGATGGAATCATGAACTGATTCCGGACATGTATAAAGGAACGAGTGCAGATCCAGAAACGTTTATGAATGCGAGAGAGCTTACGCTAAGCCAAGATTATTCGCGCGTGAAAAATTTACTGTATTTTTTAGCGACGCCTCTTGAATGGATTATTTTATTATTTGTACTTGTGCTCGGTGTTTCAAGAAAGTTTGAGAAATGGTCGAAGGAAACGACGAAAATAAGTGTCCTGCAAGTTGCGATTTATTTCTTTTATTTATCACTACTCACAACAGTTCTTGCCCTGCCGATGCAATGGATTAGCCGAAAAGTGTCCGTTGATTACGGCATTTCAACGCAAAGTACACAAAGCTGGATAAAAGATCATGTTATCGGTTTTTGGGAAAGTTATGCGACTATGTTAATCGTAGTTACTGTTCTGTTATGGCTTATCCGTAAATTCCCGAAGAGATGGTGGCTAGCGGGATGGGCACTCTCTGTTCCATTTACAATCTTTTTAACATTTATACAGCCGGTCGTTATTGATCCGCTTTATAATGACTTCTCGACGCTGAAAAATAAAGAATTAGAAACGAAAATTTTAGCGATAGCAGAAAAAGCTGATATTCCAGCTAAACATGTATATGAAGTAAATATGTCGGAAAAAACGAATGCATTAAATGCATATGTAACAGGAATTGGCCCTAACGCTCGTATTGTAATGTGGGATACAACACTTAAGCAATTAAAAGATAAAGAGATTTTATTTATAATGGCCCATGAAATAGGGCATTATGTTATGAAACATATATATTGGGGCGTTGCGAGTTATGTGTTGCTATCGTTTATAGGGATGTATCTCATTAGTCGTATTATCAATATGTGTATTCGAAAATGGGGAGATACACTGCAAATTTCAAAAGTAGCATGTTTTTCAATTTTACCTTTATTTTTCTTAATTTCTTCTGTACTCTCTTTTGCATCACAGCCAGCAACAAACTATGTTTCTCGTATAGAAGAACGAGCAGCAGATCAATACGCTTTAGATATGACGAAAGACGGGAAATCTGGTGTAAAAACGTTTCAATATTTATCAAAGACGAGTTTAAGCCAAGTGAATCCGCCTGCGTTAGTGAAGTTTTTCTTATACACACATCCACCAATTTTCGAAAGAATTCATACGTTTGAACAATATGAGAAACAAAGCAAAAAGAAGTAGCGATTATGCTACTTCTTTTTTAGAGATATAAGTTTTATATTGGGAATATTTATCATTGCTTTTTATTGCGATTTTGTGAATAATAAGCTATAAAATTCTAAAAATCTATATATAAAGGAATAAAGGTGAAAAAATGTATTTTTTAAAAAATTTAAAAGTGAAATATAAATTATTATCGCTTATTTCATTAGCAGTATTGAGCATGGTAATTATGAGCTACGTAGCAATTAATTCTATTAATAAGATTAAGCATGATACAGAGGTTGTAGTAGATGATTATCAACATTCTGTAGTTTTATTAGAAGGAATGCTTCGTACACAAAATTCACTAGAGTATAACTTACTAGAATTAATTACAGCGTCACCAAATGAGGGGACAAATAAAGAGGGGATTATTGGCAATATTGAAAAGGATCTTGAAAAATATGATTCTTTATTAAAAGAATATGATGATGGCTTCAATTTAAGTAAGCAAGAGGATGAGCTGTTTCAGAAGATGAAGGAATCTTTGCCAAGTTATATGGAGACATATAAGAAGTTGTTTGATAAAGTGAAGGTAACAAATGAATCTCAAATGGTAAACGAATTTCATAAGGAATTAAAACCGAAGGGAGTAGAGTTAGCTAGTTATGCTGTAGATCTAGAAGCGTATGTTTCAAATTTAGCTGACCAAGTATTTAAAGATTCTCAAAAAATGATAGATCGTTCCGTTATTACTTTTATCATTCTTGTAGTAGTTACTACAGTCATTATATGTATAGTAAGTTATATTATTAGCAAGCTTATAGTTGCACCTTTACAAACGGTTAGTCGTATGATGGAAAGAGCAAAAGAAGGAGATTTAACTGTACATGGTGAGTATAATGCTAAGGATGAATTAGGTGTATTAGTAAGTGATTTTAACGAAATGATTGCAGGGCTAAGAACAAATATGCAAGAAGTAGAGAATAATATTCAGCTTTTATTCCAACATGCAGACGGAGTAGTATCTGCATCGGAAGTATCTAGTGGTGCAGCGAAGAAAATCACTATAGATATTGAAGAAGTTGCAAATGGCGCAGAGGGCCAAATGCAGGCAATGGAGCAAACTGCGGGTGCGATGGAAGAGTTGACACAAGGAATGCAGAGTATAGTGAATACATCATCCTCTGTAAATGAATTGTCTGCTCAATCAGCATTAGATGCAGAGAGTGGTAACAAATTAATGAAACAAATGATTCAACAGATGGATACAATCCAAAATTCAGTACATAACGGTGTGAAACAAGTAGAGACTATGAAAGAACAATCAGAAGAAATTGTTAAAATCATTGATGTTATGCAAGGTATTACCTCTCAAATTAACTTATTAGCATTAAACGCCGCAATTGAGGCTGCCCGTGCTGGGGAAAGTGGTAGAGGATTTGCAATTGTGGCAGATGAAGTAAGAAAATTAGCAGAACAATCTAGTGATTCTGCAAAACAAATTGAGAAGCTTATTACTCAAGTTATGGGAACAACGAACCATACGGTACATATGATGGGGAAAGTAGATAATGAGGTACAGGCAGGTACACAAGTAGTAATGCATACAGAAAAAGTATTTGGAAAAATTACAGAAAAAGTACAGCAAGTATCTGAGCAAATTCAAACGGTATCTATGTCTACAGATGAAATTGCAGCGAGTAGTGAAGAGATTTCGGCTTCTGCAGAAGACATGGCTCAAATATCCCAAAGATCATCTGACCGCACTGATAGGGTAAAAGAGTCTATTCAACAGCAAGAAAAATCTGTTCAAGAGATCTCGGTTTCAATTGAACATATGCATAATGCAGCAGGAGGATTAAAACAAATAGTTGCCCAATTTACTCTTCAAAAGTAGTAGTATATTTAAGTTTTAATATAGAAAAATTCCATTCAATAAATAAAAAAAATCATCCTATATAACAAAGGATGATTTTTTTATGGGAATTTTGTGCAGTTATCACTTAATATATTCTAATTTTTTACAATTTTCCGATTGTAATATATAATAATACGTAATGTTTTGGAGATTTTTCATTTGTAAAAGATAGTTTATAGGAGGAGAGAAAGGGTGTTCAATAAAAAATCAATGCCGGCTATAAAAATGATCCTTTCGATGTCTATTTTCGGATCAATTGGATTTTTTTCTACTCAAACAGGTTTACCGTCTTTTGAATTAGTATTCGTTCGTTGCATTTGTGCGACTATATTTTTAGCATTATGTTGGCTCGTAACAGGACAGTATAAAAGTGAGAAATGGAATAAAAAAGAAGTAATGCAAATATTAGCATGCGGTGTATTTCTCGTTTTTAACTGGGTATTTTTATTTAAAGCGTTTGAAGTTATGTCGATTACAATTGCGATTTCAGTTTATCATCTTGCACCCATTATCGTATTAATGATTGGTAGTATTGTATTTAAAGAGAGACTTACAGTGTTTGCGGTTATGTCCATTGTCATTTGTTTTATCGGTACAGTTTTAGTAGCTGGAGTAGATGGAAGTCTATCGCTTCAAAAACTGATGTCATCTGGAATGGTATGGGCACTTCTTGCAGCATTATTTTATGCTTTTACCACTTTATTAGGAAAAGGAATTCAGCATACGAGCGCATATGCGATGACATTTTTACAAACATTTTTAGGTATATTTTTATTGCTACCATTCGTAGACTTTGGCAAGTTTCAAGGGTTAACAGAGATGAACTGGATGATGATCACAGCGACAGGTCTTATACATACGGGATTTGTATATTACTTATTTTTTGACAGTTTAAGAGGTTTATCGACGAGATTAATTTCTGTATTAGTGTTTTTAGATCCTGCTGTTGCAATCCTATTAGATACAGTCTTTACCGGATTTAGACCAACTAGTATGCAAGTAGTAGGGATTGTTCTTATATTTGTAGGAATGGCATTTACTTTTCGAAAAACAAAGGACGAAAAAATAGCGGTAAAAGAAAGTTTATATTCTTAATTGTAAATAATTAGGTGTATTCTATTGAAAATTCCCTGATTTTTTGTACAATATAAAAGGTAGGAAAATAAAGGAAAAGGTAGATGAGAGAGATGAAAAAGCTAGTAAAGATAGCGACATCGTTAACTTTAATGGGAGGAATATTTGTAAGTGCAAATGGTGTGTCTGCAAATACTGATGTTCCCCAAAAATCTGGTCCTAATATTATGATAGAGTTTGATGATGTAACAACAGGTCATTGGGCATATGATGAAATTACGAATTTAGTATATCATCGAATTATGTATGGATATGGAAATGGTAAGTTTGGTGTAGAAGATAATATAACACGTGAACAGGCGGCGGCAGTATTACATCGTGCACTTCATTTAAAAAGAAGTGTGTTTAATGAAAATCCATATGGAGATATTAGTGGGAAATCAACAATGTTTCCTTACGAAATTTTACATTTAACGAATATTGGTATTTTTAAAGGAGACGAAAATGGAAATTTCCGTCCGAAAGATACACTGACTCGTGCAGAATTAGCACAAATTTTAACGAAAGCATATGAGTTGAAAACAAAGCGTCCGCATACATTTACAGATATACGAGAAAACCATTGGGCAAGAGATGCAATTAGCGCATTACAGTCTAATAATGTAGCGGTAGGAACGGGAGATGGCAAGTTCGAACCTGAAATGCTCGTTACACGTGGGCAATTTGCGAAGTTTTTACAACGATCAATTGATAATTCGCCAGGGAAAATGGAATAGATAAAGAGAAAGCTCATAATTTGTAGAGGAGACATCCTCCGCTCATTATGGGCTTTTATTAATAGATAGGTTAATATTGTCGTATGTTGTAGTTAAGTCGATATAATTGCATTTTTTGTCTAGAAAATGAACTCTTAAAATGTGAAGGATTTCTTTTAAAAAAAGTAGAATATTTATATTATAGAAACACCTTTACATGAATACAGGGAAGAAAATTGATTTGCGTACAATTCGGTATAAAAGTTGAAATCGAGAGCGAATTGGCTCTCCTTTAGTAGTGATTTTCACAATAATAGATTTTTTAAATGTAATATATTGCATAACGGGTGCGAAGGCAACATATGTAATATTGGAAAGGATTTCAGTCTATTATTTTCCGTTTTTTAAATGGAGATAAAGGGGAGAGGGCAATGAAGAAGAACATGTTACGTATAATGGCAACGGTAACTATTATGGGCGGCTTGTTTGTAAGTACAAATGTTACAAACGTAAAAGCAGAAGAATATCCAGAAATGATTGTTTTTGATGATGTTCCAGTAAACCACTGGGCATATGACGATATAATGGACGTAGTATACAATAAAGTAATGTTAGGCTATGGAAATGGTAAGTTTGGTGTAGGAGATAATGTAACACGAGAACAAGTAGCAGCAGTACTTTATCGTACATTGAATTTGAAAAAAGAAGGACCTTTAAAAAATCCATACAAAGATATTTCTGAGAGGGCAACAATGTTTTTAGATGAAATTTTAGTATTAACAAAGCATGGTATTTTTGAAGGTGATGAAAAAGGAAACTTTAGACCAGCCGCACCTGTAACACGTGCAGAAATGGCGCAAATTCTTACGAAAGCATTTACATTTGAGGTGAAGAAGAACCATACATTTAAAGATGTACCAAATAATCACTGGGCAAAAAATGCGATCAGTGCACTGCAGTCTAATCATGTCATAGTAGGAACAGGAAATGGGGAATTTGAACCGAATAAAGTTGTAACACGTGAGCAATATGCAACGTTTTTAAATAAAGCTGTTTTTTATTTTCCTGTAAAAGATGAGGATTATGAATGAAAGTTAAAATATAAGGACATTTATATTATATCGATATAATATAAAGTAATAAAAAAGCGTGGGAATTCCACGCTTTTTTATTGTTTTATATTATTTATAAGTATATAAATTTTCTATTCATAATTTAGCTGTTGGAATTTAGTGGATAAGAAGAGATTGAATAAAGTAACTTTTTCTTGTTTAAATATGAGATTTAGTAACTTTATTATTAATAGAGTGTAAATAAAAGTATATGAAATATAGTTCATAAATTAGACAAAAATCACATGGGAATTGTATTGTTACGCTTTCGTTAATTCTTTATATTAGAAAAAAATATGTTTTTAGGGAGAGAATACTTTGAAGAAAAAAATTTTAAAAGTAGCAACAGCTTTAACAATTATGGGTGGAGTAGCATTTAGTGCTGAGGGGACTACAGCAAAAGCTGAATTAGCTGCAAAGCCACAACAAGCAAGTCAGGCAATCTTTACAGATGTACCAGCAGGACATTGGTCTTATAAAGCAATTCAAACTTTAGCAGAACATGAAATTATGCTTGGTTACGGAAATGGTGTGTTCGGTTTTGGACATAACGTAAATCGTGAACAAGTAGCCGCTTTAATTTATCGCGCACTAGATCTTGATGAAGAATTTGGTGAAGATGAGGTATTAGAAAGCCCATATAATGATATTGTTGATGATAACTCAACGATGTTTCCTTTTGAAGTTTTAGCAGTAACAGAATTAGGTATCTTTACAGGTGACGAGAATGGGAACTTCAGACCAAAAGCTACGTTAACACGTGCAGAAATGGCGCAAGTTCTTACAAGGGCATTTGGATTACAAGTACAAGGAACAGCAAAATTTAAAGATGTACCAAAGGGACATTGGGCAGAAAATGCGATTAATGCAGTAGGTTCAAATGGTATTTCAGTAGGAGATGGAAAGGGTAACTTCGCTCCGAACATGAAAGTAACACGTGAACAATATGCTCAGTTCTTATTTAATTCAATGTTTAAATAAATAATAAAGAAGGAGCCGGTGTTGTATAACACTGGCTTCTTTTTTATATGTAATGCCGGTGGAAGAATACAGTTTTGTAAAAAAAAGAAATTAAATTTTCGAAAAAAACTTCCTTTTCTGAAGATTTGTTATATAATATAAAACATAAAATCAAATCTGTTATAAAACAGTTTAAGAAGGGGATGCTAATATGTCGACGCAAACTTCACGGGTTACATTGCCCGGAGAAATGTTACCAGCGTACAACGAAATATTGACACCTGAGGCGCTTAGTTTTTTAAAGGAACTACATGAAAATTTTAATAAGCGCCGCATAGAACTTTTACAAAAGCGTGCGGAGAAACAAAAGAGAATTGATGCAGGAGAGTTTCCGAAGTTTTTAGAAGAAACAAAGCGCATACGTGAAGCGGATTGGACAATTGCTCAATTGCCAAAAGATTTAGAGGATCGCCGCGTAGAGATTACTGGACCAGTGGATAGAAAGATGGTTATTAACGCTTTAAATTCAGGAGCGCATCTTTTTATGGCAGATTTCGAAGATTCGAATTCACCAACTTGGGAAAATGCAATTGAAGGTCAAATAAATTTACGAGATGCAGTGCAGGGAACGATTTCACATAAAAATGAAAACGGAAAAGAATATCGTTTAAATAGTAAAACAGCAGTATTAATTGTGCGTCCAAGAGGATGGCATTTAGAAGAAAAACATATGCAAGTTGATGGGAAGAATATGTCTGGTAGCTTAGTAGATTTCGGACTTTATTTTTTCCATAATGCAAAGGCTCTTTTAGCAAAAGGAAGCGGTCCATACTTTTACTTACCGAAAATGGAAAGCCATTTAGAAGCAAGGTTATGGAATGATGTTTTCGTATTTGCTCAAAAATATATTGGTATTCCAAACGGAACGATCAAAGCGACGGTGTTACTGGAAACGATTCACGCTTCGTTTGAAATGGATGAAATTTTGTATGAGCTTAAAGATCATTCTGCTGGGTTAAATTGCGGAAGATGGGATTATATTTTCAGCTTTCTAAAGAGCTTTCGTAAACATAATAAATTTTTACTTCCAGATAGAGCGCAAGTCACGATGACGGCGCCATTTATGCGCGCGTATTCTTTGAAAGTCATTCAAACGTGTCACCGTCGTAATGCACCAGCTATTGGAGGAATGGCGGCACAAATTCCAATTAAAAACAATCCAGAAGCGAATGAAGCAGCTTTTGAAAAAGTGCGTGCAGATAAAGAGCGCGAGGCTTTAGACGGGCATGACGGGACTTGGGTTGCCCACCCGGGACTTGTACCAGTCGCGATGGAAGTATTTAATCACATTATGAAAACACCGAATCAAATTTTTAGAAAACGCGAAGAAATACATGTTACAGAAAAGGATTTATTAGAAGTACCAGTGGGAACGATTACAGAAGAGGGACTTCGCCTAAATATTAGCGTAGGTATTCAATATATCGCATCTTGGTTAAGTGGACGGGGAGCGGCACCAATTTATAACTTAATGGAAGATGCGGCAACAGCGGAAATTTCTAGGGCACAAGTATGGCAATGGATTCGCCATGAAGGTGGAAAGCTAAATGACGGTCGTAATATTACGCTTGAATTGATGGAAGAGCTAAAAGAAGAAGAACTAGCAAAAATAGAAAGAGAGATTGGTAAAGAAGCCTTTAAGAAAGGGAGATTCCAAGAGGCGACAACGTTATTTACAAATCTCGTTCGGAATGATGAATTTGTACCATTTTTAACATTGCCAGGTTATGAAATTTTATAAAAAGTGAAAAGGGGATGGAACAAATGAAAAATGAAAGAATCGAGAAATTACAAGAGAGTTGGGAACTAGATACGCGTTGGAAAGGAATCACACGTCCATATTCGGCAGAAGATGTAATTCGCTTGCGCGGGTCAATTGATATTGAACATACATTAGCGCGCCGCGGTGCTGAAAAGCTTTGGGCGTCGCTTCATACGGAAGATTATATTAACGCACTTGGCGCATTAACAGGAAACCAAGCGATGCAACAAGTGAAAGCTGGGCTAAAAGCAATTTATTTAAGTGGATGGCAAGTCGCTGCGGATGCGAACCTTTCTGGACATATGTATCCAGACCAAAGTTTATATCCAGCGAACAGCGTACCTGCTGTAGTGAAACGAATTAATCAAACACTTCAACGTGCGGATCAAATTCAGCATATGGAAGGAAGCGGTGATACAGATTATTTCGTACCGATTGTAGCAGATGCAGAAGCTGGATTTGGCGGACAATTAAACGTATTTGAACTGATGAAAGGTATGATTGAAGCAGGTGCATCAGGTGTGCACTTTGAAGATCAATTATCTTCAGAGAAAAAATGTGGCCATTTAGGCGGAAAAGTATTACTACCAACGCAAACAGCGGTGCGTAATTTAATCTCGGCACGCCTTGCAGCAGACGTAATGGGAGTGCCGACAATTATTGTTGCAAGAACAGATGCGGATGCAGCAGATTTAATTACGAGTGATATTGATCCTGTTGATCAAGCGTTTATTACAGGAGAAAGAACACCAGAAGGATTTTACCGTACAAAAGCAGGTCTTGATCAAGCGATTGCACGTGGTTTAGCATACGCTCCTTATGCAGATCTCGTTTGGTGCGAAACATCTGAACCAAATTTAGAAGATGCAAAACGATTTGCGGATGCAATTCATAAAGAGCATCCAGGGAAATTGCTTGCATATAACTGTTCACCTTCATTTAACTGGAAACAAAAATTAGATGAAAAAACAATTGCAAGCTTTCAAAAAGAAATCGCATCTTACGGTTATAAGTTCCAGTTCGTAACACTAGCGGGATTCCACTCATTAAACTACGGCATGTTTGAATTAGCACGTGGCTATAAAGAGCGCGGCATGGCAGCATACTCTGAACTACAACAAGCAGAATTCGCAGCAGAAAAACACGGCTACTCTGCAACTCGTCACCAACGCGAAGTAGGAACAGGTTACTTTGATGAAGTAGCTCAAGTTATTACAGGCGGTACTTCATCAACGACAGCGCTAAAAGGATCTACAGAAGAAGCACAGTTTACGAAATAAAAGGAAGGGGCACCTTTTTGAAGGGTGCTCCTTATTATTTTCGGAACGATTTTTCACATATATCGATTTACCGACAAAAAAGACGATATTATCAAATCCACTCAGCTCTATGATCGCGAATAAACTTCATATCTTTCTCATAATGCTCTAAATGTCCTTCATCAATCATTTTTTGGAAATTCAAATCGCCTTCTTGTGCTTTTCTTTTCATATATGTACATAATGCTTCTAATCGTAGTAACACTATTCCTAAGTAATCTTCGTCCATATGTTTACCGTAGGACTGGACAAACAATTTCACTCTTTCTTTCATACGGCTAGCATGTTGTGCCGATTCATAATGAACTGCCTCACCCGATTCTGTATAATACACTCTACTTAAAGGTACACAAGTATAAAGCGTATAAGCGATATCCCAAATTCTCGGACCAGGAGCAGCAACATCGAAATCAATAATACCTACTGGTTTCTTGTCATGAAAAATAATGTTATATATAGCAAAATCGTTATGGCAAATAACCTCAATGTTATTTGGAGTAAGATCCATCGGTTGCCATTCATCTGATAAGGGAAAGTCACTTACCGCATCATGATAAAGGCGGAGTATCTTTGCTATTTCTTTCAAAACAGCATTAGACCGCATATATTCTTTTAACGGATAATTCCCAGCTTCTCCTTCAATAAAGGATAAAATCTCTCTATCTTTTTCATCTACACCTAAAAACTTTGGAGCGTGATGAAATCCTTTGTTTTCTAAGTGTTGTAATAATGTATGAATTTTTGTACTACCTGGCTTTAATTCTCGCCGAACAGTATTTTCAGAACGATATACATTTGATACATTTCCCCCTGTAAGTTTTTCTTCGTTGGCGTAGTTTGACATATAATCCCCCTCCAATATAACGACTGTACGATTATATTGTAACACTTCAGAACAAGGGATGTAATCGTATTCAAATGATGTTTGTGCTCACTTCATAGTGAAATTAGCACATACTAAAATCAATTATTTACGAATGTATAATCAATTTAATTTGTCAGTTATTTTCAAAAAAGATTGTACATTTTATTTTAAGTATGCTATGATGAAGTCAGTTGAATAGTTAAATTAAGCAATCCATATATTATCAAGTGCCGAAAAACGAACGAGAAAAAGTATGTGAGAACTAGTTTATGTTTCGTGTTTGATAATGTGTGGATTCTTTTTTTATACAGGAAGACTAAAATAAATTGTGTTTTCTTTAGGAGGAAATAATTATGGCAGTAACAGGACAAGTAAAATGGTTTAACAACGAAAAAGGATTCGGTTTCATCGAAGTTCCAGGCGAAAACGATGTATTCGTACATTTCTCTGCAATCGAAACTGAAGGTTTCAAATCTCTAGAAGAAGGTCAAAAAGTTAGCTTCGAAATCGAAGATGGTAACCGTGGACCTCAAGCTAAAAACGTAATCAAACTATAATTTTATAGTTCATTATGGAAAAGGATGGCTGCTGCCATCCTTTTTTTGTTGTAATATACGAGCATAATGATTATATTTTGGGGAAAAGTATACAAATGAAGTCATACTCGATGTTCGTAGCGGGAATAAAGAAGATCTACACAATACGATTGAAGAAATCTCATTCGCTCGCTTTAGATGAATAAGAAAAAATAGTCGTTTTTTTGAGGACGAAGAAGAGTAAAAGGCTTTCCAAAATGGAAGGCCTTTTACTCTTCTTTTCCAATCTTTTTCTTTTCGCGTTTCTTACATTCAGAGCATTTCGATTTACAAAAAGGTTTTGCAAAGAATAGTAGAATGAAAAATAAGCCGAATATAATGCTGGATGAGTTTTTCACGATTACAATGCTGCTATTTTTCATTTGAATCGTTGGTTGCATTTCTTTTTCTTCCATAGTGGACCTCCATTTATTGGATTTTCCTTTTAATTATAGCAAAGTTAATTGTCGTAATGATGCGAAATGAGGAAGCGGTTGTAAATATTTATAGGTAGTATAAATACATTTTATATAGGCTTTTTATTATAAAATCACTATATTGTTAATTTTAAATTTAAAAGATGTTTGATAAATGATAAAGTATTGTAAAAAAGCGTAATCTGTAAAGCATTTCCTTTTCATAGGTGCTAAAATTATATATGCAGCTGCTAATATAAATAGAAAAAAGGAGACAGTAGAATATGGAAAGTAAAGTAGAACGCTATGTCGAAAACTATGTGGTAAATAAAAATACAATGGCCTTACTTCCTGTTATTCTAAGTGAAAAGAAAATCGTTACACGAGTTGTTGAGATGGAAGATTCTTTTTTCGTATTTCAAAAGCCCCTAGATATTATAGAAAGAAGTTGCCGCAAGCATGGCTCTAGTTTCTTAGGCAGAAAAGAAGGAACGAAAGAGTTAACTCATATTACACATAAAGCACCGATTGCGATTAGTCCAGCGGATCAATTTTATTTTTTCCCTACTTATTCTTACTCTAGAAAAGAGTGCGCTTGGTTGTCTCATTTTTATATTGAAAGTAATAAAGAGTTAAAAGATGGAAATGTTATTGTTAGATTTATAAATGGATTTGCTGTGAAATTAGAAATATCAAAAAGCAGTTTTGAAAATCAACTAAATCGTACAGCGAAATTGCGTACTGAATATGAAGATCGTAGAAAAAAACAAGGGAATCCTTGTTTTAAAGAGATTGATAAAACTCAAGAATCTCGATTAAAACCAGCATACGAGAAAGTATATTTTGTGAAAGAAGAGGAAGTTTAAGAGGATGGGGAAAAATCCCCATCTTTTTTATTTGTCAGTTTTTATCGGTAAGTCGATATATTTGAGAAATCCCTGATATAATTTCACCTACTGAGGAATTTGTCAACAAAACAAAAGTGTCACTTCTAAAACCGCGAAACGTCCTGTCGAATATTGATAGATTATCATAGCGTAATAATGAAGGAATTCTAATGAAAGATATGGAAACTTAATAATTACATCTCCATATGTCGTATCTACCATTTCCTCTTTCATATAAGCAATGATACAGTAGAGGTAGTACTTAGAGTAAAGGGGTAAAGTGTAGAATGGATTTTCAGACAATCAAAGAGTATTTTTCACCAGAAAATATGGATCATATTGTTGAAAGCTATAAAGCGTTCGGACCACTTCTTGGTATTGGTTTACCGATGATAGAAGCGTTGATTCCGGCATTGCCACTCATCGTATTTGTACTGGCAAATGCTGTTGCATTTGGATTTTGGCTCGGTTTTCTTTATTCTTGGCTTGGATCAGTAATGGGTGCCTTACTTGTCTTTTTCATTATCCGCCATTTTGGACGAAGTCGTTTCTTTTCTTTTGTAAATAAACATGAGAAAGTAAGGAAGGCAATGGGATGGATTGAAAGGAAAGGATTTGCGCCGATTTTCGTCATATTTTGTTTTCCGTTTACACCGTCTGCGCTTATAAACGTTGTCGCTGGTTTATCTCGCATTAGTGTAAAACAGTTCGGGCTTGCGCTTGCGTTCGGAAAGCTTGTGATGATTTTTATTTTAACGTATATCGGTCATGATTTAATGTCATTTATTCATAATCCGGTGAAATCAGTCATTGTAGCAATTGGTATTTTTATTTTATGGTATGTCGGTAAGAAAATCGAAGTAAAGTTAGAACTACATTAAGAATAGTCTTCTTTGTAAAGGAAAGCTTCATTATTAAAGGATAAGGGGAGAAGCGGATGAAGAAAACTTTGAAAAAAGAAGGCATAGAGTGGATACGAACAATTTTAATTGGTGTATTATTAGCTGTATTTTTTCGAACGTTTTTCTTTTCGACGTACGTTGTAGAGGGGAAGTCAATGATGCCAACATTGCAAGATGGTAATATGCTCGTTGTAAATAAGGTGAGTTATCAAGTGGGGGACTTGAACAGGTTTGATGTTGTTGTGTTTCATGCGAATAAAAAAGAGGACTACGTAAAACGAATTATCGGTTTACCTGGAGATCAAATTGAATATAAGCATGATAAACTGTATATAAACGGACAATTCGTGGATGAACCTTATTTAGAAACGTATAAGAAAGAGATAAATGGACGACAACTAACAGGTGATTTTAAACTAGAAGAGTTAACGAAAGAAAAGTCGGTGCCACCTGGCTATATTTTTGTAGTGGGTGATAACCGCCTCGGGAGCTGGGATAGTAGACACTTTGGATTTGTAAAAGCTGATACAGTTGTCGGTAAAGTTGATTTACGATATTGGCCAATTCAAGAGGTGCAAACGAATTTTTCAAAAGGTTGATATAATAGATAGAAGTATAGAAAAAGGCAAACAATTATGTTTGTCTTTTTTACTTTATATTTTTTCAATCTATTGCTAATGAGAATGTTTAGCTGGTATCGTGACCAAGGATAAAAAAATTTTTATATCGTTAAAAAATAACGCATTAGGATATATAAGTACCGGTTTAGATGTCTTTAAAGATATGAAAGAAAATTTGGAAAGTAATGCAAGCAGTAGTAAAATTGTAGGAGACATTGTTGGTGATGTAGCGGTTGGAGTAGGTTCTACTGCTGCTAGTACTTGGGCGGGTGCTGCAGTCGGTACAGCAATTGGAGGACCTATTGGAACTGTGATTGGGGCTGGTGTAGGTTTTACCGCTTCTGTAGTATCTAGCATAATAACGGATGGAATTAAGTTCGATAAAGGGGACTGGAATAATGATGGTGAAAAAGACTCTATAAAAGACCGAATTAAATCTGGAATAGGCTCTGCTTTAGATGAAATCTTTTAATTTTCTATGAGGTGCATAATGGATAAATATAACTTTAAAAATATAGATGATGGCATACGAATATTACTACCATTTGATATAAGAAATATTGTCGGAGCCTTTGTATGGTTTATTATGAATTTTTTGTTATTGATTATAATTTTTGTATTTCCACCAATATATAATGTGTATTTTTACTTGGCGCTTCCATTTTTTATAGTATGTAACTTGTGGGGAATTTGGATTTTTATTAACAAACCTAAGCAGCCTCAATTACAACATTTACTATATTCTGGATTTGTTGGAACTAGCATTTCATTTTGTAGTTTTATAGGTGTTCAAAAAATAGCTTACGAGTTAATAGGATTGGCATCACCTTTATTTTTTATTCTATCATTTATAGTATACTGTTTGGTTGTTTATAAATCCGGACAATTGTGGATTAAATATTTTACAGCTCGTTTAATGGGTATAAATGATCAGAAGGTGAAATTTTCAAAAGTCGGTGTTTTTTCAGGTGTAGGCTACATTGTTGGTCAAATTAGTATAGGAATTTTAAGTCAAGATTCTCTAGCGATTTTGCTAATTATCTTACTGTCATTTTTCTCGGTTATTTTCTTGTTTGCGAGTGTCCATGTGTATTTTTATTTTGATTTTAAAAAACATCTTATTACAGGGCATTCAAAAATGAAACAGGTTCAACAAAAATCTAATCTTACAAGAAAGGAAAGGAGAAGGAAATGAATTCACATCTTCTACCTATAGGCTCTATCGTAATCTTAAAAGAAGGAACCAAGAAACTCATGATTTATGGGCGTAAACAACAAGTAGAAACAGATAAAGTGAAAAAATTTGACTATATGGGATGTTTTTACCCAGAGGGCTATATTAGTCCTGATTTTACTTATTTATTTAACCATGACGATATTCAAGAAGTTATATCAAGTGGATATAAAGATGAGGAAGAAAGAGCTTTTCAACAAAAGATATTGTCTAAAGTGGAGTAAGAAATATTACATAGAAAAAGCTGCTTATATGAGCAGCTTTTTCTATATAATTAAATACTTTAGCGGTTGTATTTTTATGTTTTGAGATGGGGTATCGTCATTATACATGTTTGTCTTTTTTCGTGTCCTATAATACAATTATAGTAGCAAACTAACGTTCGTTATGTAAGTGAAAGGTGGGGTTACATGTCACTTCGATTTGTGATTGGTAGAGCGGGAAGTGGAAAAAGTACACTTTGTTTACACGAAGTGCAAGAAGAGTTAAAGCAGCGTCCAAGAGGGGAAACAATATTATATCTTGTGCCAGAACAGATGACATTCCAAACGCAGCAGGCGTTAATTGGTAGTGAGGATGTAAGAGGTTCTATTCGGGCACAAGTTTTTAGTTTTTCACGATTAGCGTGGAAGGTACTGCAAGAAGTTGGTGGAGCGAGTCGCCTTCACATTGATGAAGCGGGCGTACATATGTTACTTCGTAAAATTGTAGAGTCTCGTAAAGATGGATTATCGGTGTTCCAAAAAGCAGCGGAGCAAAACGGTTTCTTTGAACATCTTGGTAGTATGATTGCGGAGTTTAAACGTTACAATGTGACGCCATCTAACGTATATGAAATGTGGCAACAATTAGACGCACATAGTAGCAGTGCAGAACAAAAGCTATTAGCGAATAAAGTGTATGATTTACAACTATTATATGATGATTTTGAACGTGCTTTAATCGGAAAATATTTGGATTCAGAAGACTACCTACAATTGCTAGTCGAAAAGCTTCCACATTCTGAATATGTAAATGGGGCTGAAATTTATATAGATGGATTTCATTCATTTTCACCGCAAGAACTAGAAATTGTAAGACAGCTTATGATTTGCGGTGCGAGAGTTACGATCACGTTAACGATAGATGAAAAAACGTTAGCGCAGCCGGTAAATGAACTAGATTTATTTTATGAAACGACATTAACGTATGAAAAAATAAAGCAAGTGGCGCGTGAAGAGAAGATAGAAATTGAAAAAACGATTCCACTTATGGAACAACCGCGTTTTCATTCGCAAGCATTAGCGCATTTAGAAACGCATTACGAAGCACGTCCAAATGAAAAGTTTCACGGAGAAGCAAGTGTAACGATTAGTACAGCAGCGAATTTACGAGCTGAAGTAGAAGGTGTTGCGCGTGAAATTCGTAGACTTGTGGCGGATGAAGACTATCGTTACCGAGATATTGCAGTCCTTCTTCGTAACGGAGAAAGTTATTACGATGTGATGCGAACGCTATTTACAGATTATAATATCCCGCATTTCATCGATGAAAAACGCCCGATGTCACATCATCCGCTAGTAGAATGCATTCGTTCTGCACTCGAGATTATTAGTGGAAATTGGCGTTATGATGCAGTGTTCCGCTGCGTGAAAACAGAGCTTTTATATCCATTAGACGTAAGAAAAGAAACGATGCGCGAAGAGATGGATGAGTTTGAAAACTACTGTTTAGCGTACGGTGTACAAGGGAAGAGATGGACTTCTGAGGATCCGTGGATGTATCGCCGCTATCGTTCTCTTGACGATACGGACGAGATGATTACAGACAGTGAACGTGAAATGGAAGAGAGAATAAATCGACTGCGCGACGTTGTAAGAACGCCTGTTATTCGTATGCAAAAAAGACTGAAGCGAGCGGGAACAGTGATGCAAATGTGCGAAGCTGTTTATTTATTTTTAGAAGAGCTAGACGTTCCGAAAAAACTAGAAGCATTACGTATTCGTGCAGAAGAGAGCGGAGATTTCTTATTTGCGACAGATCATGAGCAAGTATGGGAAGAAGTAATGAGTCTTCTTGATACGTTCGTTGAGATGCTTGGTGAAGAGAAAATGTCACTTTCTATGTTCACAGACGTTATGTCGACAGGTCTTGAGGCGCTTCAATTCGCAAACATTCCGCCGTCATTAGACCAAGTGTTAATTGCTAATATTGATCGTTCAAGATTATCAAATGTGAAAGCAACATTTGTCATTGGCGTGAATGAAGGAGTTATTCCGGCAGCACCGATGGATGAAGGGATGCTTTCTGATGAGGAAAGAGATGTTCTTAGCGTTGCAGGTATCGAATTAGCACCAACGACGAGACAAACCTTATTAGAAGAACAGTTCGTTATGTACCAAATGGTAACGAGAGCAACTGAGAAATTATATATTTCATGCCCGCTTGCAGATGAGGAAGGGAAGACGTTACTTGCGTCTAGCTTTATTAAGAAAATAAAAAGAATGTTCCCTGATGTGAAAGATACATTTATTACGAATGACGTGAATGATTTATCACGTTCGGAACAAATTTCATACGTAGCAACGCCAGAAGTAACGTTGTCATATGTTATGCAGCAACTTCAAACGTGGAAGCGATATGGATTTGAAGGGAATTTAGATTTTTGGTGGGATGTATATAACTTCTACGTAACTTCAGATGAATGGAAACAAAAAAGTAGCCGCGTATTATCAAGTTTATTCTACCGAAATCGTGCGCAAAAGCTAAGTACAGTTGTAAGTAGAGATTTATATGGAGATAAAATAAAAGGAAGCGTATCTCGTATGGAACTATTTAACCGTTGCGCATATGCTCATTTCGCGCAGCACGGTTTATCGTTAAGAGAGCGTGACATTTTCAAACTGGATGCACCCGATATCGGGGAACTATTCCATGCAGCGCTGAAGAGAATTGCGGACAGGCTATTACGCGAAAACCGTACTTGGGCGGATTTATCAATAAAAGAGTGTGAGCATCTTTCTGCTGTAGTAATAGAAGAGATTGCACCGTTATTACAAAGACAAATTTTATTAAGTTCAAATCGTCATTTCTATTTAAAACAAAAACTACAACAAATCATTTTCCGTACATCAATCATTCTTCGTGAACATGCGAAGTCAAGCGGTTTCGTACCAGTTGATTTAGAAGTGCCATTCGGTATGGGCGGTACAGGATCGCTTCCGCCGATGGAATTCTCATTACCAAATGGTGTAAAGATGGAAGTAGTTGGTCGTATTGACCGTGTTGATAAGGCGGAAGATGAAAATGGGACGTTCCTACGTATTATTGATTATAAATCAAGCTCAAAAGCGTTAGACTTAACGGAAGTGTATTACGGATTAGCACTTCAAATGTTAACGTATTTAGATGTTGTTACTTCGAATGCACATACGTGGATGAAAAAGGGAGGTACTGCATCACCGGCTGGTGTACTGTACTTCCATATCCATAACCCGATCGTTGAGATGAAGGGTGACGCATCTGAAGCAGAAATTGAGAAAGAGATTTTAAAGAAATTTAAAATGAAAGGACTTGTACTAGGAGATGCTGATGTTGTTCGTTTAATGGATAACAAACTTTCGACAGGAAGCTCTGATATTATTTCTGCTGGTTTGAAAAAAGACGGCAGTTTTAGTGCGCGTTCGAGTATTGCAAGTGAACAAGAGTTTAACGTACTTCAAAAATACGTACACCATACGTTTGAAAATATTGGAAAAGACATTACAGAAGGCGTTATTGATATTGCTCCTTATAAGAAGGGGAATAAAGCGGCGTGTACGTTCTGTAACTTCAAATCTGTTTGTCAGTTCGATGAATCACTCGAAGATAACCAGTTCCGTACGCTAAAAGATATGAAAGATAGCGAAGCGATGGAGAAAATTAGAGAGGAGGTTGGCGGAGAATGATTGAAAATTGGCCTGAAAAACCAGAAGGTAGTCAGTGGACGGATGACCAGTGGAAAGCGGTTGTAGCGAACGGACGTGATATATTAGTCGCGGCAGCAGCTGGATCAGGGAAAACAGCAGTATTAGTTGAACGTATTATTAAAAAAATTATAAATGAAGAAAATCCAGTCGATGTCGACCGCCTGCTCGTTGTAACATTTACGAATGCAGCGGCGCAAGAGATGAAAAACAGAATTGGGGAAGCGTTAGAAAAGGTATTAATTGATGAGCCAGGATCGCAGCACGTAAGAAAGCAGCTTAGCTTATTAAATAAAGCTTCTATTTCAACGATCCATTCATTTTGTTTACAAGTAATTAGAGGATACTACTACATGCTTGATGTTGATCCTCGTTTCCGCATTGCGAATCAAACAGAAAACGAATTATTAAAAGAAGAAGTGTTAGATGACATATTAGAAGAAGAGTATGGAATTGAAGATAATAGTATTTTCTTTGAACTCGTTGACCGTTATACGAGTGACCGTAGTGATGATGACTTACAGCGTATGATTTTAGCGCTTCATACAGAATCAAGAGCGCATCCAAATCCGGAAAAATGGCTCGATAAATTAGTAGAAGCATACGACGTGGAAGGAAAGACAATTGAAGATTTAGTGTACGCTTCTTACTTATTAGAAGATGTGAAATTCCAGCTTGAAACAGCAGAGACACATATTCGTAAAGCGACTGAACTCGCGATGCTTCCTGACGGTCCGGCGCCCCGCGTTGAAACCCTGCAAGCAGATGCAGTTTTACTTGGAACGTTGTCATCAGCTGCTTGTGAGTCATGGACAAATGTGTATGAAGCGATGCAAAATGTATCGTGGCAAACGTTAAAGCGTATTAAGAAAAGTGATTACAACGAGGATGTTGTAAAACAAGTAGACTCTCTTCGTAATAAAGCGAAAGATGAAGTGAAGAAATTACAAGAAGAGTTATTTAGCCGCAGACCTGAAAGTTTCTTACGAGATTTTCAAGATATGCATCCTGTATTAGAAAAACTCGTACAGCTTGTAAAAGTATTTACAGAGCGTTTCCAAGCGATGAAGCGTGATAAAGGGATGGTTGATTTCACAGATTTAGAGCATTTCTGTCTACAAATTTTAAGTGAACAAAGTGAAAACGGTGAAATGAAGCCGTCAGCAGTAGCGCTTCAATATCGTAATAAATTTGCTGAAGTACTAGTCGATGAATATCAAGATACGAACTTTGTGCAGGAATCCATTATTAAATTCGTAACGAAAGATTCTGAGAGTGAAGGGAACTTGTTCATGGTAGGTGACGTGAAGCAGTCGATCTATCGTTTCCGACTAGCAGAACCAGGCCTGTTCCTAGGAAAGTATAAACGCTTTACGCAAGAAGGATTAGACGGCGGAATGAAAATCGATTTAGCGAAAAACTTCCGTAGCCGTCATGAAGTGTTAGCAGGTACGAACTTTATTTTCAAACAAATTATGGGCGAAGAAGTCGGAGAAATCGACTATGATGCTGACGCTGAATTAAAGTTAGGTGCTAGCTATCCAGAAGGTGAAGATGTAACAGCTGAACTACTATGTATTCAGCAAACAGAAGAAGAAGTGCTAGACGGTGAAGAAGGTGCGGAAGTAGAAAAAGCGCAACTTGAAGCTCGCCTTATGGCGCAGCGTATTAAAGCGATGGTTGATTCAGGTTATGAAGTGTATGATCGTAAAACGGATAGTATGCGCCCTGTACAATACCGCGACTTCGTTATTTTACTTCGCTCTATGCCATGGGCGCCGCAAATTATGGAAGAGTTAAAGCTGCAAGGAATTCCAGTATACGCTGATCTTGCGACTGGTTACTTTGAAGCGACAGAAGTAAATATTATGATGAACGTATTCCGAGTGATCGATAATCCGATGCAAGATATTCCGCTTGCCGCCGTACTTCGTTCACCAATAGTTGGACTAAATGATGAAGAACTTGCAACATTGCGTGCTCACGGAAAGAAAGGTTCGTTTTATGAAGTAATGAGCTCATTCTTAAAAGGGGCACCGCTTGAAGAAGAACAAGAACTACATGATAAATTAGAGTGGTTCTATAACTTACTGCAAGGATGGCGTGAATTCGCGCGTCAACAGTCACTTTCTGATTTAATTTGGAAAGTGTACGGTGAGACAGGTTATTACGACTTTGTTGGCGGTTTACCAGCCGGAAAGCAAAGGCAAGCAAACCTGCGTGTACTTTATGACCGTGCAAGACAATATGAAGCAACATCGTTTAGAGGATTATTCCGCTTCTTACGCTTTATTGAGCGTATTTTAGAACGCGGTGATGATATGGGAACGGCGAGAGCTTTAGGTGAACAAGAAGATGTCGTTCGTATTATGACGATTCATAAAAGTAAAGGACTTGAGTTCCCAGTCGTATTTGTAGCGGGACTAGGTCGTCGTTTTAATACACAAGATTTAATGAAACGTTTCTTACTGCATAAAGACTTTGGTTTCGGTTCACAATTTATCGATCCTCGTAAACGCATTAAATATACGACATTATCGCAACTAGCAATTAAGCGTAAAATGAAAATGGAATTAATCGCGGAAGAAATGCGCGTGTTATACGTAGCGTTAACGCGTGCGAAAGAGAAGTTAATTTTAATTGGAACGGTTAAAGATGCCAATAAAGAAATGGAAAAATGGCTCGATGCAAGGGAGCATAGTGAATGGTTATTACCAGACCATATACGTGCCGGAGCGTCTTGTTATTTAGACTGGATTGCACCTTCATTATATAGACATCGTGATAGTGAAATGCTTCTTGAATTAGGACAAGGAAGCATTCCGGGTGAAATCTATGGATATGACACGAGCTGGAAAGTAGAAGTTGTTGACGGCAAAACGTTACTTGCACCGGAACCGGTTCAAGAAGAGAAACAAGAATTGTTAGAAGCACTTCGTGAGAAAAAAGCTGTTCCCCTGCAAAGTGAACGGAAAGAAGAAGTGTACGACAGATTAATGTGGAAGTACGGATATGAGGAAGCGACATCTCATCGTGCGAAACAGTCTGTTACAGAAATAAAGAGAAATTATCAATCTGAAGAAGGTAGCGATAATGCCTTTATTAAAAAACTACGTGCACCAATTAAAACACGCCCTCGTTTTATGGAGAAAAAAGGATTAACGTACGCTGAAAGAGGTACGGCAGTTCACGCTGTCATGCAGCATGTTGATTTGAAGAAGCCGATTACAGAAGAAGTGATTCGAGAGCAAATTAGTGGCATGGTTAATAAAGAATTATTAACATTCGAGCAAGCAGAGGAAATAGCGATTGAAAAAGTCATTTCATTCTTTGACAGTGACTTAGGTAAAAGGGTATTAGCGGCGAAAAGCGTTGAGCGTGAAGTGCCATTTACGATGATGCTTGCAGCAGAAGAAGCATATCAAGATTGGCAAGGGAAGAGCGGGGAATCAATTCTTGTCCAAGGGGTTATTGACTGCATGATTGAAGAGGAAGATGGTATCACGCTAATCGACTTTAAAACGGATACGATTGAAGGGAAGTTCCCAGGCGGATTCGATCAAGCGAAACCAATTTTAGAAGATCGATATAAAGTGCAGCTTTCTTTATATGCAAAGGCACTTGAAAAAAGCTTGCAACATCCTGTGAAAGAGAAATGCTTATACTTCTTTGATGGCAACCATGTTGTAAAAATTGAAGAATAGAGAGGCTTGAAAATGACAACGGAAAAAACGTTAAGAACATGTGAAAAAGGACATGAATATTATAAAAGTAGCGATTGTCCAACTTGCCCAACCTGTGAGAAAGAAAAGAAACCAAAAACAGGATTTCTTTCACTTCTTTCATCACCAGCACGAAATGCGCTAGAGCACCATGGAATTCACACGATAGAAGAACTCTCAAAGTATAGTGAAAAAGAAATTTTAAAACTACATGGTATGGGACCTGCGTCTATGCCGAAGCTTAGAAATGCTTTGAAGGAGAAGGGATTATCATTTAAATAAAATGAAACAGTAAACAGTGGAGTTTTTGATAATATTGAATGAGGTAAAAGAAAAAAGTAGGAGATATTCTCCTACTTTTTTTACGCTGTTCCAATTTGATCTTGATCAGCCACATCAGAATCAAACGTATTTGTTGCACTAACACCGTTAAACGTATTCACGACAAATCCAACATTGGAAGCTCCGGAACCATTATAAGCTTTCGTATTTTCTTTCGGAGACACGTTATAAAAATCCCCTAAATTAAAAGAACCATTACTGTTTTGAACGACGAGATTTCCAACAACAGAAGGCATACCATCCACCTACTTTACTAAGCTTTTTAATTACTATATGAATTATTGTGCGGAAGGTTCATCCGTAATATATTGGCGGATTTGCATAATACGAGAGTTATTAAAAACATAATCAACATTTCCAATTTGAAAGCAACCAGAATTTAAAAGTGTTCGCAATTCAACATTGTTTACTTCAATAAAAGGGCATTCATTTACAATGTTTAATTTTACATCTGTCGTTCGTTTTGGGATTGTGATGTGTTCATCTGTAAAGATTTCAAATGCGTCTAAGCGGCCTTCGTCTTTTATATAACAAGGAATTTCCCTATGGACGGCAAGAGCTCTACTTTTTAATTCCATTTGATTGGCATCTCCAACTTGAAATACGGCACTAATCCCTAAAGAAATAATAGAAACATTTTGGACAACAGACACATGATGTAACATAGTTTCTCAGTCTCCTTAACCTGGAGTAGGAGGGACATCTGTGACTAATGGTACAAATGGACCCTCTGTAACAGTTTCAAATGGTGTATCAAGAATAGAAGATAGTATGAGGAAATTTGCATCCCCAATTAAAAAGAGTGCGGACGACGATACACCGTTCATTTTAATTTGGCCGACTTTTAATTCGCGATTTACAACGTTAAGATTCATACATACTTACTCCTTTCGGAAATTGCCCGGTATGTGTTGAATAAAAGAGAGGAAAGCTTTGTCGATATCATGTTTCATTGCTTGAATAATGATATCTCGTAAATAATCTGGATCTGTTGAAATCCCTTGATAGGATTGCGTTTGTGATAAATAATAAGGAAGTCTATGCTCCATCTGTTTTTTTATGTCATCAACCATCATTTGTCGATACATTTCATCGAGCGGCGTTCTCTCTTCTTGTTCAAAATGGAGAATTCGATTATATGCTTCTTCATCTAAGTAACGATGCATTTCTTGAAGGATGCCTTGGTAAAAATCTGGGTTTGTATCTGTTTCAGGATTTACTTTTAATGTTTCTGTATCCACTTGGAAATCTTCAATTTGCTGTCCTTTTGCTGAAAACGGATTTAAACCGATATTTAAAGTACCATTTAAATTTTCTACTTTTAATTGATCGAATTTGTATTCCACTTTTCCTACAGAAGAGGAGGGGCGATTTTTTAATTCGTTAAGCTCTTCTTGGAGTTGGCGAACTTGATCTTCTAGGTTAAGGATGGTTGCTTGTTGTGTTTGAAGAGCTTGTTGAAGTTGGTGTAAGTAAGTATATATATCTTGATTCATTTTGTGAAACCTCCTTTTCAGTAGGGAGGGTAAAAATATTCCTGCTATATATTTATGACAAGGATGTCTTAAGAAGAACTAGTTGATGGTTTGATAGAAATAATTTGTCCTTTCGCCTGCAATGGGCGAAGGGGCTCTGTAAATCCACCGCTATTTGAGAATTTAGATAGAGCTTTAATACTTCCTGCAGTACCAATTTGGAATACAGAAGAGGTTGTAATGCTATCAATTCTAATGCTATTAATGATGATGCTTTGGTTTACATAAAAATTCAATGCAATCGCCTCCTCTAAGTTGAACCAATTATCGCTTGATCAATTACATCTGAATCATTGACAGTCGTTGCGCTTTGATAATTGTAGACAGAAACGTTATCTCCAACATTAAAAGAGCCGGCCCCAGCAAAAGCGCGTGAATAACTAATAGGCCTAATCGCAAATACATCTCCAATATGAAAAATACCACTTGATCCAATATTGACGATACGAATATGTCCGACCATAGCTGGCATACAAAACACCTTTCGTTTTTTAAATTTTCTTTTCTACTATTGTATGGGCGTTTTCAATAAAATGTGTTTTTTTTTATAAAAGAAACACACACGTTATTGCGTGTGTGTATTGAGTGTTTGATTAGGGTAAAAATCCGTATGTACATGCCAAATTACATTTAAGAGCCTGTCCAGTTCTTGGCTACAATCCACTGTTTTTTGAGAAGTCATTCCGTAGCGTTCAGCAAAATAAATCATTTTTTCACGTTTTTTTTCAATCGCTTGCTCAAACATTGAAATCGGCTCCATCTCTAAATGAAATTTTTAGTATATATGTAGTACATATTATACAAAAAACCAATAAAAAAGAAACACCTTCGCTAAAAAAAGTAAAATTTCTACATTTTATGCCAAATATAAAGGAGTAACGAATAGAATATGAGAAGAATATTGTAAAAATTAGCGTGCATGAGAAGGTTTTTTTCTGACGGATGCGAATACAATTAAAGGTCATGAGTTTTAGGATGGAGAGTGGAAATATTGCGTTTGGTAACGGCGAAAAAAGATGAAAAGGTATTTGTAGGTATTGTGGATGAAGAGGAAGAAAAGGTATTGCATGTAAGAGAAGCGCAAAGACAAAAAGGGGAAAAGGTTACGATTCCGATTACAATGTTAGAGTGTATTGAAAGAGGAACCGAATGCTTTGAAAAAATATGTGATATTGTAAATTGGGCGAAGGAAAATGAAGGGGCGGCGTATTATCCGTTAACTGAGGTGAAAATATTAGCACCAATTCCAAGGCCAAGGAAGAATATTCTTTGCGTTGGAAAGAACTATCGTGAGCATGCGATAGAAATGGGCGGAGTAGAGTCAATTCCGGAAAATATAATGATCTTTACGAAAGCGCCAACGACAGTCATTGGAATGAATGAAAAAATTAATAGTCATCCCCACGCAACGAATGAACTAGACTATGAAGGAGAACTAGCTATCATCATTGGTAAGCGAGGGAAACAAATAAAAAAAGAAAAAGCGCTTGAGCATGTTTTTGGTTATACCATTATAAATGATATAACTGCTCGCGACATTCAAAGGAAGCATAAACAATTTTTTCTTGGAAAAAGTTTCGATACATTTTGTCCGATGGGACCGTATCTAATTCATAAATCAATGGTTGAAACGCCAAATGCGTTACACATTGAAACAATAGTAAATGGGGAAGTAAGACAAACTTCAAATACAAATAAAATGATTTTTTCAATAGAAGAAATCATTTCAACGATAAGTAAAGGAATGACGTTAGAGCCAGGCGATATTATCGCAACAGGAACGCCGGCTGGTGTCGGAAAAGGTTTCACACCACCGAAGTTTTTGCATGCGGGTGATGAAGTGGTCATTACAGTAGAAGGAATTGGTACTTTGCGAAATGTAGTGAAATGAAGAAAAGGGCTATCTTATTAATAGATAGCTCTTTTTTATGGCCATGGGTTATTGAAAAAATCTAAAATAGCAAAAATATATAATCCGATGAGTATTAACGTACAAATCCCGATTAGCATAACGGCAAGAGAACTTCTTTCGCGGCCAAAACCGATAGCTGTAAGGAAAACAGCAGCCCAAAATGAGATTTTAAGTAGCATGAATGTATGAGGTGTTGAGTAGTACCTGAGTAACGTTATAGATAATAGGAATCCGATGAATGTAATGGAAATGAGAATAGTAGCTAAATAGTTAATATGTTTGCCGTATTTCAAAAGCATACAATTACCCCCTGTAAAATAAACTGAATATTCAATCTTATTTTACAGTAAACTACTAAAAAAATAAAGAGGTTGTCCCAACATGTAGGATAACCTCTTTATTATTATGATAATACCGCTTTAATTTTTTGGAACGCCCACTCTAAATCTTCTTCAGAGATTACTAACGGTGGTGCGATACGAATTACATTTTCGTGTGTTTCTTTACATAATAGACCAGCTGCTTTTAATTGTTCGCAGTAAGGACGAGCTGGCTCGTTTAATTCGATACCGATGAATAAGCCTTTACCACGAATGTCAGTAATCATTGGGTTATCAATTTCTTTTAATTGCCCAACTAATTTTTCGCCTAATTGAAGAGAACGCTCTGTTAATTTTTCTTCTTCTAACACTTCAAGAGCCGCGATAGAAACAGCACATGCAAGTGGGTTACCACCGAATGTAGAACCGTGAGAACCTGGCTCGAATACGCCTAAAATGTCGCGGTTTGCTGCTACGCAAGAGATTGGGAATACGCCGCCGCCAAGTGCTTTACCAAGTATGTACATGTCAGGAGTTACACCGTCCCAGTCACAAGCAAATACTTTACCAGTACGGCCTAAGCCAGTTTGGATTTCATCTGCTACGAATAAAACGTTTTCTTTTTTACATACTTCAAGAGCTTCTTTTAAGAAACCAGCTGGTGGGATGTTAATTCCTGCCTCACCTTGGATAGGCTCTAAAATGAATGCAGCTGTGTTTGGTGTAATAGCAGCTTTTAACGCTTCTAAATCACCGTAAGGAATTACGATAATGCCAGGAAGCATTGGACCGAATCCACGCTTGTACTCTTCGTTTGAAGACATAGAAACAGCACCCATTGTACGGCCGTGGAAGTTATCTTCACAAACGATAATTTCAGCACGGTTTGCTTCTACTTTCTTCACATCATAAGCCCAGCGGCGAGCTGTTTTAATTGCAGTTTCAACAGCTTCTGCACCTGTATTCATTGGAAGTACCATTTCTTTATTAGTTAGTTTCGCAACTTTTTCGTACCAAGGACCTAATTGATCGCTATGGAAAGCACGAGAAGTTAACGTAACACGATTAGCTTGGTCAATTAAAGCGTTAATAATTTTTGGGTGACGATGACCTTGGTTTACTGCAGAATATGCACTTAATAAGTCCATATAGCGATTTCCTTCAGGATCTTCTACCCAAACGCCTTCTGCTTTAGAGATAACGATCGGAAGTGGGTGATAGTTATTTGCCCCGTATGTGTCTGTAAGTTCGATAATATCCTTAGTTTGAATCATGATTGTTCCCCCTTTTGTTATTACAAGAAGTTTGTAAATACTCTAAATATTATATCATTTAAATGTAAAAAAGCGAAACATTTCCTGAAAATAAATGAACATGCTATCATATAGAGTGAAAAAGTGTGAAAAGAGGAGGTAGGGGATACGATGGTACATATGCATATTACAGCATGGGCGTTAGGTTTAATTTTATTCTTCGTTGCGTATTCACTTTATTCAGCAGGAAGAAAAGGTAAAGGTGTACATATGGGGCTTCGTCTTATGTACATTATCATTATTGTGACAGGTTTCATGTTGTACATGGGTATTATGAAGACTGCAACAAGTAACGTGCACATGTGGTATGGTTTAAAAATGGTAGCTGGTATTTTAGTTATCGCTGGAATGGAAATGGTTCTTGTGAAAATGAGCAAGAACAAGGCAACAGGGGCATTTTGGGGATTATTTGTTATCGCGCTTGTAGCGGTATTTTACCTTGGACTGAAATTACCGATTGGCTGGCAAGTATTCTAATAAAAAATAAAACCACCTTATAATCTCAAAGACTTGGGAGATAAGGTGGTTTTTTTTTACTTTATGTTGCATCGATATGCAACTCTTCTCCGTTTACTTTCGTAAAACGAAACATGTTTTTATTTGACGTAGCGTGACGAACGAAATGGTGCTGTAGTGTACAAATCATTTCTTCGTTATCAAACAAAAGAATATTTACTCCTTCGCATGCTTCCTCTTTCGGTAAGAAAGATAAATAATTATGACAATACATGCAATCATATAAAGAGTAATGAAGGGATTGCAATGATTCGGTTAATAATGTAAAGACAGAGTCAGGTAATTCCTCGAGCCATTCCGTATAGCTAAGAAGTAATTTTTTTCGAATTCGTATCATTTCTCCGTTTTGTAAATGGTGCTGTTCGTTGGCGATTTGTAATACATCTTGTTCATAGAAACGAGCTGGTAGCCAGTTGTTGTTATATAAAATCTCAAAGCCATCTTCGGCAATATCTTCTAATAAAAATGCTTCATCATTTTCATCATCAAAGAATACCCATTCATTGTTTATATATTCTACATTACCGACTGTATGAGCGCGAGGCTGGTTATATAAAATATGGTTACGTTGTATCATACACGATTTCTCCTTTATAAAAAGTAGTTATTTCTGTTATAGACAGTTCGTGCATTCTTTATAACTAGACACATCTAGACATAGGTGGGCATACAATAAAACACGTTTTACTGAGTGAAAAAGCTATTCCGTATGTGGATAGTAGATTATCGTCAAGTTTGTCATTTTTTTGATCCGCACCTCTAAGGTGTGGATTACTGCTTGTTTAGGAAAAGAAATAAGATGGAAGGATGATTCGTATGTGCGGGATTACAGGATGGGTGGATTATAAACGCTCATTAGAAGGAGAACGGGACGTCGTTACGAAGATGGCTGAGACGTTAGCAAAGCGTGGCCCGGATGATAATAAAGTTTGGATTAAAGGCAATGTCGCATTTGGGCATAAACGGTTAATCGTTGTTGATCCTGAGGGTGGTAAACAACCGATGACTTGTTTAAAAGATGAAACGAATTATGCAATTTGCTATAACGGTGAATTGTATAATACAGAAGATATTCGAAAGGAATTATTAAGAAGAGGATATACGTTCAAAGGTCATTCTGATACGGAGGTGCTATTAGCGTCGTATATTGAATGGAAAGAAGAATGTGTCGATCATTTAAACGGTATATATGCGTTTGCTGTATGGGATGAACAGAAAGAACAAGTATTTATTGCGCGAGATCGACTAGGTGTAAAACCGCTATTTTATAAATATGATAGTGGGCGATTACTATTTGGTTCAGAGTTAAAAGCGATATTAGCGCATCCAGATGTGAAGGCGGAAGTAACGTTAGAAGGGTTATCCGAAATATTGGGTCTTGGACCATCTAGAACACCTGGTCATGGCATTTATGCTGGTATAAAAGAATTACGTCCAGGGCATGCGATGACATTTTCAAAGAACGGTTTATGTATATGGAGATATTGGAATGTGGAAAGCAAAAAACATGAAGACTCCTTTGAAGAAACAGTAGAGAAAACACGCTTTTTATTACAAGATGCGATTACAAGGCAGCTCGTTTCTGATGTACCACTATGTACTTTTCTATCAGGTGGTGTAGATTCGAGCGCCATTACAGCGATTGCTGCGAAAGAATACGCAAGGTCAGGAAAAGGGCAATTACACACATACTCTGTTGATTATGAAGATAATGAAAAATACTTTAAAGCGAATGCGTTTCAGCCGAATTCAGATGCGCCATTTATTCATTTGATGACTGAGACGTTTCAAACAATCCATCATCGCTGCGTCATTTCAAATGAACAATTAGCACAGTATTTAACAGAAGCGGTACTCGTTCGTGATTTGCCTGGTATGGCAGATATTGATTCGTCATTATTATGGTTTTGCCGTGAAATTAAACAAGATTTTGTCGTCGGTTTATCTGGGGAATGTGCAGACGAAATATTTGGTGGTTATCCGTGGTTTTATAGAGAAGATGATTTGCAATCGAGTGCATTTCCGTGGATGCGCTCTACAGAAGCACGTGAACAACTGCTAAAGAAAGAATGGAGAAATAAATTAAACTTACAACAATATGTACAGCAGCGTTATGAAGAATCCATTCAAGAAGTTCCTGTTTTAGAGGGAGAAAGCCCAATTGAAGCAAAGAGACGACAATTATTTTACTTGAACATGGTATGGTTTATGACAACATTATTAGACAGAAAAGACCGTATGAGTATGGGGGCAAGCTTAGAAGTACGTGTTCCATTTGCGGATCACCGACTTGTCGAATATGCGTGGAATATTCCTTGGGAAATGAAAATGTATAAAAACCGCGAAAAAGGTCTATTGCGTAAGGCGTTAGAAGGATTACTTCCAAATGATATCTTATATAGAAAGAAGAGCCCGTATCCGAAAACCCATAATCCGCATTATACAAAAGCGGTAACAGTATGGCTACAAGATTTATTAACAGATAAAGGCTCAATTTTGCATGAACTATTTGATAAAGAACAGCTGAGTGGATTAATTGAGTCAGGTGGCAGTGCATTTCAATCCCCTTGGTTCGGTCAATTAATGACTGGTCCGCAGCTTTTAGCTCATTTAGCGCAAATTCATGTTTGGTTTAAAGAGTATGGGGTAAATATTAAAGAATAGAAGAAAAGCGACTTGCATAAAAGTAAGTCGCTTTTCTATTAAATAAATTGTCATATAAAATTCAAAATCATATTAGAAATAATACTTATTTAGAATAATTATTTTGACGTACTTATTATTAGTTGTTATAATTGGAAACAAATGTTCTTGAAAAAGATTCTCATTTATAAAATTGAGGTGTTATATAGATGACAAAGAAAAAAATAGGTTTACTCGTAATGGCGTATGGAACGCCAGAATCATTAGATGATGTAGAAACATACTATACACATATTCGCCACGGGCATAAACCTTCAGAAGAAGCACTCCAAGACTTAATCAGACGCTATAAAGCGATTGGCGGAATTTCACCACTTGCAAAAATTACGAAAGAGCAAGCGCATAAATTAACAGATTCAATGAATAAAATATTTAAAGAGTATGAATTTACTTGTTACTTAGGATTAAAACATATAGCTCCATTTATAGAGGATGCAGTAGAAGAGATGAAGAAAGATGGAATTGAGCAGGCGATTAGTATCGTATTAGCACCGCATTATTCTACATTTAGCATTAAAGCATATAATGACCGTGCTATTCGTCTTTCGGAAGAAATTGGTGGTCCTGTTATTGAACCGATTGAACAATGGTACGATGAACCGAAATTTATTTCGTATTGGACAGAGCAACTAAAAGAAACATTTACAAAGATTGAAGATAAAGAGAAAGCTGTCGTGATTTTTTCAGCACATAGTTTACCAGAGAAAATTATTGCAGCAGGAGACCCTTATGTGGAGCAATTGCAACATACAGCGGATTTAATTGCGGAGGCTGCCGATATTCCAAACTATACAACGGGTTGGCAAAGTGCTGGAAATACGCCTGACCCATGGATTGGTCCGGATGTGCAAGATTTAACGAGAGATTTATTTGAAAAGCATGGCTATGAATCTTTCGTATACTGTCCGGTTGGGTTTGTGGCAGAGCATTTAGAAGTTTTATATGACAATGATTACGAATGTAAAGTTGTAACTGATGAATTAAACGTGGCATATTTTAGACCGAATATGCCAAATTCACAATCTGTATTTATTGATTGCTTAGCTGAAATTGTTTCCAAAAAAATGAAGGAAATAGTTGACAAGAATCTAGTTTTAAATAATAATTAGTTTATAATAATTTTAAATAAATAATTATTACTAAAAGAGAAAGAGGAGGATCCCCTAGATGAATCCAAATAATCGCTTAACAACAAACCAAGGTGCTCCGGTTGGAGATAACCAAAATTCTCGTACAGCTGGTCGCCGTGGACCGGTATTATTAGAAGACTATCATTTAGTAGAAAAACTAGCTCACTTTGATCGTGAACGTATTCCAGAGCGTGTTGTGCATGCACGTGGCGCAGGTGCTCATGGTGTATTCGTAACGAAAAACAGCATGAAGCAATATACGAAGGCAGCATTTTTACAAAATGAAGGAACTGAAACGCCTGTATTTGTTCGTTTCTCAACGGTTATTCATGGTCAAGGTTCTCCGGAAACAGCTCGTGACCCACGTGGGTTCGCTGTTAAATTTTATACAGAAGAAGGAAATTACGATATCGTAGGTAACCATTTACCGGTCTTCTTCATTCGTGATGCAATTAAATTTCCTGATATGGTGCATTCTTTAAAACCAGCACCTGATACAAACATTCAAACGCCAGATCGTTACTGGGATTTCATGACGTTAAGCCCGGAATCTACACATATGATGACGTGGGTATTTTCTGATTACGGTACACCAGCAAGCTATCGTGAAATGGAAGGTTTCGGTGTTCACTCATTTAAATGGATTAATGCAGAAGGTAAAATCATCTACATTAAATATCACTGGAAACCACAGCAAAGTGTACGTAACTTAAGTGCAAAAGAGGTGCAAGAAGTACAAGGAAAAGACTTCAACCATGCAACTCGTGACTTGTTCGATGCAATCGAAAAAGGAAATTATCCGAAGTGGGATTTACACGTACAAGTGATGCAACTAGATGAAACGGATTCTTTAGATTTCGATCCATTAGATCCGACGAAAGTATGGCCAGAAGATCGCTTCCCATTAATTGAAGTGGGGACGATGACGTTAAATCGTAATCCGAAAAATTTCTTTGCGGAAGTAGAGCAAGTGGCGTTCTCTCCAAGTGCAACTGTAAATGGTATTGAACCATCTGAAGATAAATTATTACAAGGTCGTTTATTCTCTTATCCAGATACACAGCGTTACCGTCTTGGTGCAAACTACTTACAAATTCCTGTAAACTGCCCATACGCAGCTGTTCACAACCAACAACGTGATGGTGCGATGCAAATCAATCAAAACCCATCTACAATTAACTACGAACCGAGCCGTCATGCTGAAAATCCAGTTGAAGACCCAACTTACCGCGATTCAACTATGAAAGTAGAAGGCTACGTATCTCGTGAAAAAATTGACAAACCAAATGATTTCAAACAAGCAGGTGAGCGTTACCGTTCATTCTCTAAAGAAGAGCAAGACAACTTAATTGCAAACTTAACAAATGACTTAAAAGACGTAAATGAGCGCACGAAATTACTAGCTGTTTGTAACTTCTTCCGTGCAGATCAAGAGTACGGTATGCGTTTAGCACAAGCGCTAAATGTTGATATTACGCAATATGTGGGGAATTCTCCGAAATAAGTAGGAAAAGACGACTGTTAAACGGTCGTCTTTTTTGTATGTATGTAAAGTTACGCCGGGGTATTTTTCAGTTTCGTCATGTCGGAATTTGTTGGTAAATGGATATATCGTGTCGAAACGTCGATATATTGAAATAATCGCTGATATATTCACCGGAATACTAGGTGGGGTATACTGCGCCGACAAGTACAATAAAAAGAGATGCAATCTACTACCAATAGATTGCATCTCTTTTTTTAGTTCACTCGCTCTGTATACTCATAAGCTTTCTCTCCGTGCATCGAAATATCAAGTCCCATATGTTCTTCGTGTTCATCTACCCGAACAGGGAGAAAGAAGTTAATTGCTTTAATAATGGCGTACGTCATTATGATTGTGAATGCATATGTTGCGCCAATTGCTACCAGTTGTTTAAACAGTAAAGCAGCGTTTCCGTAAAATAATCCGTTAGCGCCATCAGCATTTACAGTAGTAGTTGCAAAGAGTCCTGTTGCAATACCGCCCCAAGTTCCGCCGATACCGTGGCACCCGAATGCATCGAGTGTATCGTCGTATCCGAATTTTGTTTTTAAGAAAAAGACTGCTCCGAAGCATAATACACCGCCAATTGCTCCGATAAGAAGAGCGGAGAAAGGTGTAACGAACCCGCAAGCTGGTGTAATAGCGACTAAACCGGAAACTACACCGCAAGCAGCTCCCATCGCAGTCGGTTTTGATTGGAAGAACCATTCTGAAAGCATCCAAGTTAATGCGGATGCAGCTGCTGCTATATTTGTATTAATAAATGCGGTTAAAGCTACGTCGTTTAAAGATAATGCACTTCCGACGTTAAAACCGAACCAGCCGAACCATAGTAAGCCTGCGCCTAACATTGTAAATGGTAAATGGTGAGGAGAAGTACCGTTTATGTTTTTTCGTTTTCCGAGGAAAATAGCTAATACAAGGCCAGCCACGCCAGATGTAATATGAACGACGTTACCACCAGCGAAGTCTAATGCGCCGAGTTCTCTTAGCCATCCGCCAACGCCCCATACCCAATGAGCGACAGGATTGTAAACGATTGTTGTCCATAGAAGGATGAAAATAAGGAAAGCAGAAAATCGCATTCTTTCGGCGAATGCACCTGAAATTAAAGCGGGAGTTAAAATGGCGAACATGAGTTGGAACATCATAAATAAATTGTGAGGAATAGTAGATGAGTAGTCTGGATTTGGTGCGTAGGTAACTCCGTTTAAACCGAACCAATCGAGTGTACCGATAAGTCCGTGCCAATCTGGTCCGAATGATAAAGAATAGCCGATCACAATCCACTGAATCGAAACGATAGCCATTGCACTATAACTATGCATTGTCGTACTGAGTACGTTTTTACTGCGAACCATGCCCCCATAAAAAAGTGCCAATCCTGGTGTCATTAACATGACCATTACTGTCGTTACAAACATAAAAACCGTATCTCCTGTATTCATTCTCTCTCCTCCTATGGTGTTAGAAAAAATAACATCGATTTGTTATGTTTCATATCATATTCGAAATGAAATGAAAAATCAACTAAAAATTCAGAAAACTTTATACTTCATGTTAGGAAATCTAACATGAAGTATTTTTGGGGGAATGAAATCAACGTATGTGATTCATCCTGAAAATTGGTATAATATTCTTACAATTAAAAAACATGGGGGATGCGTGTGAGGAAAATACGGACTAGGAAATTATTTATTTGTTTTTGTTTAGCTGTCGTTTTGTTTGTGCCAATACATACGTTTGCAGATGAAAAAAGAGAGTGGCGAGACGAAGTCGTATATTCCATTATGATTGATCGCTTCAATAATGGAGAACCGAAAAATGACAAACAGTTAGAAGTTGGAAATTTAGAAGGATATCAGGGTGGAGATATAAGAGGGATTATAAAAAGACTGGATTACATAAAAGAAATGGGTTTTACCACTGTTATGCTTTCACCGTTTTTTGAAAGTGGAAAGTACGATGGGTTAGATGTGCAAAATTTTCAAAAGGTAAATGAACATTTCGGAACAGAAAATGATGTGAAAGAACTTGTACAAGAAGCGCATGCAAAAGGGATGAAAGTTATATTCCAATTTCCGCTTGGAGAAAACGAACAACAAGTTATAGACGCGATGAAATGGTGG
Organism: Bacillus sp. AY18-3; assembly: GCF_008042305.1. Taxonomy (NCBI): domain Bacteria; kingdom Bacillati; phylum Bacillota; class Bacilli; order Caryophanales; family Bacillaceae; genus Bacillus; species Bacillus sp. AY18-3. The sequence goes on along the minus strand of NZ_QKQR01000013.1, from coordinate 208,281 downwards.
ATCAAAGAAGTCGATTTAGATGGAAGTTATGTGATACATAGTGAAAAAAAGTCGCGTTCTTTCTGGGATGACGTGCAAAAAGATATGCAAGTGATAAAGAAAGATTTTCGTATTATGACAAAGGAAGATAGTGAATATAACGAAAAAATAGTAGAATCGTTTTCTAAAGTGGATGTATCGGTGAAACCTTTATATGATGTGAGTAAAAAAGAAGGGGAATTCGTTACATTTTTAGATAATCAAGATACAAAAAGGTTTGCCCGTATTGCAAAAGAGAATATGAATTATCCACCATCTCGTTTGAAACTAGCCCTTACATATTTATTAACATCACCAGGTATTCCGAATTTTTATTACGGGACTGAAATTGCATTAGATGGAGGGGATACCCCGGATAATAGACGATTAATGGATTTCAAATCAGATGAAAAATTTGTGCAGCACATAACGAAACTCGGTGAGCTTAGACAAGCGAGACCATCTTTACGCCATGGAACGTTTGAGCTTTTATGCGATAAAGATGGAATGAGTGTACTGAAACGAAAGTATAAAGATGAAGTAACATTAGTAGCGATTAATAATACGAAAGAAACACAAAAAGTTGCTTTACCTGTAAGTGCAATTGGCGAAAAACAAGAGTTAAGAGGATTGTTAGAAGATGAAATTATAAGAGAAGAAAACGGAAAGTTTTATCTTGTTTTAAAGCGTGAAGAATCAAATGTATATAAAGTTAACGGGGAAACAGGTGTGAATTGGCTATTTATCTCTTTAATCGTCGGTGTGAACGTATTGTTTATTGCTTTTTTAATTGCGGTTAAAAAGAGACGGAAATGAGTAGCGTTTTTTTAGTAGTTCTTCAGTTTAAGGTGGTGAGGTATTTGCGGAAAAAGAAGTGGTTCGCTCTATGCTTATGTGTTTTTATCGTATTCGTAAGTTTTTATTTTTGGGAAAAGCGTGATGAAGGGGAATTTGTTCGGTGGGGCGATAGTGTTCATTCTGTTGATACGGCAGTTCTGAAAAGAAACGATATAAAATACAAAATCGAAAATGATAAAGTATACATACCTAAAAAATCATTTGATAAAGCAATATGGTGTTGCTCTTAATAAATGCGAAATCTCGGTGGGACAGGCTAAGGAGAAAACTTTCTCCCTAGTCTGTTTTTCTGTGAAGTAAGACTCTCGCTTCGAAATGCAGCTGAGAAAAGAAATGAAAAGACCTTTAGAAAAACAATAATTGCAACTATATTGATTTTACATTACATTAAAGGGTGAAAAATATTCTGTTACTCATTGAGGGCTATATTTGAGGAGGAAAAATGGAATTTTACGATTTGGGTATTACCATTAAAGAACTTAGAATGAAAAAGAATATATCACAATCTGAATTGTGTCATGGAATATGTTCGCAAAGTCAAATTAGCAAAATAGAAAAAGGTATGATTTATCCATCTAGCATATTGTTATATCAATTATCTGAAAGACTTGGTATTGATCCAAATAATATTTTCGCACTAACGCAAAATAAAAAACTAAAATATGTAGAAAATGTAAAATATGTAATGAGAGATTATACAAAGCAAAAACAATATAATGAACTTTACGAAATAGTGAAACAAGAGAAAAACGAAAATAATTTCCAGTTAAAAGAAGATAAACAATTTCTAATATGGCATGAAGCCATTGCTATATTTCATGTAAATAAATCAATAAAAGCTGCTTTAAATCTTTTAAATAGTGCACTAAAACTAACTGTAACGAATGTTGATTTTTTATCAGAAAGAGAAATAGATATTATGCAGTCGATGGCTATATTTCATTGGGCAAATAAAGAGTATGAAAAGAGTATTACTATATTAAGAAGGTGTTTAACTAATTTTAATAAGTTAGATTTTCCTAGAGATAAAGAGATTAAATTAAAAATCATTTTTAATTTGGCGAAAATTTTAGGTCTTGCAAATCAACATGAAGAGGCAATAAAATACAATGATATGGGGATTAAATTAGCTATTAATCTAAATACTTTATATTTATTAGGCGAATTATATTATGGAAAAGCTTGGAACTTGCTAAAGTTAGAACAATATAATGAAGAAGATGTGGCTGACAACATGAAAAAAGCATTATTTATCTTTGAACTAACAGAAAAAGAAAATCTAATAAAAATGGTTAAAGAAAAATATTTTGAAAAACAAAATAAAAAATGATTCATAATTTCTGATGAATATCTTATTAATTTCTATAAAAAAAGGCACCTTACGGTGTCTTTTTTATAACTTATATCATCAATTATTACATTTTATAGGTTTCTTATACCAAGCTTTGTTGATGTATTTACACTTCGCAGGTGTTGAAGCTTTAGGTGTATCCTCGGGTGTAGTTATATTATTAGAACACCCTGCAATATATAGACAGAATGTAGTTAATAAAAAACATAGTATTAATTTCTTCAAATAACCACTTCTAACTCTTGTTTAATTAACATTTTTTCATAAAATAAATTCCTTACTAATTTTACATTACATGAAAGGGTGGAAAATATTCTTATACTCATAATTTGTTACATTTGAGTAGGGAGGGAGGTTTTGCGCCGATTATTAAAAGGACCTTCTTCATTTATGCATAATAATTAAATACTTATTCTAACTATCCGATTGCTCGTAATCTTAGACTTTGTAATATTTTCTCTACACGCTAAAAAGAAAAACACCCTCTACACAGAGGGTGTTTTTCTTTTTAGCGGTAGTTAATAAATTGTACGTCAATCGGTAAGTCAGCACTGCGAACTGCTGCGATAACTGCTTGTAAGTCATCACGGCTTTTCGCTGTAACACGTACTTGGTCATCTTGTACTTGTGTTTTTACTTTTAATTTCATTTCTTTAATGATGTTGTTAATTTTTTTCGCGTTATCTTTATCGATACCTTGTTGAAGTGTTGCGCGTTGGCGAACGGTGTTACCAGTCGCAGCTTCAACTTTTCCGTAATCCAAGTTTTTAATTGGAACGTTACGTTTTACAAGTTTAGAAATTAGAACGTCTTTTACTTGGTCTAATTTGAACTCATCATCAGAAGTTAAAACAAGTACTTCTTTTTCTAATTTAATATCACTTTTACTTCCTTTAAAGTCATATCGGTTTTGGATTTCTTTTAATGCGATGTTAATTGCGTTTGTTACTTCAGGTAATTCTACTTTCGAAACGATGTCAAAAGAACTATCTTTTGCCATAGTTAGCACCTCCAAATAAATTTCTAATCTTTTTATGTACTGTACATACTAAAGTATAGCTGAAAACGAGCCTAGACTTAAGTGTTTTCATACTTATATTTATGTAACCTCATTTTATTATAGTGAATTTTGGGCAGTTGGACAAATAAAGGAAAAATCGTGTTATAATTAACTTTTGTTTGGAATGATAAAAAATATAAAAAAGTTAATTTTATATATATAGAAGGGAATTAAAAAATATGTATTTACAATTAGGATCGATTGAACAGGTAACTGTTTTACGCGAAACGGAAATCGGCTATATGGTTGGGACTGAAGAAGAAGAAATCTTCTTACATAAAAACGAATTAGTTGGAGAAATTGCAGAAGGCGATACGATTGATGTATTCTTATACCTTGATCACCAAAATCGTATTTCAGCAACAATGAAGGAGCCGCTTATTACAACTTTTGATTGGAACTGGGTAAAGGTTGTAGAAGTTATTCCTAGTTTAGGTGTGTTTGTTAATATTGGTGTATCAAAAGATATACTAATCCCAGCTGATGAGTTTCCGATTTATATGCCAGTATGGCCTGAAGTTGGCGACGAATTATATTGTACGTTAAAATTAACGAATCGTGATCGCCTTATCGCTCTTCCGGCAAGAGACAGTGATATGCAAGAAATTATCGTAGATGCGACGCCATCTATGCGTAATAAAAACGTAAATGGACGTGTGTATCGTTCACTTCAAGTTGGTTCATTCATACTAACTGATGAGCATTTCCGTGCTTTCTTACACCATACTGAAAGAAAAGAACAAGTCCGCATCGGTGAACGTGTAACGGGCCGTATTATTGACGTGAAAGATGACGGTACAATTAACATTTCACTTCTTCCTCGTAAAGAAGAAGGAATGGAAGATGATGCTACTGTAATTTATGCATATATGGAAGAACGAGGCGGAGCAATGCCGTTTTGGGATAAGAGCCACCCAGAAGATATTAAAGAACGTTTCAACATGAGTAAAGCTGCGTTTAAGCGTGCGCTTGGTAAGTTGATGAAAGAAGAAAAGATTTACCAAGAAGAAGGTTGGACGTATTTTAAGAAGTAAATTAAATAAAAAGCACTGCCTTATTTTGCTGTAAAAATAAGGCGGTGCTTTTTTAATTCCCTTGCTCATGCGCAAGAGTAAACGTATCTTCCAAGTCACTATCATTTATTTTAATATTTGCCTTTTTTAATTCCTTTTGTATTAACTTATGACTGAATGTAGGGTCGGCAATACGTTCTGCTTCTAAGTTTTTACGGATGGAGTCTTTCACTTCATCGTAAGGTTGTAAATCTTTTTTATCAGTTAATTTAATAATATGATAACCGTTTGGTGATTTAACGGGATTGCTAATTTGTCCGACTTTTAGTTTATAGGCAGCTGTTTCAAATTCAGGCGCCATTCTGCCTGAATTGAAGTATCCAAGGTCTCCACCTTTATCTTTTGATAGTAGATCTTGCGATTCTTGTTTTGCTAATTCTTCAAATGAAGCGCCAGCATCTAATTTTTTCTTTATTTCTTTCGCTTCATTTTCGTCACTTACTAAAATATGACTCGCTTTAATTTCTGGTTTATAGTGGTCTTTCACGTCTTTTTCTGTAACACTTTTCTTAATTGCTTCATTCATAGCAAGTTTGAACTTAATTTGATTTTTGAAATCAGCTTCATCTTTTAAACGATTGTTTTCGAGTACTGCTGTGAATTGATCTCCATATTGATTTTTCGCTTTTTGTACTTCTTTATCTACATCATCGTCAGATACTTTATATTTTTTCGTGATAACGTCTTGTGCCATCATTTCGTATAGCATGTCTTTTCCGTAACGATCTTTCAACTGTTTTTCGAAGTCGCTCTTCTTAATGGTTGAATCTGTTGCTGTAGCGACTGTAGCTGAGCTGTTTTTTTGTCCACAAGCAGCTAGCATTAATATACTTATTAGTGCAGTAATAATGAAAATGTGTTTCCCTCTCATGCCAACACCTCATCCGAATATGTTATCGCTATTGTAGAATATAGAAGTGAACATGAAGTGAATTTTTAATGTTTTTCCCTGTAAAATGTAAAAAAAGTACATCAACAATATTGTTGATGTACGATGGGATCAAAGGTGATCAGTCTTTTTAGAATAGGCACGCTTACCTTGCTGAATATTTTTTTGTTCTTGCTCATTTTTTTGTGTACGCTTTGCATTATTATCGCGTGCTTTTTTGTCGTTATCACTCGTATGTGGCATATGTATCAACTCCATTTCTAACCGTTGTACGTTTATCATTTCCTTTTTCGTAAAGACTATGTATAGCAGTGCATTCATGAATAATAAAGGTGGATTAGAAATGGATTTGAAGTTGAATTATACCGAACTTATAAAGAAGTTAATCGTTGTAATTGTCGCAGGCTTGTTAAACGCGATTGGAATGAATTTATTTTTAACGCCAGCGAAAGTGTACGCGAGTGGCTTTGCTGGATTGTCTCAATTGTTATCACAAATATTAGGGGACTTTTTATCTATTCACATATCAACGGGGGTATTGTTTAGTTTGTTTAATATTCCCGTCGTTATTTTAGCATGGAAAAAGGTTGGAAAGGCCTTTACTTTCTTTAGTTTTCTTTGCGTGATATTTATGACTTTGTTTCTAGAAATTATCCCGGTTAGAGCGGTTTCGAACGATATTATATTAAATGCGATTTTTGGTGGGATTATTTCAGCGATTGGGGTAGGGATTGCGTTGAAGTGGGGGGCTTCTACAGGTGGTTTAGATATTATCGCCATGATTTTATCAAAGATTAAAGATAAGCCTGTCGGTACGTATTTTTTCTTCTTTAATGCACTTATCATTATTGCGGCTGGCTATGTGTATGGATGGGAAAAAGCATTATATACTTTGGTGACTTTGTATGTGTCAACGCGAATTATTGATGCGATTCATACACGTCATGTAAAAATTACAGCACTAATTGTTACGAAGAATGGGACAGATGTACGAAAGGCGATTCATTCACGCTTAGTGAGGGGGATTACAACTATACCAGCAACAGGCGCTTATACAAATGAAAATAAGGAAATGTTAATGATTGTTATTACGCGTTATGAGTTATATGAATTAGAAAGGGTTATTAGGCAAGTGGACCCAGGTGCATTTACAAACGTATTACAGACGGTCGGAGTGTTTGGTTTGTTTCGAAAAGATTAAAGAGGACCAAAGCTGGTCCTCTTTTTTAATGTAAATTCGTAATATTTTGCAACTGCTCCTGCATTTCACGTAGCTGAACTTTTTCAGCTGTTGAAGAGTTTGCATAAGCAGAGTGCAAAGCGTTTTTTGCTCTATATACGAGATCTTGTTGCTCAGTACCGCTTGAACAAGTGACGGCATTTGCAACGGCATCTCTAGCTTGTTGGAATAGTAAGTTCCCCATTTAAACCCCTCCAAAAGAAGAGCTACTTCTCGCTTTTTCTGCCTCAGCTAATGTACCACGGTACGGGAATCTTGCATCATGCTTCATAACAGCATCGGCTCCTTGTTGGATAAAACGTTTTGATTTGTTCTTTTTACCCATTCGAAAAACCCCCTTTATTTAGCTGAAAACAATCGACGCGCTGACTTTTGCGTCTAATAATAGTATGAGCGTTTGGCGAGAAACTATAAGCAGGGAATTTTTAGATTATAATCCAAGAACCTCTTCTAAATATAGCGCAATACCATCTTCTTCATTCGTTAATGTCGTATGATTTGCGAGTGATTTTAATTCAGGAATTGCATTACCCATTGCGATGCCGTGACCAGCAAATTCAATCATTTCAAAGTCGTTATCTTCATCACCGAAAGCGATAATTCGCTCTTGTGGAATGTTGTAATGACTAGAAATTTTTTGTAATCCGACAGCTTTATTTAACCCACTTTTCACGATTTCAATAATCGGCCAAGGTGCGCCCCATTTTCTATGGTCGATTACTTCAGCATGCATATCAGTTAAATGTTGACGAATTGCACTGGAATGCTCGTCATGTGCGTCAATTAATAAGCAGGTTGGATGATCGTTTAAAATATTTAATAAGTCTCCTGTAAAAATCTTTGGAGAACCAAATTCGAAAATATGTTTTTTATCTTCATCAATTTCACGAACATACACATCGTCCATTACTTCAGCATATATATTTTTTACACCAAAATCAAAGCAAGCTCGGACAATTTCTTGGGCTGTTGCTAGCTCAAGAGGAGAGTGATGTGTTCCCCACTTTGAATCAAGAGGATGATGTACGTAAGCACCATTAAAGTTTACGATTGGTGTATTAAGACCGAGTTCTTTGTAGTAATCAAAACTAGCACGGAATGGACGTCCCGTTGAAATAACGACAATATGTCCTTGCTCCTTTGCTTTTGCAATTGTATGTTTTGTTCGAGTGGAAATTATTTTGTTGTCTGTTAATAAAGTGCCGTCTAAGTCTAATGCGATTAAATGCTGTTTATTCATAATTTCACCTCTTATAATATTTTTTTGTTTCTATCTGTATTTCCGTTTTTAATATGCAGAAATAAGAGGTTAAACTGGGTGAGAACACCAAAGATGGAAAGTTCACTATATATCCATCTTACGTCGCAAAGTGCTGCGGTGTCTACTATTTCTCGCTGGAAATTAAGAAAAGTCAACGTCTTTTTAGAAAGTTCAAACAATGTTTCTTTCATTATGTACAAATTGTGAAAAGGGTTACATTGCTCGTATGATGAGGCTTATAATGAACATGTAATCTTCTCGTATATGTTTGACTCTCCTTTGAAGCTAGCCTATAGTAGGTTGGTTTCTTTTTTTTCTATAAATAGGAAAGAAATCCCTTCCTAAGCTTGTGTCATTCATGTATATGTACAAGAACGAAATGTAGTACTTGTTTCCTAAACATGACAGAAAAGCTTTCTTTTAAAATGGATATACTAATGAGGCAAAGACGTCATGGAAGGAGAATGGAAATGGGACAAAATCGCAGGTTTCGTTCTGGACAAAAAGCGCCAAACGATGGTATTTACGTAGAAATTGGTGAAACAGGAAGTATGGTAAAAGATCCGCAAATGGTGAAATTAACTGCGGGTGAAAAATTTCCAGATAACGCGAATCATAACCGTCAGTGGACATATAAAAGAAAACCGTAACAGGAGCCGCAATCATTATTGCGGCTTTTTTGTCGTTACGCATTGCGTATATTTTTTCAGTTGTATAATGAATGTTCCCTTTTTCTTTTTCCAATAATAAGTTTGAAAATACATAAGCAAAATTATTGTATGAAAAAGTCAGTTGGCGTATAATCAAATCAAAGGTCAAAGAAAGTCAAACGTTTGGAGGACTGTAAAGATGGACTTAAATCAAATGACAACAAAAACACAAGAGGCGATTATGAGTGCCCAATCTTTAGCGGTATCTCATCATCATCAAGAAGTAGATACTGTTCATCTCTTGTTTACATTATTAGAAGAGCAAGATGGATTAGCAGTGCGTATTTTTCAAAAAATGAATGTCGATATAGAAGCGTTAAAGCAAGGCGCCGAAAGTTTAATTAAGAAAAAACCTTCTGTAACGGGAAGCGGTGCAGAAGTAGGAAAATTATATATAACAGGTGCTCTGCAACAACTACTTGTAAGAGCAGGAAAAGAAGCAGAGAAATTGCAAGATGACTACATTTCAGTTGAACATGTATTGCTTGCTTTTTCAGAAGAAAAAGGCGATATAAATCAATTACTTACAAGATTTCACATTACAAAAGATAACTTATTACAGTCTTTAATGACAGTTCGGGGGAATCAAAGAGTGACTAGTCAAAATCCAGAAGCAACTTATGAAGCGTTAGAAAAATATGGTCGTGATTTAGTGGCGGAAGTGAGAGCAGGGAAAATTGATCCTGTTATCGGTCGCGATAGTGAAATTCGACGTGTAATCCGCATTCTTTCACGTAAAACGAAAAACAACCCGGTTTTAATTGGTGAACCCGGTGTTGGTAAAACAGCAATCGTTGAAGGATTAGCACAGCGTATTGTGAAGAAGGATGTACCAGAAGGATTAAAAGATAGAACAATCTTCGCATTAGATATGAGTGCGCTTGTAGCTGGAGCGAAATTCCGTGGTGAGTTTGAAGAGCGTCTGCAAGCTGTATTAAATGAAATTAAAAAGAGTGAAGGTCGCATTTTATTATTCATTGATGAACTTCACACAATCGTCGGCGCTGGTAAAACAGAAGGTGCGATGGACGCAGGAAATATGTTAAAACCGATGCTTGCGCGTGGTGAACTGCATTGTATTGGGGCGACAACGTTAGATGAGTATCGTAAATATATTGAGAAAGATCCAGCACTAGAAAGACGTTTCCAACAAGTATTAGCAGAAGAACCAACTGTTGAAGATACAATTTCCATTTTACGTGGTTTAAAAGAGCGTTTTGAAATTTATCATGGTGTAAATATTCATGACCGCGCGATTGTAGCAGCATCCGTTTTATCAGATCGATATATTTCGGATCGTTTCTTACCAGATAAAGCGATCGATCTTGTTGACGAAGCGTGTGCAACAATTCGAACAGAGATTGATTCTATGCCAACAGAATTAGATGAAGTAACGCGCCGCATTATGCAGCTGGAAATTGAAGAAGCGGCTCTTGGAAAAGAGAAGGACTTTGGTAGCCAAGAACGCCTGAAAACGTTGCAACGTGAATTATCGGATTTAAAAGAAGTTGCAAGTGGTATGAGAGCGAAATGGGAAAAAGAAAAAGAAGATATTCATAAAGTGCGTGACTTACGTGAACATTTAGAGCGTCTGCGCCGTGAATTAGAAGAAGCAGAAGGTAATTACGATTTAAATAAAGCAGCGGAACTTCGTCACGGGAAAATTCCTGCAATTGAAAAAGAGTTAAAAGAAGCAGAAGAAATAGGTGCACATAATAAACAAGAGAATCGCTTATTACGTGAGGAAGTAAGTGAAGAAGAGATTGCTGATATTGTTTCACGCTGGACTGGTATTCCTGTCGCAAAACTCGTTGAAGGTGAACGCGAGAAATTACTACGCTTAGAGCAAATTTTATCAGAGCGTGTCATCGGACAAGAGGAAGCGGTAAGCTTAGTATCAGACGCAGTTCTTCGTGCACGCGCTGGTATTAAAGACCCGAACCGTCCAATTGGTTCCTTCATCTTCTTAGGACCGACAGGTGTTGGTAAAACAGAACTTGCAAAAACGTTAGCGCAGTCTTTATTCGATAGTGAAGAGCAAATGATTCGTATCGACATGTCTGAGTATATGGAGAAACATGCTGTGTCACGCTTAATAGGTGCGCCTCCTGGATATGTTGGATATGAAGAGGGCGGTCAATTAACAGAAGCGGTAAGACGTAAACCGTATTCAGTTATTTTGTTAGACGAAATCGAAAAAGCACATCCAGAAGTATTCAACATTTTATTACAAATGTTAGATGATGGACGCATTACAGATTCTCAAGGACGTACAGTAGACTTTAAAAACACGGTTATTATTATGACTTCAAATATTGGATCTGCTCATTTGTTAGATGGATTAGAAGCAGATGGCTCAATTAAAGAGGAATCAAGAGAACTTGTAATGGGGCAATTAAGAGGACATTTCCGACCAGAGTTTTTAAATCGTGTCGATGAAATTATTTTATTCAAACCTCTTACAACGAATGAAATTAAAGGTATTGTTGATAAAATTGTAAAAGAATTACAAGGTCGTTTAGCTGACCGTCATATTACAGTAGAATTAACAGACGCAGCGAGAGAATTTATTGTAGAAGCTGGCTTTGATCCGATGTACGGAGCTCGTCCATTAAAACGATATGTACAGCGTCAAGTTGAGACGAAATTAGCGAGAGAATTAATTGCAGGAACAATTACTGATAACAGTCACGTAGTTGTTGATGTAGAAAATAACGAATTAGTCGTTCATGTAAAGTAAAATAAAAAAGAGTTCGGATAAAATCCGGACTCTTTTTTTAGTGTTGTTCTACTGGCTCGTTTGGAATTGTAGCTGAAATTGCTAGTACTAATACCGCAAGAACAACTGAGAAAATAGACGTTTGGTTAAAATCGTATGTACCGCCAGTCATAGAGCCGATTACGTAGCTCATCATATGTACAAGCGCGAACGACCAAATTAATGCCCAAATGAAACGCATATTTTACACCTCTATTCGTTCAATCTGTCCTTATTGTAACACAATTGAAAAAAGAATATAGAAAAATATTTGTAGATTTTTCAACGCAAATTTGCATTCCGTTCATACATTATAGAAGAGTACTTTTATACGTTTAGAAAATAAGGCGGGGGAAAAATGAGTATTACGGAACGTTTTTTTTATTTAGAAAAAGAACCATGTGTCATTTATTTACCGGAGAAGCCAAATGGATTTTCTGTTATGCTTCTCGGTGATTATAACTACTTTATTGAGAATGGTACAAGTTTATGGACACAGCATGCAGGTAGATCTTATTTTTTACATGGCCTTATTGAGGAAGGCTACACGGTCTTTTCCTCTAATTTATACGGAAGACATTGGGGAAACGACCAATCTGTTCGTCTAGCAAAACGTTTATATGACGTTGTTTTGAGAAAAGAGACATTAAATGCGAAAATGCACATTATGGCAGATGGTATGGGTGCACTTGTAGCACTTGAAATGATGAACAAATACCCTGAATGTATACGCTCTGTCATTATGTTAAATCCATGTTTAGATTTACCAGAATATGTGGAGTTTGAAAAAGAGCATAAGTTTTTTTACAAAAGATTAGTGAAGGAATTAAGTTTGGCGTATGATTCCAAAGAAGAAGAATTAGAATCCAAAATAAATAAGAAATCATTTACGCTTCTTCCGTCTTGTGTACCTGTTAAAGTTTTCGTATCAACACAAGAAAAAAGAGGAAGAAAACAGTTGTTACGTAAATATGAGAAAATGAGGCAATTCAATCAATGCGATACTTCTGTCTTATTCCATCTGCAAGATGTGAAATATAAAATGGTTAGGCAAACGACTGATTTCTTTAAAAAATATGAAGAAGAATTGTGAAGCTCCCATATACATAAATGAGGAGCTATTTGTTTCAAGGAGAAAGGGTTGGTGGTATGGAGCGCGTGCTAATTATAGGTGCACTTACGTTTGTAGGTTATCACCTTGTGAATAAAATGATTGCAGAAGAAGTAGAAGTGTACGGTCTTGATTTTGATGAATTCGAGAATATGAAAAAAATTAATGAAGAGAAGTTATTGTTGATTGGACGAAATGCGTTATTTACGTATTATTCGATAAGAGATGAAGATGGATGGAGATCAGTAGAAGGAGAGAAGTTCGATACGGTTTACTTTTGCTTGTATGAGCCAAATCAACAAAGTGGTTTTCGGAATGAAAGAGTTATATTACAGTATTTAAAGCGGATTATAAGACTGTGTGCAGAGCAGAAAGTGAAGTTAAATCTAATTTCTTCTATTGAAGTAGGAAACGCAGATGAATCTGAAAATAAACGTTTATTTTTGAAAGTGGAAGAAGGATTGAAAAAAGGAGAGGCACCATATAGTGTATTTCGAGTTCCTACATTATATGGGCCATGGCAACCATCTTTTATGATGTATCATCAGCTCATTTTATCAGAACTGGATGAGAAAGAGTGCCATTATGCGAGCGAGGAAAATGGAAGTGATCTATTGTACGTGGAAGATGTATGTGAATACTTATGGGAAAATGGAATGAACGAGGAGCATCTCGGCATATACAATTTACTTAGTGGTAAAAAGTCATTATGGAAAAAAGGTATGAGCCTTTTACGTGCAGTGGATAAAGTGAATAAAAAGAATGAGGAAGAACGAAATGATGCTGTCGAGGTTATTTCGATAAAAAGAAATACCCCGTTAGAATACGGTTTAAATAAACAATTGGCACATATGAAAAAATATAAAGAGTTATACGAAGGATAGCGAGCGTGTTACACTATGTATGTGAAAGTTTTAATGGAGAGGAAGAACATAATATGAATGAGAAAAGCATGCAATTTTTACAAATCGCAATGAAGCATTTACCAGAAGCAAAGGCCATCTTAGATTCGAATGGAATTGCGCTTGATATGGAGAAAGCACAACCAGTATTAGAGTTATTGATGAAAGTTATGAACGAAGCATATGAGCTTGGGAAAGCAGATAAAGAATAAAACCTTCTTTTTTGGAAGGGAAGAGAGGCTCGAACTGTGGATAGAAGCGGTTCGGGCCTTTTTATATTTCAAAAGAAACAGGAAAGGTATGTTTCTGTTTCTTTTAATAAACAATAAAGTGAATAATGCTGGATTTATGTTTTAGCTGAAATATATTCTAGACAAAAATACATTTATGTTTTAAAATTAGTACCAAGTCATAATAATTGATATAAAACGGAGGGCTGCGATGTGAACGTGGGCATTTTAGGGATCGGAAGATATGTGCCAGAAAAAGTAGTCACAAATCACGATTTAGAGAAAATCGTAGATACATCTGATGAATGGATTCGTACGAGAACGGGAATTGCAGAAAGACGCATTGCCGATGATACAATAGATACTTCATATATGGCGGTAGAGGCTTCTAAAAAAGCACTTGAAGATGCCGGGATTAGCGGAGAGGATATCGACCTGATTTTAGTGGCAACAGTAACACCAGATCGAGCATTCCCAGCAGTAGCTTGTGTCATTCAAGAAGCCATTGGCGCAAAACACGCAGCCGCAATGGATTTAAGTGCAGCGTGTGCTGGTTTTATGTACGGAATGATTACAGCGCAACAATTTATTCAAACGGGAACTTATAAAAATGTATTAGTAGTTGGTAGTGATAAACTATCTAAAATTGTAGACTGGAATGATCGAAATACAGCAGTACTATTTGGAGACGGAGCCGGTGCTATCGTAATGGGGGCGGTTTCAGAAGGAAGAGGCGTTCTATCTTTCGAATTAGGAGCAGACGGAAGCGGCGGTAAGCATCTTTATCAAGACGAGTATGTTATGATGAACGGCAGAGAAGTCTTTAAATTTGCTGTTCGCCAACTTGGTGATTCCTGTCTTCGCGTGTTAGAAAAAGCGGGACTTACGAAAGAGGATGTGGATTTTTTAGTACCACATCAAGCGAATATTCGTATTATGGAATCTGCAAGAGAGAGATTAAATTTACCACAAGAAAAAATGAGTATGACAATTGAAAAGTTTGGTAATACATCAGCTTCTTCAATTCCAATTGCAATGGTAGAGGAATTGCAAAATGGACGTATTCAAGATGGTGATTTAATTATACTTGTTGGTTTCGGCGGCGGATTAACATGGGGAGCAGTTGCTCTTCGTTGGGGTAAATAAGGACTGAGAGAAAAAAAGGAGTGTATTTTGTATGGAGAAAAAGAGGGTCGTAATTACAGGACTAGGAGCTGTTACACCGATCGGAACAGATGTTGAAACAGCGTGGGAAAACATTAAAAAGGGTGTATCTGGAATCGGACGACTTACAAGAATTGATCCGGAACTGTTTCCAGCAAAAGTAGCAGCAGAAATTAACGACTTTGAAGTCGAGAAATATATTGATAAAAAAGAAGCGCGCCGTATGGATCGCTTTACACAATATGCAGTAGCAGCAGCGAAAATGGCAGTTGCAGATGCAAAGCTTGAAATTACAGAAGAAAACGGACCTCGAATTGGTGTATGGATTGGTTCTGGTATTGGCGGTATGGAAACATACGAAGAACAATTTAAGATTTTTACTGAGAAAGGTCCGCGCCGCGTGAGCCCATTTTTCGTACCAATGATGATCCCAGATATGGCAGCAGGTCAAGTATCGATCGCAACAGGAGCAAAAGGAATTAACACTTGTTCTGTAACGGCTTGTGCATCTGGTGCAAACTCAATTGGTGATGCATTTAAAGCAATTCAACGCGGTGATGCTGATGCAATGATAACAGGCGGAGCAGAAGCGCCGTTAACAAGTATGGCATTTGCAGGATTTAGTTCAGCGAAAGCATTAACATTTAATGAAGATCCAGCAACAGCTTGCCGTCCATTTGATAAAAACCGTAGTGGTTTCGTAATGGGTGAAGGTTCAGGTATTTTAATTCTCGAAGAATTAGAGCACGCATTAGCTCGTGGTGCTCACATTTATGCGGAAATCGCTGGTTACGGTGCAACTGGTGATGCATTCCATATTACAATGCCGGCTCCTGGCGGTGAAGGCGGCGTGCGTGCAATGCGTCAAGCTTTAGCAGATGCAGGTCTACAGCCAGAAGATATTGATTACATTAATGCGCACGGTACAAGTACGGATGCGAATGAAAAGTATGAAACGATGGCAATTAAAGAAACGTTCGGTGAGCATGCGTACAAAGTAGCAATTAGCTCAACGAAATCAATGACAGGTCACTTATTAGGAGCAGCTGGTGCTGTTGAAGCGATCTTCTCAATTAAATCAATTACAGACGGAGTAATCCCTCCAACAATTAACTATGAAACACCAGATCCGGAATGTGACTTAGATTACGTACCGAATAAAGCGAGACAACAAGAAGTAAATGCAGTATTAAGTAACTCACTAGGATTCGGTGGTCATAACGCAGTATTAGTATTTAAATCGTATAAATAATAGATGAGATAAGGAGTTTTTTCGCACTATATTGCGAAAAAACTCCTTATTTATTTTTACGCCTTTTTCTCCTTTTGCATATACATAAGAAAAAGGAGGGATAAAGATGGGGATTGTTGAAACTGCTGAGTGGTTACATCTATATTATGGACGGCCAGAAAAGCTGTGTGAAAAGTTTACGAAGTATATCCCGCTGCCAAAAGAAAGGTTGTATCGCTTTTTAATTTCTAAAGGTATGTACCGCCCAGTTATACGAGGAGAACAAGAAGTAAAAGAGTTAGAGGAAAAGGAAGTTTGGAAAGAGTTACGTACGGAGTATGAGAAACTGAAAACCTGGTTACAAGGTCCAGATGTCCCTGTCTTTATTTTATTATCAGATTCCTATAATCGAACTGTACAAGAAGAGTATAACGGTAGGGCGGGATTATCTATGCGTCACGTTATTTTCTTATTCGTATGTGGACGGAATTCGGTGGAAGAATTAAAGGTGTTATTGGCGCATGAATATCATCACATATGCAGGTTACATCAAATTGAGACAAAAGAAACAGAATATACATTACTTGATACGATGATTATGGAAGGGCTAGCTGAGCAAGCGGTAACGGAAAGATATTCAGAAAAAAACAATGCACCGTGGACGATGTATCTTTCAAAAGAAGAGGCTATTTATTATTGGAAAAATGTTGTACATGAAAGAATAAGTATAAAACGAGGAACAAGGGAGCACGACATCTTATTAAATGGATTTCACTCTTATCCAAAGATGCTGGGCTATGCGCTTGGATTTCATATTGTCAAAGATTGTGTAACATTGGAAGGAGAAGATACACTTTCTTTATTATCTATAGATGCAAAAGAAATATTGAATAAAGCAAATACATTTCATATATAAAAAACAGGAGCTCTATTTCCTGTTTTTTTTAGTATTAATAGAAGAAAAAATAATAATTAGAATATATTTCCTTAGGTGGAATAAAGTTAAGAAAAATTGAACATAATGATTGATACAAACAGTAGTGAAGTGAGGGGTAGTGAATGTTATATCTACATGATGTATGGGTAAATTGGTTTGAAGGTGAAGAGAATGGGTATAACGTTTGTCATTTTTACGAATGGCGGAAAGATGATACGATTGAGCTATTAGATCAAGTGCCATTATTAAAAGTAGATGCCACATTATATCATTACATCGAGGACGAATTGTTAGAGCTTCCGCAAAAATTGTTGGAAGACGTACATCATAAGGCATATATTCGTAAAAATCATGAACGTTTGCAGCAAGAGTATTGCTTTGTTGTTACAGATGGAAAAGGAATTATTGCGATTGACACAATTGGTTACAATGTACCAATTCGAAAAAGCAGACTTATACCGCGCCAAGAGCAGATGGTATATGAGATGGTAGAAAACGTACAAGCAGAAAAGTATGAGTTCCAAGTAGAAGAAATGGAAAAAGAACATCATATTTTATCACCATCACCTTTCATTATGAATGGCTTAACTCGTAAAGAAAGACAGCTTAAACAATTATTATTTATGGCGTTAGATCAATTACATACAACGAAAAACACAGCAGAAATTCGCTATTGGTTCACAGAGTGGGATCCATCAGCATACGGAATGGTTCAACATATGGAATTTGAAGATATTTGGGCTAAACTGTATGATGAAGCGAAAACAGGCTGGTCTGAGAAGCACGAACAATTATGCGAGCGTCTCGTAAAAGGACAGCCATTTTTTGAAAAGTTATGGGAAATGGAAAACGAGCAAAAGGTAAATTAAAAAAACCGCCAATTGGCGGTTTTTTTAATTTGTTGTAACTTAGCTCCGGCTCCTAGCTCTTCGCGTCTAAGAACCTTCCCCACGAGAAGGTAAAAAGCACCTTCTGTGGGAAAGAACCTTAGCCGTCAGGGCTAAACAGTCGCCTCCGCTTTTATAGAAATCTAGCTCCGGCTCCTAGCCCTTCGCGTCTAAGAACCTTCCCCACGAGAAGGTAAAAAGCACCTTCTGTGGGAAAGAACCTTAGCCGTCAGGGCTAAACAGTCGCCTCCGCTTTATATGTTACCTACGTTTTCTGCTTAGTCCCATTGCGTTTTCTACTTTGCGTAGTTGTTTGAATGCAACGCGGTTTGCTTTTTCTGCACCTTTGTCTAGAATTTCGTCTAGTTCTGGTGAGTTGATTAGTTCGTTATATTTGTCTTGGATTGGACGAATTGCTTCTACGACTACTGCTGCTAGGTCGCCTTTGAAGTCTCCGTATCCTTTTCCTTCGTACATTGCTTCTATTTCTTCAACTGTTTTTCCAGAGAATGAAGAGTAGATTGTTAATAAGTTAGAGATTCCAGGTTTGTTTTCTTTATCAAATTTCACGATACCTTCAGAATCAGTTACAGCACTTTTAATTTTCTTTTCAATTGTTTTTGGTTCATCAAGCATACTGATCATTGCTTTTGGATTCGGATCAGATTTACTCATTTTTTTCGTAGGTTCTGTTAATGACATAACGCGAGCTCCTACTTTTGGAATACGAATTTCAGGAACAGTGAACACTTCACGGAAGCGTTTGTTGAAACGCTCTGCTAGGTCGCGTGTTAATTCCATATGTTGTTTTTGATCATCACCAACAGGTACGATTTCAGTGTTGTAAAGTAAAATATCAGCAGCCATTAATGGTGGATACGTTAGTAATCCAGCTGGAACTGAATCTCTACCAGAAGATTTATCTTTATATTGCGTCATACGCTCTAATTCTCCAACGTAAGCAACTGATTGCATAATCCATCCTAGTTGAGCGTGTGCTGGTACTTCTGATTGTACAAATAAAGTAGCTTTTTCAGGATCGATGCCGCATGCTACATAAAGTGCAGCAAGACTGCGAATGTTTTTACGAAGTTGTACGGGATCTTGAGGTACTGTAATCGCATGTTGGTTTACAATACAGAAATAACAGTCGTGTTCATTTTGAAGCTCTGTAAATTGCTTCATAGCTCCTAAATAGTTTCCAAGTGTAATCGTTCCACTCGGCTGAATACCAGAAAAGATAACTGACATAAGTAATTCCTCCTAAATTTGAATGCGTGATGGGGAAGAGAAGGCAAACAAAAAAGCCCATTCATCCCAAAAACTATAGGGACGAATGGACCGCGGTACCACCCTAATTATTTCACTACTGTGAAATCTCTCTAATCCATAATAACGTTTGGATATAACGCCAAAGCCTACTACTTTCGGTTCGGTTTGGTGCTCAAAAGCCCATTCCATACTGCGCAATTACTTGTTCACACCAGCCACAAGCTCTCTGAAATTGCCTCAATATGTACTCTTCTTTATCATCGCATACATATAAATTTATTTATTGTTACCTAAGCTCTTTTAATATGAAAGAACTAAAGTTTTATAACAAAATGTTTTGCTGATTATTATATCATATGGGATAGTGTTTGCAAACTACATCAAAATAGTAAAGCTAATGAGGGTCGAGAACAACCCAAGAACGATACCGGTAATACAAATTGGATACGTCCATTTGAATGAATATGTTTTATAAATACGTTCTTTCTTATCGACAGGTTCCTCTATTTCTTCAATTAAAGACTCAATTTTTTTGTTCGTACCAAATACTCTTTGGAAGGCGTAAATTGTTACGTTAAAAAATCCATTTTGAAATATGAATAAAAAACCGCCTATAAGAATAAAAAATAGTGCGACATAAAACGATATATTGACAAAATTCAACAAAAATTGCGATGAAACGAGGAATGCGCCAATACTAGAAGCGATTATCGCTATGAAAATTAGTATACAAGTATGAAAAAAAACTTTATTCAAAATGTTCCCCTCCGTCAAAATATTACTAGAATTATTATACTATAAAAGCTATAATATGTACTAGAATTAATTTTTTGAAAATTATACGCAATTAAAGGTCTGATTTTAAGATGATGATAGCAATGTTAACGTATCCCTTTACAAAAAAATAAAAAAATAAACATTTTATTAAAAATTTTAACAAAAAAACAAAAAACTATATTCACAATTGTTATATTATATGTATAATGAAAATTGTAGAAACTTGGAGATTATTCTTTCAATTCTACTTTTTTACAAGTGAGGGTACAGGAAGTGCAATTAGGGGAGGCAACACAACATGAAGAAAAAGATACCGTTATTACTTGCATCGACGTTGACTGTCAGTATGTTAGGAGCTTGTAGTTACCAAAAAGAGGATAATAAAGCAGGCGCAAAAGAAAAATCCTCAAACAAGCAAGTGTTAAATCTAACCGAGACAGCTGAAATCCCAACTATGGATACGACGTTATCAACAGATGCAGCATCTTCTAACATCATGAATAACACAATGGAAGGATTATATCGTCTGGGGAAAGACGATGAGCTTGTTCCAGGTGTCGCTAAATCTTATGAGAAATCAGAAGATGGCAAAAAGTATGTATTTAAGTTACGTGAAGATGCGAAATGGTCTAATGGTGAACCTGTAACAGCGAAAGACTTCGTTTATTCTTGGCGAAGAGCTGTAGATTCAAACACGGGTGCCAAGTTTGCTTACATACTATTTGATATTAAAAATGCGGAGAAAGTTAACAAAAAAGAATTACCAGTTGAAGAACTTGGTGTAAAGGCAATTGATGATCATACACTTGAAGTGGAATTAGATAACCCTGTTCCTTATTTTGTAAGTTTAACAGTCTATCCAACATTGTATCCTTTGAATGAGAAGTTTGTAACAGAACAAGGAGCAAAATTTGGATTAGAATCCAATACGACACTTTATAATGGTCCATTCGTATTAAATGAATGGAAGCATGAACAAAGTTTCCAACTTAAGAAAAATCCAACGTATTGGGAAAATAAAGAAGTAAAACTTGAGGAAATAAACTTCAATATTGTTAAGGATCGTTCAACTGCTATAAATTTATATGAAACGAAAGCAATTGATCGTGTAGTCTTAACATCAGAGTTTGTAGACAAATACAAATCAGATGCTGACTTTAAAACGATTAAGAGACCATCTACACAATTTATTCGCTTAAATGAAAAGAATAAATTTTTAGCAAATAAAAATATCCGAAAAGCAATTGCAATGTCCTTTGAGCGTGAAAATATCGGGAAAGTTATCTTAAACGATGGTTCAGAGGGGATATATGGTTTTGTTCCGAAAGGCTTAGCAAAAGGTCCGAATGGAAAAGACTTCCGTGAAGAAAACGGAAAGCTTATAAAAGAGGATATTAAAGAAGCTCAAAAATACTGGGAAGCTGGTAAAAAAGAACTTGGTGTAGACAAAGTAGAGTTAGAGCTATTAAACTTTGATACTGATGATGCTAAAAAAATCGGAGAGTATTTAAAAGGCCAATTTGAAAAGAACTTACCAGGTTTAACAGTTTCAACAAAAATGCAGCCATTTGCACAAAAATTAAAACTTGAAGCAAGTGGAGATTACGCAATGTCATATGCGGGATGGAGTCCAGATTATATGGATCCAATGTCATTCCTTGAAATGTATACGACAGGTAATGCGCAAAACAAAGTAAATTATGCAAATGCAGCGTATGATGATTTAATTAAAAAAGCAAAAACAGAAGTTGATGTACAAGCTCGCTGGGATGCATTATTACAAGCAGAAAAACAATTGCTTGAAGATGCAGCGATTGCTCCAGTATACCAACCTGGAAAAGCTTATTTACAACGTGGCTCAATTACTGGCCTATTAGAACATAAATATGGCGGAGAATTTAGCTATAAGTGGGTTGAACTAAAAAACTAAAAATGGTTTCCATCATGAATAAGGGTATATGCCTATGATGGGCGTATGCTCTTATTTTAAAAAAATAAAAGTAAGAATATTTTAAACTATCTTATTGCTTTTGAGAAAAACGGGGAGGTGCTTGACTATGGGACGTTATGTATTAAAACGTTTCGTGTACATGGCTTTGACATTATTTTTAATTACTACACTGACTTTCTTTTTGATGAAATTACTTCCGGGTTCTCCGCTTAAAAACCAGGAGAAACTATCACCGGCACAAAAAGAAATCATTCTTGAAAAATATGGCTTAAATGATCCAGTACCAGTTCAATATGCACGTTACTTAGGTAACTTGGCAAAAGGTGATTTAGGGGTATCATTCCAATATGATAACCGTCCAGTAACAGATATGATTGTGGATCGCATTGGACCATCAGCACAACTTGGTTTACAAGCGATTATATTAGGAACATTTATCGGTTTAATTTTAGGAATCGTTGCGGCACTTCGTAACAATACGTGGGTCGATTATGGGGCGACAATTATTTCCGTACTCGGGATGTCGGTACCATCGTTCGTATTCGCCGCATTACTACAATATTTCGTAGGGGTAAAACTTGGGTGGTTCCCAGTAGCATTCTGGAAAGGACCGGAGTTTACCGTAATGCCTACAATCGCTTTATCGATGGCAGTTATCGCAACAATCGCACGTTTTGCTCGTGCAGAGTTAATTGAAGTTATGCAAGCTGATTACATTTTAACAGCGAAAGCGAAAGGAATTAGCCAAGGCGTTATCATTATTAAACACGCACTTCGTAACGCGTTAATTCCAGTAGTAACAATTTTAGGACCAATGGTTGCAGGTTTAATTACAGGGACATTAGTTATTGAGCAAATTTATGCTGTACCAGGACTAGGGGAACAGTTCGTTAAATCTATTACAGTGAATGACTATACAGTTATTATGGGAACTACAATTTTCTATAGTGCGATTTTCATCTTAGTTATTTTCATTGTCGATATTTTATACGGAATTATTGATCCTCGTATTCGTTTAGCGGGAGGGAAAAAATGATGAAAGATGTACAAAAATTATCTCCAGATTTATTTCAACAAGCCAATCAAAATAATGTTGATAATGAAGTCATTGCCCGTCCAAGCTTAACGTTTTGGCAAGATGTAAGAAGACGTTTGTTCCAACATAAAGGAGCAATGTTCGGTTTTGTTTTATTAGCGCTTATTATATTACTAGCAATCTTAGGACCGATGGTAAGTAAGCATTCGTATAAAGAGCAAGACTTAGGTCGTGCGAAATTACCACCGAAAATTCCTGTTATTGAAAATGTTCATTGGCTACCATTTGACGGTACGGATCAATATGGTGTTGACCAATATGAAAAACGTGATATTAAAGAGTATTTCTGGTTTGGTACAGATGATCTTGGCCGCGATTTATGGACAAGAACATGGGAAGGTACGCGTGTATCATTATATATCGCTCTTTTAGCAGCGGCGATTGACTTAGTAATTGGGGTTGCTTATGGAGGTATTTCAGCGTTCTATGGCGGTAGAGTAGATAATATTATGCAACGTGTTATGGAGATTATTAACGGTATTCCATACTTAATCATCGTTATTTTAATGGTAATCATTATGGGATCTGGTATATGGTCAATTACACTAGCAATGGCGATTACAGGTTGGATAGGGATGTCACGTATCGTTCGTGGACAAATCCTGAAATTAAAAAATCAAGAATATGTATTAGCATCTCGTACATTAGGTGCAACAAATACACAATTAATTGTAAAACACTTAATCCCGAACGTAATGGGACCAATTATCGTAATGACAATGTTTACAATTCCAACAGCAGTGTTTGGTGAGGCGTTCTTAAGCTTCATCGGTTTAGGTATTCAGCCACCATTCGCATCACTTGGTTCTCTTGTAAATGACGGTTATAAATCAATTCAAACGTATCCACATATGATGTTCATCCCAGCGGTTGTCATCAGTATGTTAATCTTAGCATTCAACTTAATGGCAGACGGATTACGCGACGCGTTAGATCCAAAAATGCGTAAGTAAAAGAGGGGAGAAGTAAAAATGAAAACATTGCTAGAGGTAAAAGATTTGCAAGTCTCCTTTGATACACATGCAGGTGAAGTACAAGCTGTACGCGGTGTTACTTTTGATTTAAAAAAAGGAGAAACATTAGCGATTGTAGGAGAATCTGGTTCTGGTAAATCAGTTACTTCTAAAGCGTTAATGGGATTAATTCCGAATCCTCCAGGGCGTATTAAAAACGGTGAAATCGTATTTGAAGGTCGTGACTTAACGAAACTGACAGAAAAAGAAATGCAGCAAGTGCGCGGGAAAGATATCGCGATGATTTTCCAAGATCCAATGACATCATTAAATCCAACGATGACAATTGGGAATCAAATTATGGAAGGTCTTATTAAACACCAAGGGATGAGTAAAGCAGACGCACGTAAAGTTGCGTTAGAATTAATCGACCTTGTAGGTATTCCGAATCCAGAAGCGCGTTTAAAACAATATCCTCACCAATTCTCAGGTGGTATGAGACAGCGTGTAGTTATTGCGATGGCGTTAGCTTGTAACCCGAAATTATTAATTGCCGATGAGCCGACAACAGCGCTAGACGTTACAATTCAGGCGCAAATTTTAGAGCTTATGAAGGACATTCAGCAAAAAACAGAAGCGGCAATCATTTTCATTACACATGACTTAGGTGTAGTGGCAAACGTTGCGGACCGCGTAGCAGTTATGTACGCAGGTAAAGTTGTTGAAATTGGAACGGTTGATGAAATTTTCTACAATCCAAAACATCCATACACTTGGGGCTTAATCGCATCTATGCCAAGTTTAGATGGTTCAGAAGAAGAGTTATACGCAATCCCTGGAACGCCTCCAGATTTATTAAAGCCGCCAAAGGGAGATGCTTTTGCACCACGTAATCCACAGGCATTGAAAATTGATTTTGAAATGGACCCACCTTTATTTAAAGTAAGTGATACACACTATGCGGCAACTTGGTTACTTCACGAGCAAGCTCCAGAAGTAAAACCACCGGCAGTCGTTGAAAAACGCATTCTTCAAATGAAAGCAGGTGAACAACATGACTAAACAACGTGAGAAATTAATTGAAGTAAAAAATGTAAAACAGCACTTCGACGTGAGTGGTGGTGTTGTCAAAGCGGTTAATGATATTTCATTTGATATTTACCGCGGAGAAACATTTGGTCTTGTAGGAGAATCAGGTTGTGGTAAATCGACAACTGGAAGAACGATTATTCGTTTATATGATGCAACTGCTGGTGAAGTGTTGTTCGATGGTGAAAATGTACATGGTAAAAAATCACGTGCAGAGCTGAAGAAATTCAACCGTAAAATGCAAATGATTTTCCAAGATCCATATGCATCATTAAACCCTCGTATGACAGTAGGGGATATTATTGCAGAAGGTATTGATATTCACGGACTAGCAAAAGGCAAAAAAGAGCGTATGGATCGTGTTCATGAATTATTAATCACAGTTGGTTTAAATAAAGAGCACGCAAACCGTTTCCCGCATGAATTCTCAGGTGGACAACGTCAACGTATCGGTATCGCTCGCGCACTTGCTGTAGAGCCTGAATTTATCATTGCCGATGAGCCAATCTCAGCACTTGACGTATCAATCCAGGCGCAAGTTGTAAACTTACTGAAAAAGTTACAAAAGGAAAAAGGTTTAACATACTTATTCATTGCCCATGATTTATCGATGGTAAAATACATTAGTGATCGCATCGGCGTAATGTACCGTGGTCAAATCGTTGAGCTAACAACAAGTGAAGAGTTATATGCGAATCCAATTCATCCATATACGAAATCACTATTATCAGCAATTCCGCTTCCAGATCCAGATTATGAGCGCAATCGTAAACGTATCGTATACGATCCATCTCAGCATGATTATGCTAGTGAAGCACCAACAATGCGTGAAATTCGCCCAGGACATTTCGTATTATGTTCTGAAGCAGAGTATAAGAAATATAAAGAGATTTATCAATAATAAAAAAGCCAATCTTCCGTTAAGAAGATTGGCTTTTTTCTACTATATAATAGATTTGTCAACATTTCTCGGTAAGTCGATATATTTAAAGAATCGCAGATATAAGTTTCCTTTACGAATGACTACACCTTAATTAAACGAGTGTTACTGTGCTTGAACAGAAACAATTTCCTCTTGTTCTTCAGGTTTAACGAGTGCATAACGTTCCCACGCCCTACTTTTCCAGCGGAAGAACATAATAATGGCACGTGTCCATTCATCAATAGCAATCGCTAACCAAATACCAACGAGCCCCATATCTAAATGGAAGGCGAAAAAGTAACCGAGTGGTAAACTCATTAACACCATAGAGAATGCTCCGATCAAAACTGGGTACTTTGCATCACCAGCTGCGCGAAGTGAATTGATAATGACGATATTCATCGTACGTCCCGTTTCAAGTAGCACACTTAGTAAAAGAACTGACGCACCTAACGTAATAATGTGCGGATTATCTGTAAATAGTCCCATTAATTGTGTACGGAATGTAACGACGAGAGCGACCATACATAAAGTGACGCCAATTGCCCATTTTACACTTTTCCATACGCGTTCATACGCTTCATCTTTTTCACCACCGCCAACGAGGCGTCCGATAATAATGGCTGTTCCCATACCGATCGCAATTGCGAATAAATAAGTGAACATAGAAATGTTCGTAGCGTATTGTCTAGCCGCTAATGATTCCGTTCCTAAGAATGTTGCATAGTATAAGAAGACAATTTGGCAAGCTTGATACATAACCTGCTCAAATGCAGATGGAATCCCGATTTTTAAAATTTTTCCGATGTATTCCTTTGATAAGGTGAAGTAATATTGTAATTTCACACGGTATTCCATAACGCGGTACAGTAACCAGAAGAAAACGATAAGTGCGATAAGTCGGCTGACAGCAGAAGAAATGGCAGCCCCTTGTACACCGAGTTCTGGGAAACCAAATTTCCCGAAAATGAGTACGTAGTTTCCAGCGATATGAATAATATTCATTCCAAGTGAAATAAACATCGCTTGCTTTGTGAAGCCGTGTACGCGGATAATTGCGGCTAATGAATTAATAATAGCTTGAAGGAAAATAGCGCCTCCGACGATGGATAAATAGTTTTGCGCATACATGAGTACATCGCCTTGTAAGTTCATTGCCATCATCATATGTTTTGAAAATAAAAGAAAACCAGCGCTTATAATGAGTCCGACCACTAAATTTAATGTGACGGCTAAAGCTGATATTTTAGATGCTTCCATAAAACGTTTGGAACCGAGGTATTGAGATACGACGATAGCTGCGCCGTTCCCGATGACTTCTAGTACCAAAATAGCGATATGGAGATATTGATTCGCTGCACCAACCCCAGATACAGCATCGTCTGATAATGCACTTAACATGAAAGTATCAGCGATCCCCATTAACATAAATAGAAAAACTTCTAGAAAAATAGGCCATGTTAATAAGAATAAACTTAATTTCTCTGTCGGCCCGTTTTTTGCCTGAATTGCTGCCATGTCCGTCCCCTCTTTACCGATATCTATTTTTAGCAAGGTGTATCGTAACATACTTTCTTATCCTTTGCACTCATTTTAACCTACATATCTTTATTATGAAGGGAGCGCTATTTTATGATAAAAAGAGAAGGATAATTATGCACAAAGTATTATGGGATATAAAAATTATTTTTCTCTGATAATTTAGAAAAATATAAAAACATTCATTTTCAACACTTTAGTAAGGATAATCAGCAATATGAAACGTTTACAAAGGTTTATTTTTTAACAGAAAATTTTAATAAAATAGAAATATAAATATACAAAAAATATATTTGTGTGTATAATATGAATTGTTAGAACATATATATATTTCTTTTTGTTTGAAAATGAAAGGGCTAACATTTTTGTGGAGGGTGGAAGTATGAAAAAAAAGATGCCAGTTTTTGTAGTATCAACAGTAGCGATGAGCATGATGTTAGGGGCATGTAGCTACCAAAAAGATGAACCGCAAGCGAACGCAAAAGGGGATAGCGGGAAAAGCGGTGCGAAGCAAGTTATTAATCTAATTGAAACGCAAGAAATTCCAACGATGGATCCAGCGTTATCAGCTGATGCGGTTTCTTCAAGAGTAATGACTAATACGATGGAAGGCTTATACAGTTTAGGAAAAGATGATAAGCTAGTTCCTGGTGTAGCGAAGGAATTCCAAAAGTCAGAAGACGGTAAAAAATATACATTTAAATTACGTGAAGACGCAAAATGGTCAAATGGTGAGCCTGTGACGGCGAAAGATTTCGTATACGCATGGCAAAGAGCAATTAACCCAGATACAGCTGCGAAATCAGCGTACATTATGTATGATATAAAAAATGCAGAGAAAATTAATAAAAAAGAGATGAGTCCGGATCAATTAGGTGTAAAAGCGATTGATGATCATACATTAGAAGTGGAATTAGACAATTCAATTCCATACCTTGTAGATTTAATGGTATATCCAATCTTCTATCCTGTGAATGAAAAGTTTGTAAAAGAACAAGGTACGAAGTTTGGTTTGGAAGCGAATACAACACTTTATAACGGACCATTTACATTAAGTGATTGGCAACATGAACGTAGCTTTAAAATGACAAAGAGCGCGTCATATTGGGACAATAAAGAAGTGAAGATTGAGGAAGTAAACTTTAATATTGTTAAAGATACGTCTACACCAATTAATTTATATGAAACAAACGCAGTCGATCGAGCGACGTTATTAGCGGAGTTCATCGATAAATATAAAGGAAAACCAGATTTCCAAACAGTAGAAGATACATCTGTATTCTTCCTTCGTTTAAATCAAAAAGATCCAGCGTTAGCAAATAAAAATATTCGTAAAGCAATTTCACTTGCTTTTGAACGTAAACCGTTCGTTGATACATTATTAAATAACGGTTCTAAGCCAGCGACAGGATTAATTCCTGATAATTTCATTAAAGGGCCGGATAAAAAAGACTTCCGTGCTGTAAATGGAGATATTGTAAAACCAAACGTGAAAGAAGCGAAGAAATATTGGGAAGCTGGTAAAAAAGAGCTTGGTAAAAATGAAATTGAATTAGAGCTATTAAATGAAGATGTTGAATTATCGAAGAAAACAGGTGAATATTTAAAAGGTGAGTTAGAAAAGAATTTACCAGGTTTAACAGTGAAAATTAAACAACAACCATTTGCGCAAAAACTAAAACTAGAAGATGCAGGCGATTTTGTCATGTCATTCTCTGGATGGAGTGCAGACTTCCCAGATCCAGTTACATACCTTGATATGTTTGTGACGGACGGATCGCAAAATAAAATGAAATACTCTAATCCGAAATATGATGAAATTATCATGAAAGCGAAGAAAGATGGAAGTGATGTAAATGCCCGTTGGAAAAACTTACTAGAAGCAGAGAAAATGTTACTTGATGACGCTGCGATTGTTCCAGTATATCAACGTGGTAGAGCATATATACAAAGAGAATCAATTAAAAATATGTACAACCATAAATATGGCGGTGATTTAAGCTTTAAATGGGCGTCAGTAGAGAAATAAGAAAAAAGCAGGTGATTGCCTGCTTTTTTTTTAATACGTACGTTTCTTATAAATACCTTTCCCGCCAACTTGGTTCCAGCCGGATTGTACATCCAAACTTTTATTAACAAACTTCATCTTTTCTTTACCGCCAAAGAGTTTTTCACCAATGCTATTTGTAATGACACCAATCAATGCTGTGATTCCGATGATGAGGGCAGCAACAGTGACAAAATCAATAAAAAAAGCAATCATTTGCAAATTCCCCCTTTGCCTGTCTGTATGTTTATTGTATGAGATAAAAGATAAAAAAGAAAGAAATGTCAGAAAAATTATTGATTTATTTTAGAAATCGTATAGACATGGATGAGGATGTTTGTTAAAATGAGAACAAATGTTCCTTTGGATTCTCACTTGTATAGTCTTACATTTCTTAATTGATTTATGAAGAAAAGGTAAGAAAACGTTCTCTTTTTCATAGAGAAGATTATGGGGAAATAACTGTATATCACATGAAAAATCTATGACAAGCCAGTATTAAGAGGGTTGAAGGTTATTGTTAAATTACAGCTGAAGTGAGTGTGATCATGTTACATAGCAGTGGAATACACGGAAGAGTTTTCTCAATTAGAAGGAAATTTACTGTATATTTCTTGCAAAATCTATTGTATAATGATTATAGAAGTTACTTATTAAAAGTAATTGTTGTTTGCTCAAAGTTGTTGCTTACATGAAATGAGATTTTTTGCACTTTGTTATAAGACAAGGTATCGTAAAAAATTGCTGAATTTAGAAATTTAAACTGTAATTAGTACAGAATTTGTACTCTTTAAGGAGAGTGAGCTTTGTATGGTAACATTATATAGTTCTCCAAGCTGTACGTCTTGTAGAAAGGCGAAATTATGGCTAGAGGAAAATCATATTCCTTATACAGAACGTAATATTTTCTCAGATCCATTAACGATTGAGGAAATTAAAGAGATTTTACGTATGACAGAAAGCGGAACGGATGAGATTATTTCTACTCGTTCGAAAGTTTTCCAAGAATTAAATGTAAACTTAGAGTCTTTACCACTTCAAGATTTATATAAGATGATTCGTGACTATCCAGGGATTTTACGTCGTCCAATTATGATTGACGAGAAGCGCCTTCAAGTAGGTTACAATGAAGACGAAATCCGCCGTTTCTTACCACGTACAGTAAGAACGTTTCAATTACGTGAAGCACAGCGTCTTGTAAATTAATTATAATAATATGAAAACCTTCTACCTATTATATAGTAGAAGGTTTTTTTTAATGTTTCACATTTCGTAATCGAACTTGTTGCACGATAATACCGATGCATAGAACAGTGAAAATGAATAAGAAAGGCATGTTTGTGGTGAAATTTGGATTATTATGAAAGAACGTTGCAAGCCTGTCTTCATGTGTAACCATTTTTCCTGCTGTATAGGCGAGAATCGCTGCTCCGCAATAAATGAGGAATGGAAAGCGTTCCATAAGTATTAAAATAAGTTTGCTGCCCCAAATAATAATCGGGATAGAAATGAGTAAGCCGATTATTACGAGTAAAAATCTTCCGTGAGCTGCACCTGCAATGGCAATAACGTTGTCAAACCCCATAACGAGATCTGCGAATACAATTGTACGCACAGCTTGAAATAAAGTTGTTTTCCCCTGAATAGCAGAAAGATCGTTGCTATTATCAGTTAGTAAATTTACTGCAATTAATGTAAGTAAAACGCCCCCGATAAGTTGTAGAAATGGAATGTCGAGTAAATAGACAGCTAGTATAGTAAGGATAATTCTTAGAACGATTGCTAAAAGAGTACCAATCAAAATGGCTTTATTTCGTTTCGATTCAGGTAAATTTCGGCTAGCTAGTGCGATGACGATTGCGTTGTCACCACCTAATACAACATCGATACCGACAATCATTAGTACAGATGTTAAAAACTCTAAGTCCATTCGTCTGCCTCCATTTATAATGTTTTAATAAGCGAACTGTATGTATGTGGTGAAGAGAGAGACTAAATCACCTTCTCTAATAAAAGTTTCACTTTATTACAGTGTACGGGGGAGGGTGGAAATGTATGTCCAAATTTTTCATGAGTGAGAAATCGCTATAATGATATATTTGTGTAGATGGTCGAATAAAGATAGGCATATAACTATTTTTGTAAAATAAATCGATTTTATTTCCATTCTGGAGAATCTTATCATAAAATGAGAGTACAAGAATCTATTGATTTGTCATATGAGTGGGGAATCCCTTCATAACAATTCTAAGCAGGAAGGGAGAGTTGTATTTTGGATATTGAAAGAATTAATGACCATACGATGAAATTTTTTATTACGTACATTGATATAGAGGATAGAGGGTTTAATCGTGAAGAAATTTGGTATGACCGCGAACGAAGTGAAGAGCTCTTTTGGGAGATGATGGACGAAGCTCGTGATCATGATGATTTCTTTATTGATGGACCGTTATGGATTCAAGTGCAAGCAGTCGATAAAGGGATTGAAGTACTTGTAACGAAAGCAGAGCTTTCAAAGGATGGACAAAAGCTAGAACTACCAATAGGTGTAGATAAAATTATAGACATTCCTCTAGATGAAGGCATTGAATCATTATTCCAGCAAGAATTAGTGGAAGAGGTAGAGGAACAAGCAGGAACAAACTTTAACGAAGATGGTACGTTTGGATTTTTAATTAAATTTAATGATTTTGAAGATGTCATTTCATTAAGCCACCGTCTTATCTTTGAAGATATAAAAGATGAGCTGTATTCATTTGAGAACCGCTATTATGTATATGTGGAATTCGATGAAGTGCTACATGATGAAGAAGAAATTGATCGTATTTTAAGTATTGTTTTAGAATACGGAGAAGAATCAACTTTAACAATTCATCGTGTAAGTGAGTATGGGAAACAAATTGTGAAAGAGCATGCGCTTGAAACAATTCGCAATAATTTTCCTGCTAAAACGTAGGCCGATTTCTGTAGTATGAAATCGGCTTTTTATATGAAGAATAGGAAAGCTTTCTTAGTAAGGAGGTAAGAGATGAAAAATACGTTAAAGTTGATTTTCTTTGTTTTACTATTGTTCGCGTTATTTGTTTCGTTACGTATGTTTATTGATGTAGCATTTTATTCGGATGTAATTGGTATAAAAGATGTTTCGATTTTAGGTATTATTAGTATTTTATTTACGGTATCTGCATTTTTAATTGGCTGCGTTATTTTCTTAGAGAACCGTCATCCGTCTAAAACACTTACATGGCTCATTGTGTTAGGCATTTTTCCGGTATTTGGATTCTTCGCTTATTTATTATTTGGACAGAACTTTCGGAGGAAGAGAATGTTCCAAAAGAAGGCGTTGCTCGATGAACAAGCATTTTTACAATATAAAGGGCATGAAGATTACGAAGAACGGATTTTGCGCAATCATAAGCACCAAGAGCTGTTATTTCGTTTAGCGGACCGCTTAGGCGCTTTAAATATTTCATTTCAAACTGAAACGAGAACATTAACAAATGGAGATGAAACGTTTCAGGCTATTTTAGATGGATTAAAACGAGCGAAACACCACATTCATATGGAATATTACATTGTGCGTGATGATAAGCTTGGAACAGAAATTAAAGATATTTTAATACAGAAATCAAAAGAAGGTGTTGTCGTTCGTTTTTTATATGATGCGGTTGGAAGTTTTAGATTATCGAATTCATATATTGAAGAATTGAATGATGCAGGAGTAGAAATGATTCCGTTTTTCCCTGTGCGCTTTCCGATTTTAAACGATAAGATTAATTATCGAAACCACCGGAAAATCGTTATTATTGATGGAAATGAAGGATTTGTCGGTGGATTAAATATTGGTGATGAATATTTAGGGAAGGATAAATATTTCGGTTTTTGGCGAGACACGCATTTATATTTGCGTGGTGAAGCTGTTCAAAGCTTGCAACTTATTTTCCTTCAAGATTGGTTTTATATGACTGGTGAGGCTGTGTTGGCCCCTGAATATTTACAAGCGAAAGCAGTTGAGGGTGATCATTGGGGAGGCGTACAGCTCGTTGCAGGTGGACCAGATAATAAATGGGAAACAATTAAACATTTATACTTTGCCATGATTTCATCTGCACGGAAATCAATTTGGATTGCGACGCCGTATTTCATTCCAGATGATGATATTTTATCCGCATTAAAGGTAGCTGCACTTGCTGGTATTGATGTCCGTTTGTTAATGCCGAGTAAGCCTGATAAGCGCACCGTCTTTTACGCATCGAGATCGTACTTCCCAGAGCTTTTAGATGCAGGGGTAAAGATATATGAATACGAAAAAGGCTTTCTTCATAGTAAAGTTGTCATTGTCGATTCTGATTTAGCTTCAATTGGGACTGCTAATATGGATATGAGAAGTTTTCATTTGAACTTTGAAGTAAATGCCTTTTTATATGATACAGACAGCATTCGAAAACTTGTTCAAGATTATAAAGAGGATATAGAAGAATCAAGTGAAATTCATGTCGATCGTTTTCATAAAAGGCGTCTTCATAGACGAATTGTTGAATCGACGTATCGATTATTATCACCTTTATTATAAAAAGAGATGTCCGAAATTGGGACATCTCTTTTTTAAAAGGAATTTGTAATAAATTGTAGAATATAAGGAGCTGAAAGGGTGTGATTCCGATGTTTATCGCCAAAAGAGAAAACGGAGAAAAAATCCATCTACTCTATCATCATGATGAAGAGCTTTTACATCGTATGCGTAAAAAGGAAAGCTTCTTTTGCATAGCTTGCGGGAAGGAAGTGCAAATGAAATTAGGGAAACAAAAAAGTTGGCATTTTGCTCATAAGAAAATGGACGCGTGTCTTGCCTTTTATGAAGCAGAATCTATGTATCATATGCACGGTAAAGAATTGTTATATAGGTGGTTCAAACGTCAAAACTTTCCTGTGTATATAGAGCACTATCTTCCAGAAATTCAGCAACGACCAGATATTTTCATAGAGAGAGCAGGGAGAACAATTGCGATTGAATACCAATGCGCCAATCTCTCTATAGAGCAGCTGTACAAACGAACCTATTCGTATTGGCGAGCGGGTATACAGGTCATTTGGATCATTGGTGGAAATCAATTGAAAAGGCAATCAGCATATTGGATGAAATTCTCCTCACTTATGGCTTTCTCCTTACAATCTTATCCTCAGCCATTTCTTATTTTCTTCTGTTCGAAACAAAAATCATTTATGAAATGCGCGTTTCTCACTTCATTTTCTACAAGCGTCTCTTTCTCACATATTATCTATTTACCAACTGAAACGACTACTTTTGAAATGCTCTTTTCTCCCGTCTCTTTCCGAAAAGAAATATTAGGTGAGGAATGGAAAAAGCGAAAGAGCTATTTTCGGCAAAATGCTCTGCCGATTTGGAATTACAATCATAAGTCACTATTACGCCTTTTATATCAATGTAAATGTACCCCAGCAAATTTTCCTTCTGAAATCGGTGTGCCACTCCCGTCCTCATTTGCTTTTCAAACAAATCCATTTATATGGCAAGCTTTTCTATATATAAAATGTATAGGTGAGCTTACGGTAGGGGAATGTATTTCCCTTCAATATGTATGTAGTTATGTGAAAACGTATACGAAAAGGCGCATGCTCCCGTACTTTTCACGGCATATATGGAAAGTAGCAGTTGCTGAATACATAACATTTTTATGTTATGTAGGTGTATTGCAGAAAGTAGGGACTTATAAGTACCGGAAAAAAAGAGAAGTAGTTATGTTAAAAACAGAGGAGGAAGTTATAAAATATGATGAAATTTGCTTAACGTATGCCTTATCTTTATTTGAGGCAAAGTACAACATGAGAGAAGGAAAAGGGGATATAATAAAGACTGATCGTGAAGGAATTACATAAGAAAAATCGAATTGTATGTAAGTAGAGATATTTAAAGGAGGGCTTAAAGGATGTCTGAACAAAACACAGCAAAAACATTACCAGATCGCAAAGAGATTGAAGAATCAAGTACGTGGCGACTAGAAGATATTTTCCAAACAGATGCAGAATGGGAAAAAGAATTCCAAGCCATTAAAGAGCTATTACCGAAGTTAACTGAATTTAAAGGGAAACTTGGTGACTCTGCGAACAATTTACTTGAAGCATTGCAATATGAAGACGAAATTTCAATGCGATTAGGTAAGCTATATACATATGCGCATATGCGTTACGATCAAGATACAACAAACTCTGTGTATCAAGCATTAAATGACCGCGCAACAAATTTATATTCACAAGTATCTAGTAGCACAGCATATATTGTGCCTGAGATTTTATCGATTTCAGAAGATACACTGCAAACATTCTTGACAGAAAATAGAGACTTAAGTGTATATGAACATGCATTAGAAGAAATTACACGTCAACGCCCGCACGTATTATCTGAAGCGGAAGAGGCTCTATTAGCAGAAGCATCTGAAGTAATGAGTGCGTCAAGTAATACATTTGGTATGTTGAATAATGCGGATTTGAAATTCCCATCTATTAAAGGTGAGGATGGAGAAGAAGTGGAAATTACACATGGTCGTTACATTCAGTTTTTAGAAAGTGATGATCGTCGTGTGCGCGAAGATGCATTCAAAGCTGTATATGAAACGTACGGGAAATATAAGAACACATTTGCAAGCACGTTAAGCGGAGCTGTGAAACGTAATAATTTCAATGCGCGTGTTCGTAAATACGATTCTGCACGTCAAGCGGCATTAAGTAATAATAATATTCCTGAAGCGGTGTATGATCAACTTGTTGAATCTGTAAATGATAATTTACACTTGCTACATCGTTACATTGATATTCGTAAGCGTGCACTAGGACTTGATGAGCTTCATATGTATGATTTATATACACCACTTGTACCAGAAGTGAAAATGAACGTGAAGTATGAAGAAGCACAAGACATGTTATTAAAGTCTTTAAACGTACTTGGTGATGAGTATGTTGACATTTTAAAAGAAGCATATGAAAATCGCTGGGTAGATGTGTATGAGAATAAAGGAAAGCGAAGCGGAGCATATTCATCTGGTGCATATGGAACAAATCCGTATATTTTAATGAACTGGCATGATAATGTAAATAATTTATATACACTTGCTCATGAGTTCGGTCATTCCGTGCATAGTTACTATACAAGAAAGACGCAGCCGCACGTATACGGTGATTATTCAATCTTCGTTGCGGAAGTAGCATCAACTTGTAATGAAGCACTTTTAAACGATTATTTATTAAAAACGACAGAAGATAAGAAAGAGCGTCTATACTTATTAAATCATTATTTAGAAGGATTCCGTGGTACTGTATTCCGTCAAACGATGTTCGCAGAGTTTGAGCATATTATTCATAAGAAAGTACAAGAAGGACATGCGGTTACGCCAGACATGTTAACGAAGATCTACTATGATTTAAATAAGAAATATTTCGGTGATGCTTTAGTAATCGATGAAGAAATTGGTTTAGAGTGGTCGCGTATTCCGCACTTCTACTACAACTATTACGTATACCAATACGCAACAGGATTTAGTGCAGCAACGGCTTTATCTAAACAAATTTTAGAAGAGGGGCAACCAGCAGTAGAACGTTACATTAATGAGTTCTTAAAAGCAGGAAGCTCAGATTATCCAATTGAAGTGCTGAAAAAAGCTGGAGTAGATATGGCATCTCCAGAACCGGTAAAAGAAGCGCTACAAGTATTTGAAGAGAAATTAAATGAATTAGAAGCATTATTATTTGAAGAGAAGTAATTGTAAAGACGAGGAATTTACCTCGTCTTTTTTGTTTTTAATATTTTTTGTCGATATTTGTCGAAGGGATAAGGTGAATTTCTTTCTTTTTTCTAAATTAGAAGGCAGTTTTACAGGTGATTTTTGTAGTTAAAACCCTTTAAATCGTTTTTTATGGTTGAAATAAGAGAGAGCGATGACAATGACTCCAAATAAAAGAGGGAAGGCAATAATTTTAGGAAAAGCTTGTAGTAGAGAGAGGATGTACAAGAAAAAAGAAACGATGACAGCTAGTAAGATAAGTAAAATATACGTTTTTTTCATACGGAACACCTCCAAAATAGCTTTTTTATAGCTTATTCAGAAATGAAAACGTTTAGAATGTGACAAAAGTGTGAAATTCGACAAAAGGGGTTGTCATCTGACGTCGAATCTTGTAATATAATAAGCGTGAACGAATTCACATACAAACATATACCCCTTTGTTTGAACGTGAAAATTTCTCCCATCCCCTTTAATATTTTTATAAGCCGTAAAGAAGAAGACCTGGTGTTTTACACCAGGTCTTTTTCTTTTGCTATCCATTTCCAATAACGCTCACATTTTACGTCAATCATTTGTACTTTTCGTTTCAGTTGTAATTTTTTCAGTTCACGCTCGATCTCTTGCTGCGAGCAGTCATATATAAATGCTACTTCTTTTGAAGATATAAATTGCGTTGCTTCTAGTAACACTTCTAAAGGTGGTAATGGTTCTGGCTCGATTTCACATTTTACAAGTTCTTTCAATAATTGTACGTATACGTCGTAGGAATAAGTTCCAGCGATTTTAATACCTTCTTCATCTGAATTCGCATGAAAGAATACGAGAGAAGGTATTTCTGTAATGTGCATCTCATTTGTAAATTTTAAGTCACATTGGAAAGCTTTTTTTGCGCTAGCGGAATGTAGGTCTTTTTTAAATTCTTCTACATCAATATCGCTATCTCTTGCACATGCAAGTAATAATTCGCAGTCAGGGTTTGATACATTTTCAAGGAAAATGTATTCTTGGAGTTTTCGCAAAAACTTCGAACCTGCTTTTCGGCCCTGTAACTCCGCTGCCTTAATTGCCATCGAAACTAAATATGGTGTTGACGATGCTTCTTGCATATGTACCTTTCCATCACATGAAAAACCTTGTAAACTTGTTGTCTTTTCCCACACAAATCGAATATTAGCAGGTTTATTCCATTTGTGTGAGGAAGCGTTCGTTCCATCCACTTTTCCTGTTACGATATGACGAATAGAGAAGTATTTCCCGTATTCAAGCCATAGTTTAATAATAAAGGGCTCAATTTCCCAGCAATCTTTACAAAGTGGATCAATAAATAAATATGCTTCTACAGACTTATGCTCACATGCGGAAGGAGATGGCATATTTATATGCGTTGCTTCCTGCTTATCCATTACACTTCACCTGTTTCGTTTGGAGTATTAACCATATGCTGAGCAGTTAACGCTAAACGTTCAAAAACGAACTCTCTTATATGACCGTGCACTCCTGTGTCATCCATTGCTTGCTCCATACATGATAGCCAAGCCTCTGCTCGTTTTGGAGTAATCTCAAACGGAAGATGGCGTGCTCTTAACATAGGATGACCATGTTCTTCAGTGTACAAATTAGGACCACCTAAATATTGCGTTAAAAATTGTTTCTGCTTCCTAGCGGTTTCTGTTAAATCATCCGGGAAGATGGGAGATAGGTCAGGGTGTTTACTGACATAGGAATAAAACGTGTCTACTAATATTGCAATGCATTGTTCACCGCCAATTGCTTCAAATGGTGTCATCGGTTGCTTGCTCATCCTTTATAAACTCCTTTTTCCATGAAATGTATATCTATTGTAGCAATGGAATGTTCTAGAGGGCAAATAAACAGCCTTCATAACGTTCTTTGCTTATTTTTCAAATGTAAAAGAATCTTTTCCTTTTAAAAAGTGAGATATGTCCACTAGTAGAACGTATTCACTAGTGGAATTTTCACTTTAGCGTGCTTTGTTTTGTTTGGCAAGGAAAAAGCGTTTTACTTTATTATTTGTATGACGGATTGGTATGTCGTGCTGTTTTAATAAATGAATAAATGCAGCTTTTCCTGTTTCTTCATCTTGCACTTCAAATTCAATTTCATAATCATCGTGATTGTAATAGAAACTATGATCAAAGACAAGCGTTCCGCCTTCAAATAGTGTTTCGGCTCTTTCAGTTGTTAAACTACCCATATAAGTTAAAGTGGAAACAGGAATTTGTAATTTGTGTAGTTGATCCATTACAGCCCCTGGAATGATTACGTTTGTTTCCATCATCATTCTTGCTTCGTCTTCTGTTACGACTTGATGCGTTTCTAACAAGCCGATTTCTGCAGGTTGTTTCAATGTTAATGTATAAGTTTCTCCTTTATGACGAATACGAAGTGCAGAGCCAGCTTCTTTTAACGAGAAGCCCGGTGTTTCAAAGTAGTGATTCACCTGTTTCGTAAATACC
Source organism: Bacillus sp. AY18-3 (assembly GCF_008042305.1). Lineage (NCBI taxonomy): Bacteria > Bacillati > Bacillota > Bacilli > Caryophanales > Bacillaceae > Bacillus > Bacillus sp. AY18-3. The sequence continues at coordinate 168,679 of NZ_QKQR01000013.1, read as the reverse complement.
TCAATAGAGAATGATTTACATAATGTATCGAATTCTTCTTCTGTAACAATATTTTTAAATTCAATTTCAATTTCTTGTGTCATTGTATGCGCGCTCCTTTTAAAAAATAATTCTTTACACATTATCGCTTTTTCATAAATTTGGTTCAATGTTTTATTTGTTTGCGTCCATGTTATGATACAATAATACTGTTAAGTAAGACAGGAAGTTGAGATGGAGGAGTTAGAGCATGCAAAATAAAATTCAAGTTAAGAGCGTAGAAAAGAGAGAGAATGCGCTTATTTTTTGTGCGGAAAATAATGAAATAGAGGTAAAGGAGTTAAGTGCGCGTAATCACGTACTTGTAGACTCAGACAATTTATCATTTTTATATATTTTAGAAAACGAATCATCTTTCATTTATGTAAGTATTCCGCACACATGCTGGGAAGCAATGCATGAAGCGATGAATAACGATATAGTAATGTTCGTTCGTGTGAATGACGTTGAAATGGAATTAGAAAATTTAAAAGAAGAAGTAGAATATTTAGTTGAAAATATTGAAGGTAATGCAAATTACGGAGAAGAACTAGTAACTGCTGTAGAAAAAGTATTTCTATAAGCAAATGGATTGATTTTGGTGGTGGTTGAAATGAATCGAAATTGGGAAGAATTTTTAGCACCTTACCATCAAGCGGTGGCAGAGCTGAAAGTGAAACTAAAAGGAATGCGTACTCAATTTGCAATGTTAACAGAGCATTCTCCAATTGAGTTTGTAACAGGAAGGGTAAAGTCGGTTGCTAGTATTATTGATAAAGCGGAGAAGAGAAATGTACCGTTAGACCGGCTGAGAGAAGATATGCAAGACATCGCGGGCCTTCGAATGATGTGTCAATTTGTTGATGAGATTAAGCCTGTTGTAGAATATCTTCGAAAACGAAATGACTTTGAAATCGTGGAAGAACGTGATTATGTCACGCAAAAGAAAGATAGCGGCTATCGCTCTTATCACGTTGTCATTAGTTACCCCGTTCAAACGATTCAGGGAGAAAAAAAAGTATTGGTAGAAATCCAAATACGCACGTTAGCAATGAATTTTTGGGCAACAATTGAGCATTCTTTAAATTATAAATATAGTGGACGTTTTCCTGAAGATATTAAAATACGCTTGCAACGCGCAGCGGAAGCGGCGTTTTTATTAGATGAAGAAATGTCTTCTATTCGTCTTGAGATTCAAGAAGCGCAGAAAGCTTTTTCAAGAAAACAAGAAACGAAAGATTCCGAATCATAAACTAAAGGGTGTTGGGCGATGAAATTTACAATTATGTCAAAGGGAGATCAATCATCAGATACACTGGCAAGCACGATGAAAGAATACTTGCTAGATTTTGGATTTATAATGGATGAAAAGGAACCCGATATTGTAATTTCTGTTGGGGGAGATGGAACGCTTTTATATGCATTTCATCGTTATTATAATCGATTGGATGAAACAGCATTTGTTGGTGTACATACAGGGCATTTAGGTTTCTATGCAGATTGGTTACCGACAGAAGTAGAGAAATTAGTAATTGCAATTGCTAAAACACCATTCCAAGTGGTGGAATATCCGCTTTTAGAAGTGATTATTCGCTATGTGAATGGGAGTAAAGAGTCACAGTATTTGGCGATGAATGAAGCAACTGTTAAAAGTGCGGAAGGTACATTAGTAACAGAAGTGGAAATACGCGGAGAGTACTTTGAAACGTTCCGCGGGGATGGCCTTTGTATTTCTACTCCTTCGGGAAGTACTGCGTATAATAAGGCGCTTGGCGGAGCGATTATTCACCCTTCTATTGAAGCGATTCAAATTGCAGAAATGGCATCTATTAATAACCGTGTGTTTCGTACTGTAGGCTCGCCACTCGTATTGCCGAAGCATCATACATGTGTGTTGAAGCCGGCTGCAGGAATGAACTTACAAATTACGGTGGACCATTTAACGATGGTTCATCAAGATGTGAAATCAATCCAGTATCGCGTTGCAAACGAGAAAGTACGATTTGTTCGTTTCCGTCCGTTCCCGTTCTGGAAACGAGTTCGTGACTCGTTTGTTGCAGATAAATAGAAAGGGTTTATATATTTGAACAGATTTACATTGAAATGGGATATAGAATCGGCTGAAGAGGGAACTTTAGTTAGAGAATTTTTAAAAACAAAAGGGATTTCTAAAGCCGCCTTAACGGATATAAAATTTCGCGGCGGAGCTATTGAAGTAAATAATCAACATGCCAGTGTTCGTCATCAGTTGCAAGCTGGTGAAGAATTACGTGTCTTTTTTCCAGTGGAAGAAAGAAGTGAAGGGATGATTAAAGAAGATATCCCTTTATGTATTGTATATGAAGATGATGCGGTTCTTGTCATAAACAAAGAGGCGAACATGTCAACGATTCCGTCTAGAGAACATCCGGCAGGTAGTGTTGCGAATGCGCTCTTATCTCATTATGATAAGCAGCATCTTGCAAGTACGGTGCATATCGTAACAAGATTAGATCGTGATACTTCAGGGCTTATGCTTATTGCAAAAAATCGTTTCGTGCATCATCTTTTATCGAAACAGCATCAACAAAAAGCTGTGAAAAGAACATATGAAGCAATTGTTCACGGTGAGATGATAGAACGAGAAGGAACGATTGATGCACCGATTGGACGAAAATCGGATAGCATTATTGAGCGAACCGTTTGTGAAAATGGGCAAAGAGCAGTTACTCATTTTAGAGTGATGGATAGCGCCAATCATAAGACGCATGTATCACTTGAGCTTGAGACCGGAAGAACGCATCAAATTCGTGTACATATGGCTCATATAGGCCACCCGTTACTTGGTGATGATTTATATGGAGGAAGAAGAGATGTGATAAAACGTCAAGCACTTCATAGTACATCTTTGACGTTTTATCATCCTATTTTAGAGAAGGAAATGTCTTTCACTACAACGATTCCAAGCGATATGGAAGAGGTATTAAGGTATACTTAAAAAGGGAACAAAATTCTTATGTAACGAAGAATTTTGTTCCCTTTTTTCTTAGCGGAATAATATTAAAATTTGATTTTCACCCGTGCGCTTTATAACGAAAAAGCCACTTTCGGATTTTGTAGCAATGCCATCGTTATTTGGACGACAATATCCATGCGTTTCGCAAGTGCCGTCATCGCGTACTAACATTTGTCCAATTAATCCGACAGGAAGCCACTCGGTACGATCTTTTCTTGCTATATATTTGCAAGTTGGATCCCATTCTGTATTTAAAAGAGGTTGTATGTCTTGCGATTCCGTACGTACATATTGGCGTTTTCCAAAGTTATCTGTTTTATAGCGTTTTTGCCAACTTAAAGCACCGCTATTTCCTATAAGGGCGGGGGTTGCACTAGATATTCCTAAAATGAATGAATCGTTTGAAGTAGCGATCCGAATTTTTTCTTCGCTACTAAATGTAACGAAATAACCTACATCAATAAAATTATTGTCTGTTGTTTCAAACATTTGTGCAAAATCAGTTCCACTTGCATTGTAAGAAGCGCCATCAATATACATTTCCCCATTATGAGCAAGCCACTTTGCACCGATATTATGATCGGTTTCATTTGTGCCGTTTGCAATAAACCAAGAATAAGATTCTTCTGCTGTGCCGAAGCGCCCCATAATATGGCTACCTGCAAAATGAGCTGTTGATGTATGATTACCTTCCGCATGAGAAGAGAATCCGTTAGCGATAGTCGCGGTTCCTTCTGCATGTGCTGCTTCGCCTAAAGCGATTGTATGTTTACCTTCCGCATGAGAATAAGAGCCACCTGCTGTCGTTTCACTTCCTTCACTATGGGAACTATGTCCAGTTGCTTTCGTTTTTGATCCTTCCGCATGAGAGAAAGAAGCTTTTGCGTGTGTAAGAAGTCCTTCTGCATGTGAAGCTGTACCCTCTGCATTAGAGTGAAGCCCCTCTGCATGTGCATATCGTCCCCCTTTTTTTACTTTTGTATTTTCAGGTGCAGGAGTTTGAATTATGATCGTTTTTTCTGTTTGTATATCATTGGATGGTGCTAATGCTTCTCTTATTTTTTTCACTTGATTTATAATAGCAGCTGGAATTTCTGATTCTGCTTTTTTATTTATTGCTACAGGGATGTCTTCTTCTGTATTTTTCTCTGTTTGCTCAGAAGGCACAACCTGTTCAGTGTGAGTAGAGAGAGGTTTATTTTTTTGCTGCATCTTTGTTTTTCTATTATCGATTATGCGGCTCATTACAGCATTTTCTAAAGAGACATATTTTGGTTTAGCTTTGTTTTTGGGGGAAGCCCCTTGTCCGTCCGGTTCTTCTAAAGCTGCAGCTCGAATGCTGCACCAGTTGTTAATTCCGTACATGGGCAGATAAAAAGGCGGGCATTTTCTTTTTTGTTTAGAAGATTTTTTCTTCATTCTGTCACCTCCTGCGACAGTATATGCCGTGTAATTAAAAAAAGATGCACTTTATTGCATCTTTTTTTAATTACTTTACCTAGTTTTTATAGGAGAGCCGCCTAAATGATACGGTAATCCTCGTAATTTGTGAATGGTATCTGAAATAAGGATAGTTATGAAATTGGGCGAAATTTCTCAGGGACAAAAGACAGGGAGGAAGGGACGGAAACGGTCTCCATCTCAGGATAACGTAGTCCGGTTAGTTTGCCACCAAATACAGCTCCAGTGTCAATATTGACTGTATGATTTACAAAGCGAGGTTCTTTAACTGGTGTATGTCCATATACAATCCAAGTTTTTCCTTTATATTCTTGTGCCCAGTCGCGACGGACAGGAGAGCCGTCAGCATGTTTTTCTCCTGTAATATCGCCATATAATACAAAGGTTTGTACTTTTTTATCTTGTCTTCCTATGTAATCTTGCCGAATTCCAGCGTGACATACAATTAACCTTTTCTCATCGAGTACGTGATATAAAGGGGATTGCTCGTAAAGGGTGATAAATTTTTCTTTTATAATGTTTTGTTTATGAGAAGGCAGTGCTTCATATTCGGCAACAGTTGTTTCGAGTCCATGAGCGATTGTCACATTACGCCCAAGGAAAAAACGGTATAGTTTATTACAGTGATTTCCCGGAGCGTAATAAGCTACTTTTTTATTTATGACAAGTTCCCATACAATTTCAATCATACGTAATGAATGAGGGCCGCGATCTGTAATATCACCAACAAAAGCAAGCTTACGTTGGTCAGGGTGAAACGGCAGGTCACTATTCCAGTTGTATCCGAGTTTCGTCGTTAAATCTTGAAACTCTTGAAAGCATCCATGAATATCCCCTATAATGTCAAATTTCATATTTAAACCTCCACCATATTTTTCATTAGTATATCTAAAAAAGGATAGAGATAAAAATATACTGTTTTTGCTCGTCATTTAAACATAAAGATTTTCGTTCTTGAGCGAACGTTTAAAACGAAGCCAATCGCTATCATGTATGTGAGTAAGGAACTTCCTCCGTAGCTCATAAGGGGTAATGTAATTCCTGTAATAGGTAGTAATCCGATGGTCATCCCGATATTTTGAAATACTTGAAAAGTAAACATTCCGATTGTACCAGCACAGATGTAACTACCGAAAGGGTCATTACTTCCTAAAGCGATATGAATCATGCGGAAAATAAGTAGGAAAAAAAGTGAAACAATGACACTTGCGCCTAAAAAGCCGAATTGCTCAGCGACATTGGTGAAAATAAAATCCGTATGTGGTTCTGGAAAGTATACTTGTCCATTTTCCCAACCTTTTCCTTGCATTTCCCCTGATCCAGTAGCTAAGAAAGCTTGTCTTAATTGATAGCCTTGCGCATCATATTTGTATGGCGCTAACCAGCCGTAGAAGCGATTTAGTTGATATTCTTGTAAAATGTGTGCTTTAAAGAATTTTGTATGAGTAAAAAAAATATACGTTAATGTAACGCCAGCTACAAAAATACCAGAAACTAATCCGAAAATAAAACGCCAACGTATACCAGAAACTAGTATCATTGCTGCGAGCATAGCTGAAATTACCATTGTGTTTCCTAAATCAGGTTCCTTTGCAATAAGTAGTAGGGGTGGCAAACTTGTTGCACATATTTTTCCAAGTAATAAAAAATCGCTGTGTATTGTTCGGAAAAAATATTTCTCATTGTGATTTGCTATAATTCGTCCGGTGACGATAATTAAAAACAATTTCATAATTTCAGAAGGCTGGAAATTTCCGATGCCTGGAAGCCTGTACCAAGCGGTCGCACCTTTTATTGTAACGGCACCTGGTACTTGAAGTTCTAGTCCAATTAGTAGTACCAATGCAAAGCTATATAAATACCAAGCAATTTTTTGATAACGATCGAAATCGATAATCATAATAAAACCGATGGCTATAAATCCAATGAAGTACCATTGGATTTGCTTTAATACAAAATTTACATTTTGCAAAAATGGTGGTAAAGAGGCTTGTGCACTTGCAATTGCAAAGCAACTAACAGTCCCAATGGCAAATAAGATGAATAGTAATACGTAGTCTATTTGATATTGAGAATTTGGATCTTTCAATGTATGTATTCCTTTCTATCGCCTAGTAAGTATATGGATCATGTCATGATAAAAATAATATACAAGCAGACTATGCATACATTTATTCCACTATTTGTGGGAAGTCATACATCACACGGAAGGAATAGTGCCTACCGTGTGATGGACTATATTTCTCGGAGTTCTTTTGTAATGATATTTAAACAATAGGAGAGACGGGCATGTGTATCGGAAGTTGGAATGAGGTTTGGGTATAGCTGATAAAAATTCACAGCATCATCGTGCCATTCGCAAGCTTTTAACAGACTCGATTTATAACGGGTGCTATCTTGTAAGAAACCATATTTTTTGGAGGTTAAAACGAGATGTAAAAAATCTTCACAGCCTTCAAGGAATTTGTAATGTACTTGCTGTCCCGTATGAAGGCGGAATGAACTTAAGGGCTCAGTTATATACATTGCATCACCTTTTGACAGTAAACTTATCCAAGAGGCCATATCAACACTACAACCATATTTTCTACCATTTAAAGTGCCGAATGGTTCTGCTAATAGATCTTTTCGAAAGAGTACAGTCGTAGGTTCACCAATAATGTTTTGTCCCAGTATAAGCATACGGTTTCCAAAAGCTTTCCCATTTAGTAGAGTATCTTCATCATATAATTTTTTCATGGAGGGATGTTGTTCAATTATATCTCCATTATCATTAATCCAAGTGCGATAGGATGTGATAAGCGCGAGATTTTTATTTAAGTCTTGTTGGAAATAAGACATCATTTTTTCGATTTTATTATTATAAAATATATCATCGTCCATTAAGAAATTTATGTACTCTCCATTTGACTGTTCTAAGAGCATAAGGGCGTTATGAAATTGTCCTAGAGTAGAAGCATTTCGAATGTACGTTATATGTTTATGCTTATGTAAATAATGTCTGTATATTAATTTTTCTGTTTCATTATTTGTGCTATCGTCTCCTACAATAATTTCAATATTTGAATACGTTTGTGCTAATGCACTTTCTAAAGCAATTTTAAAATAATGTGGTCGATTATAGGTGGGAATAAGGATGGAAACGAGAGGCGGATTTTTAATATTATTCATATACAACTACCTTTCAGAAGTTTTTTGTGTAAGAATAATATCTTGATAACTTGTGTGTTTAGTTCTGCTACACCATGAACCATAATGAGGGGGAGTCTGTACTTCTAGCCCATACTTATTTAATAGGATACGAATATCTTCTTCAGGATAGGCAACTGCGAAGTTCGGGATATCTTTATTTAGAACATAACAATTGTCAATTTGATGATAAAAACCTAACGTACTTAGTCCTGCGTTTAAGTAATAGGAAGATTCAGGATTAATTAAAAAGAAAGTAATAAAACATCTCCCATCTTTTTTTAGAACTCGTGCAATCTCGCATACGTAATGTTCTAATTCTTTCGGAAGGAGATGGGTAAATACTGACGTTAAAAAAATAAAATCAAATGATTCATCTTCATATGGAAACTTGTATTCGGAAGCATCTTCTTTTCCTTCGGGATTGTAGAATTGATTATATATATCGACATGTTCAAAATGGAAATTGTTACGGCGTGTTGAAATGTTGTTTTTGCACCATGTAATTCCCGCATTGAATAAGTCAAATCCATAATAAGTACCATCATCACTTAAATAATTCATTAATGGAACCGCCATTCGGCCGATGCCGCAGCCTATATCTAACACTGTTTCATTTGATTTTAAATTTCCAAATTCAATAAAATACTGTATAAACTCTTTTCCAACTTCTTCAAAGTCACCACCTACATATTGAACGAGTTCTGGGGGTGGAATTAATGTGATTTTTTTCTCATTTTCGTTCATACATTCACTCCGTCCTTGTAGTAAAGTAAGAGATTTTTATTGCATATATAAGTTAATCATTTATAGTGAGGGGAACTTTACATGATAGGTCCTTATGAATAAGTAGTGTGATAGAACCCCTCAAAAAAATAAAATTGTATCCTATTCTTTTCGCCAATAAATACCGAAATCATCAATTTGAGTCATAGGAGCTTTTATGTTTCTTTCACTTCTGAAATCTGTTACAGCCTCTGCGCATGTTATCAATCCATAATCATCAATAATAATAAAGCCACCTGTTGAAACTTTATCGTATAAATTTACAAGACTATCCATCGTTGATTCATACATATCACCATCAAGGCGAGCAATTGCAATTTTTTCTACCGGTGCTGAAGGCAATGTATCTTTAAACCAACCCTTTAAAAATTTCACCTGATCATTTAATAAATCATATTTTCTAAAGTTTTCTTGCACTGTTTCTAAAGAAACTCGTAAGTAATCGAATGTGTGCAAATAATCACCGTAATCTTTCGGATATTGTTCTAAGTTAGGTGCGGGCAGACCTTCAAACGAATCGGCAACCCATACAGTACGATCCTTAATGTTGTTTGCTTGTAAAAACCCATTCATAAAAATGCATGATCCTCCGCGCCATACACCAGTTTCAATAAAATCGCCTTCTATATTTTCCCTGACTACAGTTTCCATCGCCTCTTGTAATTGATTCATACGTTTTCGACCAACCATACTGTGTGCAGCTCTTGGCCAATCCTTGCCACCTTGACGCTCATCGTTTGAAACATTAGGATTAACGATTTTTAAATTGTGATTTTCTATATACTGCTTAAGAAATAAAGGAAGTGGAACCGTAACTGGTTCATATGATAGTTCTTTAGATATATGTAAAGAAGCAGGTAAGTATGGTTCGTATTCTAGCCATATTTCAAATAAAATTGTTTTCTTTAATAACTCAAGATAAAGCTGGACAGCCGATTTATTTTCCATATAATTGCCTCCTGAAGAATGTCATACAACATTATGACTATGTAGAAAAGAAGGATTTAATGATTGAATTTACAAATGAAAAAGCAGTAAAACTGATATCAGTTTTACTGCTAAGGAAAAAATTAAGCGATTTTTTCAATAATAATGGATGCACTCGTACCAAGAGCTAATGATAATCCAAGTCCTGTAACAATTACTTCAACTAATGATGGAGTTGTCGTAATTTGCGTAATTGCTTGAACAACGATAGGTGCTCCAACTGAGATTAAAGTCGTTCCAGTACCAGGTACAGGTACCCCATTTACTTGGATTGTAAGTCCTCCTAATAGACTTACGGCTGCAGTATATACGATAACAGTGATTTTATAGAATCCAGTTTCACTAATTACGAAAGTATCGGCATCTAATTGAGAAATTGCTGTGCCGAACTGAGATCCAACAGTATTAAATGGTACTGGAGCATTAAGTCCAAGATCCAAAGAAATTCCACCGGAGTTAAATGCATATAATCCTGCTGGAAGTCCTAGCCCTGATGGTCCAGTCGGTCCAGTTGGCCCAGTTGGTCCAGTCGGTCCGGTAGCACCAGTTGGTCCAGTCGCGCCAGTGTCTCCAGTTGGCCCAGTTGGTCCAGTAGCACCAGTGTCTCCAGTTGGCCCAGTTGGTCCAGTAGTACCAGTGTCTCCAGTTGGTCCAGTCGGTCCAGTCGGTCCAGTCGGTCCAGTCGGTCCAGTCGGTCCAGTCGGTCCAGTCGGTCCAGTCGGTCCAGTTGGTCCAGTCGGTCCAGTCGGCCCAGTCGGTCCAGTTGGTACAGTTGGCCCAGTCGGCCCAGTCGGTCCAGTCGGCCCAGTTGGTCCGGTAGGAAGGGTAAACGGTGGTATTGGTGGTAATGTTGGTCCTACAAGATTAGGGTCAAATGCACTAGCTGATAAAGATTCATCGGGATTCAATCCATCTGAATAATTATTATTTGACATAAATTCACCTCCATAAAGCGTTCATTATATAGTAGATGCAAAACCGGAAGAAAATGACACGGACATTTGAATTATTGAAAAGAAATCTTAAACTGCTTGTGTAAGTTAAAAAAGTGGAAAGTTTATTGTATGTATAACATATGATTGATTTGGAAGAGGGTGATTATGTTGAACAAGCAAGGAATCACAATTAGTTTATGTATGATTGTTCGAGATGAGGAAGATACAATAGGTCGATGTTTAGAGGCAGTAGAAAAAATTGTTGATGAAATTATTGTAGTTGATACAGGTTCCATTGATCGAACGAAAGAAATTGTAGCTCAATATACTTCCAACATATATGACTTTCCATGGATTAATGATTTTGCGGCAGCTAGAAATTTTTCTTTTTCGAAAGCAACACAAGAATATATATTATGGCTAGATGCTGATGATGTGTTATTAGAAGATGCTCAAGAGGCATTGATCCTATTAAAAAGAGAATTAGATCCTAATGTGGATGCAGTTTCGATGCCGTATCATCTTGCAATGGATTCTAACGGGAAACCTTTATATTGTACAAAAAGAAATCGACTTGTAAAGCGTGAAAAACAATTTCAATGGTTTGGAAAGGTTCATGAATATTTAGCTATTTCTGGTGAAACTTTTAGTAGTAATGTTGCTATTACACATAAAAAAGAAAAAAAGGTAACAAATCGTAATTTGAAAATTTTTCAAGATGCTGTAGCAGCTGGAGAAGAATTGAGTCCGAGAGATTTATTTTATTACGCGAATGAATCCATGGATAATCAAAAATATGATGATGCAGTTCTACTATATGAAACATTTCTTAATCAAGACGAAGGATGGTATGAAGAGAAAATTTATGCATGTGGTAAGTTAGGAGATTGCTATGCAAAGATTGGAATGTGGGAGAAAGCAGTTGAATCTTGCGTGAAGTCGTTTCGATATGATGTTCCTAGAGGAGAGAATTGTACAAGAATAGGATATATATATATGGAACAACAAAAATATAACGAAGCGATATTTTGGTTTAAACTTGCAACGGAAGTACCAATGGCGACGGAGAGTCCGTTTCATAGTCCAGCGAGCTACACATGGCTTCCCTATTTACAAATGTGTATTTGTTATAGCAAGTTAGGAGAGCAAGATAAAGCTTATTATTACAATGAACTAGCAGCTTCTTATGTTCCGAATAATGCTGCAATTGAATATAACCGCAAATATTTTCGGGGTGTTTTTGATAAACAATATAAAGTGTAATAAGTTTCGTTTTGTTAGAAATGATTTATCGTTATTCTAACACTAATAGATTGGTTATATATTAGTGTATCAGTAATGGAACCAATATTTGGTGAATGAGATTTATATTTCAAATTCAATTTGCATAAGGAGTGTGTAAAATGAATCGTGAAAAAAGTTCTCTATATGAAGAAAAGTCCGAGCATTATTACAATGCAGCGAATCCGAATTTATTAAAGCATATAAAAAAGGAATGGAAAGAAGTTCTTGATATTGGTTGCTCGGGCGGTGCATTGGGAGCAGCTATAAAAGAAAATGGCATACGTGTATCCGGAATTGAGGCATTCCCAGAGGCGGCAGAAAAAGCAAAAGAAAGACTTGATCATGTTATTTTAGGGGATATAGAGAAAATAGATCTCCCTTATGAGGAGGAGCAATTTGATTGCGTCATATTCGGAGACGTATTAGAGCATTTATTTGATCCGTGGGCTGTAATAGAAAAAGTAAAGCCATATATAAAAGAAAATGGTGTGATTTTAGCAAGTATACCAAACGTTGCTCACATTTCAGTATTAGCGCCGTTACTTGCTGGAAATTGGACGTATACAGAATATGGTTTATTAGATAAAACGCATATTCGTTTCTTTACATTTAATGAAATGCTCCGAATGTTTTTAAAAGCAGGTTATTCGATTAGTAAAGTAGATCGTGTATATGTTGATCATAAAATGTACGAACCACTTATTGAGGAATTATATGGAATTTGTAAAAAATATCGTCTTGGAAGTGGCTTCATGGCTGAGACGGTCGTATTTCAGTATATTATTGAAGCAGAAAAATCACAGCTATGAGTGCTGCTGAAAAAACAATATTATTTGTTACATGTATAAATGATCGGAAAATGTATGCACAGTGTGTACGACATATATTGAGCTTAGCAGTGCCTCCAGGGTATACTGTACAATTTATGCCAATTCGGAATGCGAAAAGTATGACGAGCGGATATAATCAAGCGATTTCGCATCCAGCGAAATATAAAGTATATATACACCAAGATGTTTTCATTATGAATGTGGCATTTTTATATGGATTACTTCAATTATTTAACGAACATGAACATCTTGGAATGATTGGAATGATTGGAGCCCAATATGTTCCTCCAAACGGGATATGGAATGAAGGCAAGGGAGTTATTGGGAAAGTAATTGGTTATATGAACGATTTATTTTATATGGCAACTCAAGAACAGCCGTACCATGAGTCAAAAACATTTATGCCTGTGGAATGTATCGACGGTTTATTGATGGCAACGCAATACGATATTCCCTGGCGAGAAGACTTGTTTGATGGGTTTGACTATTATGATGTATCTCAGTCGTTTGAATTTAGAAAAGCTGGCTATACAGTTGGGGTTCCTGTACAGCGTGATGCGTGGTGCATTCACTATCATATTGATGTGAATATGACCAACTATGACAAGTATAGAAAGATATTTGTGGAGAACTATATGTCAGATGTAAATCAAGACGAATAGAGGGGCTACAAAATGAAGGATCGTACAATATTAGTTGTTGTTTGTGTAAATAATGAAGAGCTATTTGAACAATGCGAGAGACAAATAAGAAACCTTTTTGTTCCCCCTGATTATGTCGTACAAATTTTTCCGATACGAGATGCGAAAAGTATGGCAAGCGCATATAACCGAGCACTTTCATATCCCGCGAAGTATAAGGTTTATATACATCAGGATACTTATCTTATTAATCGAGAGATGTTCTATACAATTATTTCCCTTTTTAAAGATAATGAAAAGCTCGGCTTAATTGGAGTAGCTGGAGCCCAATTTTTACCGAGTAACGGGATATGGTGGGAAGGGAAAAATTTAGTAGGGAAAGTGATTGAGTATAGAAGACGGAATTATCAATTATTAAATTTAGATCAGGGGTTTTATGGAAGGCAATCTTTTATGTCGGTGCAGGCAATTGATGGCTTATTCATGGCAACGCAGTATGATATTCCGTGGCGAGAAGATTTGTTTCAAGGGTTCCACTTTTATGATGTATCACAGTCTTTAGAGTTTCAAAGGGCTGGTTATTTAATTGGTATCCCAAATCAATCAAATTTATGGTGTATTCATTATAACGGAGATGAATTTGATGCGGATACATATGAGAAAGATCGAAAAGTGTTTGTAGAACAGTATAAAGATATTTTATCTCCATCATAAGGGAGAGATGCAGAGTGAAAGGAATTATTTTAGCAGGTGGTACTGGATCGAGGCTATATCCAATAACAAAAGTAACGAATAAACATTTGCTTCCTGTTGGACGTTACCCAATGATTTATCATGCAGTATATAAGCTGAAACAATGTGAGATTACAGATATTATGATTATTACAGGTAAAGAGCATATGGGAGATGTTGTTAGTTTTTTAGGAAGCGGTCAAGAGTTTGGCGTGTCCTTTACGTATCGTGTGCAAGATAAGGCTGGCGGAATTGCACAAGCATTAGGGCTTTGTGAAGATTTTGTTGGGAATGATCGCATGGTAGTTATATTAGGCGATAACATTTTTTCGGATGATATTCGTCCGTATGTTGAAGAGTTTGCAAATCAAAAAGAAGGTGCGAAAGTACTGCTGCAATCTGTAGATGATCCTGAGAGATTTGGCGTAGCAAATATTCAAAATCGTAAAATAATTGAAATTGAAGAAAAGCCGAAAGAGCCGCAAAGTTCCTATGCAGTCACAGGAATTTATTTATATGACCCGAAAGTCTTTTCTTATATAAAAGAATTAAAACCTTCCGCAAGGGGAGAGCTTGAAATTACAGATATCAATAATTGGTATTTAAAACGAGGGGTACTTACTTATAATGAAATGAGCGGTTGGTGGACTGATGCAGGAACTCATGTTTCTCTTCAAAGGGCGAATACGTTAGCGCGGGATATAAACTTTGGTAAACAGTTTAACGGAGAATAGGTGAGAATATGAAAGTTATAGAAACAAACTTTACCGACGCGAAATTGTTAGAACCGAGGTTATTTGGAGATGAGCGTGGCTTTTTTACTGAAAGTTATAATAAGAAGGTGCTAGAAACATTGGGAGTTACGTATTCATTTGTACAGGATAATGTTTCGTATTCGGCAGAAGCGGGAACGATTCGGGGATTACACTTTCAAAAAAATCCGAAAGCACAAACGAAACTTATTCAAGCTATGCAAGGAGCAATCTATGACGTTATCGTTGATTTGCGAAAAGATTCACCAACGTTTAAACAGTGGAGAGGATATATTTTAAGCGCGGATAATCATCGGCAATTGTTAGTGCCAAAAGGATTTGCACATGGTTTTTGTACACTTGTACCGCATACTATTGTTATGTATAAAGTAGATGAGTATTATAGTGCCGATCATGACTCAGGGGTACTTTGGGAAGATAAAGAATTAGCAATTCCATGGCCGGTAACAAATCCTATTTTGTCTGACAAAGATCGAATATTACCGTTGCTTCAGGAATATGAAGATAGCTTTTGAGTAGGAGAGTTGTTTATGAATATATTAGTAACAGGTGGGGCTGGATTTATTGGAAGTAACTTTGTTCATTACATGTTACAAAGCTATGAAACATATAAAATTATTAATTTCGATGCATTAACATATAGTGGAAACTTAAATAATGTAAAGTCTATTCAAGATCATCCGAATTACTATTTTGTAAAAGGTGAAATTCAAAATGGAGAGCTGCTGGAGCATGTTATTAAGGAACGTGATGTGCAAGTAATTGTCAATTTCGCAGCTGAATCACATGTGGACCGTAGTATTGAAAATCCGATCCCTTTTTATGATACAAATGTAATTGGGACAGTCACCTTATTAGAATTAGTAAAAAAATATCCACATATTAAACTCGTGCAAGTATCAACAGATGAGGTGTACGGCTCTTTAGGGAAAACAGGGCGATTTACCGAGGAAACCCCGTTAGCTCCAAATAGTCCATACTCTTCAAGCAAGGCGAGCGCCGACATGATAGCTTTATCTTATTATAAAACATATCAATTACCAGTTATAGTAACGCGTTGCTCCAATAACTATGGGCCGTATCAATATCCTGAAAAGTTAATTCCGTTAATGGTTACGAATGCGCTGGAAGGAAAAAAACTACCGTTATATGGCGATGGATTAAATGTAAGAGATTGGTTACATGTAACGGATCATTGTAGTGCGATTGACGTTGTTCTGCATAAGGGACGTATAGGAGAAGTATATAATATAGGTGGAAATAATGAAAAAACCAATGTAGATGTTGTGGAACAAATTATATCTCTCTTAGGAAAAACGAAAGAAGATATTGCGTATGTTACAGACCGTTTAGGGCATGATCGTCGTTATGCGATTGATGCACAAAAGATGAAGAATGAGCTCGGGTGGGAACCGCAGTATACGTTTGAACAGGGGCTAAAAGAAACGGTGGAATGGTATGAACATCATATAGAATGGTGGAAACCACTAAAAGAAAAATAAGGGGCATATAAATGAAAGAACGGATTATCATAACGGGAGCAAATGGTCAATTGGGAAAGCAACTACAAGAAGAGTTAAATGCTGAAGAATATGACATATATCCATTTGATAAAAAGTTACTAGATATAACAAATATATCCCGAATGCAGCAATTGGTACAAGAAATAAGGCCACATATAATTATTCATTGTGCAGCGTATACGAAGGTTGATCATGCTGAGAAAGAACAAGACCTTGCTTATGTAATAAATGCAATAGGAGCTCGAAATGTAGCGGTTGCTTCACAATTAGTAGGGGCGAAATTAGTTTATATTAGTACCGATTATGTATTTCAAGGTGACAGACCAGATGGCTATCATGAGTTTCATAATCCATCACCGATAAATGTATACGGGGCTTCTAAGTATGCGGGAGAGCAGTTTGTCAAAGAGTTACATAATAAATATTTTATCGTTCGAACATCGTGGTTATATGGTAAGTATGGAAACAATTTTGTGAAAACGATGATGCGGTTAGGAAAAGAAAGAGCAGAATTATCTGTTGTAGCGGATCAAATTGGTTCTCCTACTTATGTGGCGGATTTAAATGTGATGATTAATAAGCTCATTCACACTTCTTTATACGGTACGTATCATGTATCAAATAGAGGCTCATGTTCTTGGTTTGAATTTGCCAAAAAAATATTCTCGGATGCAAATATGAAAGTGAATGTATTACCTGTTTCAACCGAAGAATTTGGATCGGCGGCAGCTAGACCGAAATATTCTGTTTTCCAACATAACATGCTACGATTAAATGGTTTTTCACAAATGCCTTCTTGGGAAGAAGGATTAGAGCGGTTTTTTATAGAAACAAAAAGTCATTAACAAAATTTAAGTTAATGACTTTTTTGTTTGCCTTTAAGAGGTTTTATGGTACTATAATTATAGTATCAGGTACTAATAACAAGTATAAGTAATTCTGGGAGGATATATCATGGAACTATTACAAGGGAAAACATTTGTTGTTATGGGCGTTGCGAACCAAAGAAGTATTGCGTGGGGAATTGCTCGCTCTTTGCATAATGCAGGTGCAAAATTAATATTCACATATGCAGGAGAACGTTTAGAAAGAAACGTTCGTGAATTAGCGGACACATTAGAAGGACAAGAATCACTTGTATTACCTTGTGATGTAACAAATGATGAAGAACTTACAGCTTGCTTTGAAACAATCAAGCAAGAGGTTGGTACAATTCACGGTGTTGCACACTGTATTGCTTTTGCAAATCGTGATGATTTAAAAGGTGAATTTGTAGATACTTCTCGCGATGGATTTTTACTTGCACAAAATATTAGTGCATTCTCTTTAACAGCTGTAGCAAGAGAAGCGAAGAAAGTAATGACAGAAGGCGGAAATATTTTAACGTTAACATACCTTGGCGGCGAGCGCGTTGTGAAAAACTATAACGTTATGGGTGTTGCGAAAGCTTCATTAGAAGCGAGCGTAAAATATTTAGCTAACGATTTAGGCCAACACGGCATTCGCGTTAACGCTATTTCTGCAGGACCAATTCGTACGTTATCTGCAAAAGGCGTAGGCGACTTTAACTCAATTTTAAGAGAAATTGAGGAGCGCGCACCACTTCGTCGTACAACAACTCCAGAAGAAGTTGGGGATACAGCAGTATTCTTATTCAGTGATTTAGCACGCGGCGTAACAGGAGAAAACATTCATGTTGATTCAGGGTATCATATCCTAGGATAAATATAATATTAATTTTTAAAGGACAATCTCTAAATGTTGAGATTGTCCTTTTTATTTGTTCTTAGAAAGAACGATTTTTAACGAAAGTTCTTACCACGTTATGAATATAACTATAATAGTACACGATTTATTCAGCTACGTATGGAAGTGGGAGGGACGAGTGTGAAGAATAAAAATAAAAGTTCAACAGTTGGAAAACCGTTGTTATATATTGCGCAAGTAAATTTGGAACTTGCTGCACCGAAAATAAAAAGAATTATCTTAACAAACTTTGAAAATGAAGATCGAAAAGAGGAAAGTAATAGAAACGAAAATATTGTAAGTAGTGCTGTGGAAGAGGTAATAGAGCAACAAGAAGAGCAACAAGTAGAAGAAAAAATGGAAGAAGCGGAACAAGTACAAGAGCAGCAAGAGCAGCAAGAGCAACAAGAGCAACAAGAGCCAGTGAGAACTGTCCCGTATAATAAATCATTTAAGGATATGAATAATGAAGAGAAGATTCATTTTTTATTAAATCGCCCTCATTATATTCCGAAAATAAGGTGCAGAATAAAAACAGCTACAGTCTCATATGTTGGATCAATCATATCGTATCGTAATGGAATTGTAGCTATTATGCCGCCAAATAGTATGCGAGATATTAAGTTGTCTATAGATGATATCCAATCGATTAGTATGGCTGGCTTTTAAATATGTAAAGGTGGTAGAAAATCTTCTACCACCCCAATAGTTTTTTAGTTTACTTAACTTATTAGATAGAAACGTCGCGTAAGCACTGAATCGCACAGAAACAGCTTAAATCTACAGTGATACAAGTAGATGTCGATACTAGTCTTGCATTTGGTACAGCTAAAAACGTACAAATTGGGTCATCATTAGGTGGTACAGGGGAAGTATCACCTAATACTACAGTTAACACACGTAGTACAGCACAGCTATCGTCATCTACACTTTCCACACGGAAAATTGGAGATCGGCAGCTAGTAAGGCTTGCAGATGGTGCAAATGCTTCAAATGGTGTGCCAGCTTTTGTGTATAAAATAAAAGGGCGTGTATTTGCTACTGATGCAGTGTTGTGTGCACCTAAAAATGGAATTTCACAACCAGATCCACACGTTGTTGTAGAACAATCTTGTAATTCATTGATGAATTTTACAACGTCAACTACACAATGAGAAGAGCTATGGTGTTTATTTTCGTTACAACTCATTAATGTCACTCCTTATCTTCTTGTTTGTATTTACATTAATAAGATATTGGAGTCGAGGAGATTTGGTCACAATCTCAAGACCTTTTTTTTTAAATAGGCGAAAGAAGATAAGGGAAGGTGGAATCATGCTGTTTACAAGCTGGCTTTTATTTTTTATTTTTGCGTTAGCTGCCTTTAGGCTCACTCGTTTAATTGTTTATGATAAAATTACAGCCTTTTTGCGAAGACCGTTTATTGATGAGTTAGAGATTACAGAGCCAGATGGAAGTATATCAACTTTTACAAAAGTAAAAGGTAAAGGATTAAGAAAGTGGGTTGGCGAATTATTAAGCTGTTATTGGTGTACAGGTGTATGGGTTAGTGCTTTTTTATTAGTTTTATATAATTGGATTCCTATCGTTGCAGAGCCTTTACTTGCATTATTAGCTATTGCAGGAGCAGCGGCAATCATTGAAACGATTACAGGATATTTTATGGGAGAATAATATATTTTCATAATACGAGAAAAAGCGGAGTTTAAAAGAATGAGGGAACGGAAATAAAGAGTTGTTCATATAGTGAATAGACAGAATTGACAGTAGAGGAGATGTTTGCTGTGAGTAATAGTCCAAGGCAAAATTCATATGACCTGCAGCAATGGTATCATATACAGCAACAACACCAAGCACAACAACAGGCATACCAAGAACAATTACAACAACAAGGATTTGTGAAGAAAAAGGGATGTAATTGCGGGAAAAAGAAGAACACAATAAAACATTATGAAGAATGAAACACTCATATTACTGTGAGTGTTTTTTATTATAAATATAAAAAGCGGTATTTCTAATGAAGAAATACCGCTTTTTACTAGCTAATTTGTGCAACTGTTAATGCTGCAGCACGAATGTCTACAGTTCCAATTAACTCAACTGGTACAATTTGAATTAAATCACCAGGGTTTAAGTTAATAAGAATAACACCACTGGATACGTCTACTTCACCAGTACCAATAACGTTAGAACGAACTGCTGTACCTGATCCAGGAATAATGTTAGCTGGCGTACCTAATGATAAGAAGAAACGACCAGCTTCTGGTGCAACAGGTGAGTTATCAAGACTAATTGTTAATGTATAACTGATTTGATAAATACCAGCTCGTAGAATTCGAATGCCATCTCCAACACTTACTGTATCATTTATTACAGGAACAGTAATATTTGGGTTTGGACTTACGCTAGGTAATAGTAGTGGTGTGAATAGTGAAGCGAACTGAGGTGCAGACGCGTTGAAAGCAAAACCAAAGGCAGGTAGTGTACTAGCTGGTTTCGCCTCGCAATCGATTTTAGTAAATTCGCAATCAGAAGAGAACATGTTTTTCACTCCTTTATCTGTTTCTACTTTCAGTTAATGAAAAGGACAGGTTCTATGTTCTAGACAAGTTCCCAATTTTAAGAAATTTACATAAGAATACTCTTTAAGCATGGATTGGGTGGCAGAATTATCTGCCACCCAATCCATGCTTAACTCATTATTTAGTTTTAAATAGAAACATCTCGTAAGCATTGAATAGCGCAGAAGCAACTTAAATCAACAGTAATGCAAGTGGAGGTTGATATTAGTCTTGCATTTGGTACAGCTAAAAACGTACAGATTGGGTCGTCACCAGGTGGTACAGCGGTACCATCACCTAAAACTACAGTTAATACACGGAGTACAGCACAGTCATCATCATCTATACTTTCTACGCGGAAAATGGGAGATCGGCAACTAGTAAGGCTTGAAGATGGTGCAAATGCTTCAAAAGGTTCTCCAGTCTTTGTGTATAAAATAAAAGGACGTGTATTCGCTACTGATGCATTGTTATGTGCACCTAAAAATGGAACTTCGCAACCGGATCCACATGTTGTAGTTGCGCATTCTTGTAATTCATGTATAAAACGAACGACATTCGATACACAGTTGAAATCACAATCATGGTGATGATGGTCTTCGTTACAATTGCAGCTCATTATGTTCACTCCTTATCGTGAGTTCTGACATACACTATTACAATATGAATGAGATATGGTTGATATTACGTTAATTCTTACGATAAAAGCAGGGAATTTATATAGTAGGGATGTACATAATGCAATATAAAAAAAGACATCCTTATTTAGTGGATGTCTTTTCAGGTAAATCTTTTCGCGCAGTATATAAAAAACGAGATATATCTAATTTTTTTCCTCTAAAAAATTGCGGAGAGGAAATGTAAAGTTCTTCTTTCGCACGTGTAATTGCGACATAAAGTAGTCGACGTTCTTCTTCTAAAGCTTCAGAAGTCTCTGTAACACGATCATTTGCATCTTTTAAAGAAGAAGTATGGGGAAGAATACCATCGCTCGCTCCAAGTAAAAAGACGCATGGAAATTCAAGGCCTTTTGCGTTATGAATAGACATAAGCGAAACAGCATTTTTTTCCGGCATTGTTTTTAATGCTTCCATTTCTTTTTGACCTTGAATTGCTTCATCAATAAATTGTAAATAAGCTGGAATATCGGTGAAACGAGTTGCGGACTCCATTAATTCTTCTAACATTTCTTCTTGTATATCTTTATGCATCGTAAAGGAAGAACGATCGTTACTTTGTAAGTACTCTAAATACTTTCCTTTACCATGAATAATTTCTTTTAATGCTTTTTTCGGTTCTAATTCTTTTATAAATTTAATAAAATCGATACGCTCATTTACCTTTTTTACTTGAAAAGGTTTTAAGCTCGGATTTAATAATAAGAAATGAAGAAGAGAAGGGAACCGCCCCTCACCATATTTCCATTGTTCACGTTCAATAAATGAAATACAATCATCACGCCCGATATACATAGTTGGCAATATATTTGAAAGTGATTCTAGTCGAAACGGTTCAATCACCAGTCTTAAATGATCTAATACAGGCTTAATTAAAGAATGTTCATAAAATGATTGACTCGCCCCGTGCTTAATAAATGGGATTTTGTGAATTGTAAGCTGATCAAGTAACGAACGGCTTACAGAATGTGTGCGATACAGTAAACAAAAATCTTTATAGTTGCGTTCGCCGCTATCTACTTTTTCTTGAATGAGCTGCAAAATTTGATTTGCTTCATCAAGAGTCGTAGCAGGTCTTGCGTAAAAAGGTTGTACACCTTCTTCACGCACAGAATATAGCTCTTTATCAAAACGTTCTTGATTTAGTTTGATAACTTCATTTCCAAGTCCGACGATAAAAGGATTGGATCGATAATTCGTATTAAGTGCGATAATCGTAGTGTTATCAAATTCTTTTGGAAAAGATAAAATAATTTGGTGACTTGCTCCTCGCCAGCCATATATCGCCTGGTCGTCATCACCCGCGATAAATAAATTATTTCTTGGCGTGGCTAACAATTTTACAATTTCATATTGTGCATACGATGTATCTTGGAACTCATCTACTTCAATATAGTGGAAACGTTGTTGTAATTGGGTAAGCAAAGGAGCGTTATTTTCTAACATATAATATGTTTCTAATAAGATGTCATCGAAATCAATATAATTATATCGTTGTTTCACTTCTTCAAAACGCTCGTATACTTCTTTAAATTCTTGTTCAACGGGTGTTTTTGCTTTTACATCTTTCGGACGATTCAATTTGTTTTTCTCAAGTGAAATCATAGCGAGCATTGTTTCAGCATCATAATCGTCTTTTAGACGCAATTCTTTCAAGATTTTCTTTATCATAATTTGTTTATGTTTTTCATTTGCTAAAATTTGCTGATTATATCCTTGACTACGAAGCAATTTTAAAAAGACAGAGTGGAATGTACCAGCAACAACGTAGCTACTTGCAGCACGATTCATACCTGGTAAATTTGCTACACGGTTTCGGATTTCTTCAGCTGCTTTTTGTGTAAATGTAAGCAATAAAATATTTCGTGGATGAACTTGTTTTACATTTACTAAATAACCTACGCGGGTTGTTAAAACAGATGTTTTCCCGCTTCCGGCACCAGCCAATGTAAGGACAGGGCCTTCTGTCGTTCGCACAGCCTCTAATTGTTTTTCATTTAAAAAAATATTTTGTTGTTCGAGAGCGCGAAAATACGCCGCATCTGCATCTTCTTCCATAATTAAATGGGTAGATGTTTTCGGAATATGATATGTTGCACGCGGAATGTCAGCGTGCGTTAATGATTTTTGTGAAAATTTTTCTTGTGTCATATATTCACCTTCAAAACTATAGCATCAACATTTAACTTTAGCGGAAGAAAAAGAAAATAGCAATGTAAAAAACAGGAGGGGATACCTCCTGTTTTCAAATTACAATTCTTTTATCATAACGATGTGAGGAATATTTGCTTCCATGAATACATCAGAATGCGTTACATATCCAAGCTTCTTATAGAAATCTTCAGCATGTGTTTGGGCATGCAGCTTTAATTTTGGTAGCGAGTTTTCATTCGCATACGCTTCAAGTGCATCCATAACAATTTTTCCAATGCCTTTTTTACGATGGGAAGCTAGTACGCAAATGCGTTCCATTTTTCCTATTCCATCCAGTATGCGAAAACGACCAGCACCAACTGGAACATCATTATCATATATAACAACGTGTGTTGAAGTTTCCTCAAACTCATCATACTCTTCGTCAGCAGAAACTTGTTGCTCATTCACAAATACTTGCTTACGTACAGAGAATGCATCTCTTAGTTGTTCGTCCGTTTGTACGATCTGTGCGTGCAAATTAGTTGTTCCCCTTTCCAAGGTGGAATGTTTCGTATACAGTCCACGTTCCGTTTTCTAATTGATATAGAAGATGGAAGCGATCAATTGGTTGTTCATAATAGAAATCTTTCATACGTAATCGACCTAATACATCAGCATGCTCTGCATCTGATAAGCCTTGTCCGATTGTTAAATGAGGTACGAAAGCGTACTCGCGTTCTTGTATAAAGAATTCGCTATGCATTTCCTCATTTAAGAAAGTAAGTTCAGGTGTTTTTTCTACTTTAAAATAAAGAACATTATTAACCGGTGCGAATGAACCAACTTTTCCGACATGAAGGGTGAAAGGGTTCGTTTTACTTGCGATTGTATGTAACTCTTTTACAATCGATTCTAATTGTTCATCTTGCGTCTCAAAGGGTGTTTTCAATGTAATATGTGGCGGAACTAATGCGTAGTGCGGATCATAACGTTTACGCAATCCGTTCGCTTTATCTTGAATCATTTTAGATGGAAAAATTACAATGCCTAATTTCATGTTCCAATTCCTCCCTTTGTAAGTCTAGTTAGATTTTGAGAAAATAACTCTCTCAATCTATTATATCAAATTATTCTGAATACTGCTCTCTATTATTTCATTGATAGAATATGAGAGAAAGCTTTCGGTAAATCAGTTTGCCAATATTTCCACGTGTGGTTACCTTCAAATTCTTCGTAATGCGTGATGAAATTTCTATCTGTCAGAAGCGTATTGAGCTCACGGTTCGGCCCAACGAAATCGGATACTTGTCCATCAGTGCGTTTTACAGCTGTTTCTTCTGTCCCAATGACGTGATAAAGGTCTAGCGCCTCCGGATTTTTAAAGTCTTTTGCTAAGTTCATCACTGTTTCATCCACAAATGGTGATTGCATAACGACTTTACCGAATGTATGCGGATACATAAGTGCAGTCATGAAGGAAACTGTCCCGCCAAGAGAATCACCAATTAACACACGACCTTTTCCCATTTGGTACGTTGGATAGTTTTCATCGATATATGGTGCAAGTTCATGAGCAAGGAAACGAATATACGCAGCGTTTTTTACTTCATTTGGGAAATATTTTTCTTTACGATCGTGTACATTTTTATATGGAATACCGACAATAATTGTACGGTCAATTTCTTCAGTTTCACGAAGGCGCTCAATTACACGGTGCGCTTTACCAAGCTGAAAATAATCTCTACCATCTTGTGCAATTACAACTGTATGTTTGTGTAGTGGTGTGTAATTTACCGGTAAGTAAACGAGAAGTGTAACATCTTCTTGAAGTGATGCGCTATAAAATGAAATTTCTTCAATTCTCCCTATTGTTTGATTCATGTAGATCCCCCTAAATAAAAATTTACTGTAATGATTGTAAGAGCGACACTTGTAGTGAAAAAGAAAGAAATATTCACTAATAGGTGCTTTCGTTTCTATTTTACCATAATGGTACGAAGAATCTAAAAAATTAGTATTTAAGTTGTGAAAGAAAACGGATATAATGAAGTGGGATTTTTGACAGGTGAGAGGGGAGACGGAATTTGAAACAAGAAAGATCAATCGCGCTACCATTAGCAATTTCCATTATAGCCATTTCATTCGCAGCAGTTTTTGTAAAGATGTCCTCAGCACCATCTTCAATATTAAGTATGTATCGATTATGGATTATCGTACTTATTATGCTGCCTATCGTTTGGAAAAAACGGGAAGAGTTTAGTAAGATTCAAATAAAAGATTGGGGATTTTTAATTGGATCTGGTTTCTTTTTAGCGCTTCATTTTCTTTTGTGGTTTGAATCTTTAAAGCATACGACAGTTGCTAGTTCGACGATTATTTTAGCGCTTCAACCAATCGTATCTTTAGTTGGAGGTTTTTTCTTATTTAAAGAAAGAACAACATACTCAGCCATTGCGACAATGGGAATAGCGATACTAGGCGTAATGTGTATTGGGTGGGGAGATTTAGGGTTAAGTGAACAAGCAATTTATGGAGATATATTATCCTTTTTAAGTGTCCTAGCGGTTGTTGGTTATTTATTTATCGGGCAAACAACAGTAAAGAAAGTATCACACTGGATTTATAGCTTTACAGTTTTTGCATTCGCAGGTATTTTTATGGGGATTTATAATATAGTATTGCAAGTGCCTTTTACAGGTTATACGAAGTGGGACTGGACCGTTTTTCTTTTACTTGCGGTTGTGCCGACAGTGTCACACGTCATTAATAATTGGTTATTAAACTACGTAAATGCAACAACAATTTCAATGAGTATTTTAGGTGAACCAGTTGGAGCATCTATATTAGCGTTCTTCTTACTCGGTGAAAGACTAAATGTAATGCAAATTATCGGTAGCATGCTCGTATTGTTTGGTGTATCTGTTTTCTTACTACAGCAACAAAAACGAACAGCAAAAAATGTAGTAAACGAGCCGGCGTATACACAGGAATTATAATGTTAGAGGAGAAAAGAGAAGTTGTGATACTTCTCTTTTTGTTTTACAGAAATATAGGGGAGGAAGGGAAGTTTAATGGAATTTCCATCAAAAAAAGATATATGGTTATATCCGATTTTTTTCGTTGTCATTGGAGCGTGTTTTGCTCCTCTATTTGCAGGAAAAGAGTATTTTCTTTTATTTTTTACAATTCCGTTAGCAATATTATTTATGTGGAGTTGGTTTTCGACAAAATACATCGTCGGAGAAGAAACAATTACAATTAGATCAGGTCTCGTTAAAAAAAGCATATTTATACGAGATATAAAACAAATTTCAAATACGAAAAATCCAATAGCTGCTCATGCATTGTCATTAGATCGACTTGAAATTGTTTACGGCGCACATAAAACAGAAGTTATTTCTCCTAAAGATAAAGACCAATTCATCAATCTTGTTACAAGTAAAAATTCAAACATTGAAATCAAGTAAAAGAGTGGCTAGGAAGCCACTCTTTTACTTTGGATTTGTCATATAAGGTTGTACATGAATAATACATAGGTCACGGAACTTTCCTTCAGTAGTTGTGACAATTACGACTGCTCTTCCGGCACTTTTTCCAGTAATCGTTACCGTATCACCTTTTGGATACATTGTGATAACATCAGCATTCATATTTGTCCAAATAAGTTCTTTATTCGTTGCTTGCACTGGTAAAACGGAGGCTGATAACTCAGTGCTTTGTCCAGTTCTTACTTTCAACTTATTTTTTTCCATATGAACACCAATGACTGAAATAACAGAAGGAGCGATTGAAATTTTAGGTGGATTAGGTTGTATGTTCAAACGAGACGCAGAAGTATTTGTAATAGGTGAAAATTTTCGTGTTTGTTGTTGCTGGAAAGCTGCTAACATGTTGGAGTCCCCTTCCTGTATAAGTGCTGATAGTACTACTATAAAGGACTAGTGTTATGTTTAATTTAACGAAACATAAAGAAATTGTTAAATTCGAGTAGAAGATTGTCGAACTTTCATAAAAAGAAAGCTCTGCTGATACGATAACAGCAGAGCTTTTCCTTTATAGATTATGACTATGTTGTTTTTCGAAATTCTCAAATTGCTCTTCAACTTCTTTTGAAGGTTGTGTTAGTAAACTAACAATTACGATGGCTAGTAAACTAATAGCGAAACCTGGAATCATTTCATATAAGAAATCTTTTAAGAATTCGAATTGAGTCCATATAATAACAGTAGAGGCACCAGAAATCATACCAGCAAGTGCGCCCCACTTCGTCATACGTTTCCAATATAAGCTTAATAAAATAGCAGGTCCGAATGAAGAACCGAAACCAGCCCAAGCGTATCCAACAAGAGCTAAAATCGTATCATTTTGTTTAAACGCTAATGCGCACCCAACTAATGCAATAACAAGTACAGCCATACGACCGACAAATACAAGCTCTTTATCAGAAGCAGAGCGTTTAAAGAATGTACGATATAAGTCTTCGGTTATAGCACTAGAAGTAACGAGTAATTGAGATGAAATTGTACTCATAATAGCTGCTAAAATAGCTGCTAATAAAAATCCAGTAATAAGTGGATGGAATAAAATTTTTCCTAGTTCAAGGAAAATTGTTTCTGGGTTAGATAATGTTAACTCTTGTTGTGAATAGTAAGCGATACCGATAAGACCAGTAAACATAGCTCCAACAACAGAGAAAATCATCCAGCTCATACCAATTCTTCGTGCGCTTTTAATCTCTTTTACAGAAGAAATCGCCATAAAGCGTACGATAATATGAGGTTGTCCAACATAACCAAGGCCCCATGCGAATAAAGAAATCATTCCTAAAGTAGAGGCACCTTTAAAAATATCTAGACGTGTTGGATCTACAGAACGAATTGTATCAAATGCAGGTCCAAGTCCGTTCGAATTCATAATTGTTACGATAGGAACAAGAATAAGAGCAATTACCATAATGATTCCTTGTACGAAGTCTGTCCAACTTACTGCTAAGAAACCACCAAATAATGTGTAAGCGACAACAACGCCTGCAACAATGAATAATCCAACGTGGTAGTTCATACCAAATGAATTTTCAAATAATACAGCGCCTGAAACTAATCCTGAAGCTACATAAAAAGTAAAGAAAATCATAATAACAAGTCCGGATACTAAACGTAGCATGTGAGATTTGTCGTGGAAGCGGTGTTCCAAAAATTCTGGGATAGTAATAGAGTTGTTTGCAATTTCAGAGTAGGTACGTAAGCGAGGAGCGACATAAAGCCAGTTTGCGTATGCGCCTAGTGTTAGGCCAATCGCAATCCAACTACTACTCAATCCAACGCTAAACATTGCACCGGGTAAGCCCATTAAAAGCCAACCACTCATATCGGATGCTCCAGCACTTAATGCTGTTACTGCGGGGCCTAGTGTACGCCCGCCAAGCATATAATCTGTTAAGTTGGACGTTCGTTTATAGGCGAAATAGCCAATGACTAACATCCCGAGCATGTAAATAGAGATTGAAGTTAAAGTTAACATCTGCGTACTCATGAAGTTCCCCTTCCTTTTGTCATGTCTTTTGATGCGTTATGCATATTTATAATCTATCATGATTATTCTGAAAAATCCATACAGAAATATGAATTTTCAGAAATGTAAGCGTTTTTTGATATCATTTTACTTTTTTAATATATAATATTCATACAAAAAACCTTATTTTTAATAGAGTATTTATTATATTTACATAAAAAGAGGTTGTTTTGTCAATATAATATTGAAAGGAGAGAAAAATAAAATTTTTTAAAAAGTATTGACTTATGAAAAAAGTAAGGTCTATAATGAGTGCAACTTAAAAAAATGCAAGCGTTGATGAAGAAGAGTACACATGATGAACATGTCAGAGAGCTGATGGTTGGTGCGAATCAGTATGGAATTGATGTGGAATGGGCTTCGGAGCTTCCAAACCGAAACGAAAGAAGTAGGCTTTGGCGACATGATCTCATCGATACAAGAGACACGTATTGTTTTTGATACGGTAAAGTGCGTTACATTCGTAACGAATTAAGGTGGCACCACGGGAGTACCCGTCCTTTCTATAGGATGAGTACTCCCTTTTTGTGTACAAAAAATTAAATAAATGAAATCGTTGAAGTAAGAAGAGTACGTATATTGGAGACGTTACAGAGAACCGGGGATAGGTGGGAGCCCGGTGCGGTGCCATATACGGAATGGGCTTACGAGAGGTATGCTGAACAATTATTTTTAGTAGGCAACCCGGGTTCCGCCGTTACAAGGATAAGGTATATATTTTGTACCTGAATAAAGCGGGATGCTTTTGCGTCCAACATGAGGTGGTACCACGGTAAATTTATCGTCCTCTACATATTTTCGATATGTAGGGGACTTTTTTATTTTTCAGATTGAGGTGAAAGGCATGATGACAAAAGAGGAATTTATGAAGCAAAAAGAACAGGGAAGAGCATTTTTAGTAATCGCTGAAGAAGAAGGAGATAGCATTACGCCAATTTCTTTATATAGACGTATGAAAGGAAAGAAAAAGTTTTTATTAGAAAGTTCGCAGCTTCATCAAGATAAAGGACGCTATTCTTACTTAGGATGTAATCCATATGGTGAAGTGAAAAGTGTTGGTACGGAAGTAGAACGAACGATTTACGGCCGGGCAGAAGAGTTGCAAGGTAACGTACTACAAGTGTTAGAAGAAGAAATCGCGTCAGCTCAAGTAGACAGTCCATTCCCGTTTTGCGGAGGAGCAGTTGGTTATATTGGCTATGACGTCATTCGGCAATATGAAAACATTGGAGCAGATTTACACGATCCACTAAATATTCCAGAAGTACACCTTTTACTATATCGTGAGTTTATCGTGTATGACCACTTACGTCAAAAATTATCATTTGTATATGTATGCAGGGAAGATGATTCAGCAGATTATGAAGAAGTATATGAAAGATTGCAAGTATATAAAGAGGAAGTGCTGAGGGGAGAAGAAGCGGAAGTAACTGAAATAAAATCAACATTATCATTCACTTCTTCTATAACAGAAAAAGAATTTTGCGCGATGGTAGAAACGGCGAAAGAACATATAAGAGCCGGGGACATATTCCAAGTCGTACTGTCACAGCGTTTGCAAAGTGAATGTATTGGGGATCCATTCGCGTTATACCGAAAACTTCGAATTGCCAATCCGTCACCATATATGTTCTATATCGATTTTCAAGATTATGTTGTACTCGGTTCTTCGCCGGAAAGCTTGTTATCAGTTAGAGAAGATAAGGTGATGACGAACCCAATTGCGGGTACGAGGCTGAGAGGGAAAACGAAGGAGCAAGATGCGGAAATTGAAAAAGAACTGTTAGAAAATGAGAAAGAACGAGCGGAGCATATGATGCTTGTAGATCTTGGGCGAAATGATATTGGCAGAGTAAGTGAAATTGGATCCGTGACGATAGATAAATATATGAAAGTAGAAAAATACTCTCACGTTATGCACATTGTATCAGAAGTTTACGGAACATTGCGAAAACGAATGAGTGGATTTGATGCATTAGCGTATTGCCTACCAGCAGGAACAGTGTCGGGAGCTCCGAAAATTAGAGCGATGGAAATTATAAATGAGCTAGAGAATGAAAAAAGAAATGTATACGCAGGTGCAGTTGGATACGTTAGTTTTTCAGGGAATCTTGATATGGCGCTCGCCATTCGAACAATGGTTGTAAAGGATGAAAAAGCATACGTTCAGGCAGGAGCGGGAATTGTTTATGATTCAGACCCAGTAGCTGAATATGAAGAGACGTTAAATAAAGCGAGAGCGCTTTTGGAGGTAATGAAATGATTGTACTAATTGATAATTACGAT
This sequence comes from Bacillus sp. AY18-3, assembly GCF_008042305.1. Taxonomy (NCBI): domain Bacteria; kingdom Bacillati; phylum Bacillota; class Bacilli; order Caryophanales; family Bacillaceae; genus Bacillus; species Bacillus sp. AY18-3. Next base: position 137,548 of record NZ_QKQR01000013.1, on the reverse strand, counting down.
TCATTCACATATAACTTGTATCAACTGTTAGGTGAATGCGAGGAAGAAGTTGTTGTCGTAAGAAATGATCAAATAACGATAGAACAGTTAGAAGGGATGAATCCAACAGGAATTGTACTATCGCCAGGACCAGGAAAACCAGAGGATGCTGGCATTTGTATCGAAGTGATTCGTCATTTTTATAAGAACGTTCCCATATTAGGTATTTGCCTTGGTCATCAAGCAATTATATCAGCATTTGGAGGAGACATTGTAAGAGCAGGACGCATTAAACACGGTAAAACATCACGTGTAAAACATAATGGAACTTCAATCTTTTCATATGTAACACAGCCATTAACGGCGATGCGCTACCATTCCCTTGTTGCAGCGCAAACGAGCTTGCCAGAGTGTTTTGACATACTAGCGACAGCGATGGACGATGGAGAAATTATGGCAGTTCGTCACAATTATTATCCGCTATTCGGATTACAGTTTCATCCGGAATCAATCGCGACAGAAGAAGGTGGAAAGTTAATACGTGCCTTTTTAACAGAAGTGAAGGAGGAGGAAAGAGTATGAATAACTATCTTCGTAAATTAGTGGAGGGACAAAATTTAACAGAAGAGGAGATGTATAGAGCAGGGCTTCTTTTATTAAATGAAAACATATTGGAGAGTGAAATTGCAGCTTTCTTAGTACTACTGAAAGCGAAAGGTGAAACAGCAGAAGAAATATATGGCCTTGTTCGAGCTCTTCGTGAAAAGGCATTACCGTTTTCGAACCATATACAAGGAGCGATGGACAATTGTGGGACGGGTGGTGACGGTGCCCAAACGTTTAATATTAGTACAACATCGGCATTTGTACTGGCAGGAGCTGGCGTAAAGGTTGCAAAACATGGTAATCGAGCTGTTTCTAGTAAAACAGGAAGTGCAGATTTATTAGAAGAACTCGGTGTAAATATTAACAGTATGCCAAACGAAATTGATCATTTATTAGAGCATGTCGGCATCGCATTTTTATTTGCACCAGCGATGCATCCAGCATTAAGACGCATTATGAAAATAAGAAAAGAATTGAATGTGCCGACGATTTTTAACTTAATTGGTCCTTTAACAAATCCGGTAAATTTAGAAACACAATTTGTCGGCATTTATAAACGAGATATGTTACTACCAGTTGCGCAAGTATTACAGAAACTAGGCAGAAAACAAGCGCTTGTCGTAAACGGAAGTGGATTTTTAGATGAAGCATCATTACAAGGAGAGAATTATGTTGTCATTTTGAAAGATAATGAAATAGTAGAAACGAGTATTGAACCTAAGAAATATGGTTTCTCAATAGTGAAAAACGAAGAGATTAGAGGCGGGGATTCGAAAGAAAATGCAAAGATTACGCTCGGAGTATTAAGCGGAGAAAAGAATGTTTACCGCGATACAGTTTTATTAAATGCAGGTCTAGCCCTTTTTGCAAATGGAAAAGCAGAAACGATTGAAGAAGGAATTACACTAGCGGCATATAGCATTGATTCTGGAAAAGCATTAGCCAAACTAAACTTATTAATTGCAGCAAGTAATGAAAAATTAGAAAGGGTGAATTAACGTGGGGACGATTTTAGATAAAATTGTAGACCAAAAGAAAAAGGAAGTTGCGGCATTATATGAAACGTATACACCATTAAAAGAAAGTAGAAAGACACTTTCACTTGTAGAAGCATTACAGCAGTTTACTGTCATTGCAGAAGTAAAGCGAGCATCACCATCAAAAGGAGATATTAATTTACACGTTGATGTACGAAAACAAGTGAAAATATATGAAGAATGCGGCGCAGGAGCAGTATCTGTTTTAACAGACGGTCAATTTTTTAAAGGATCGTTTCACGATTTACAAACGGCAAGAGCAGAAAGTAACATTCCGCTTTTATGTAAAGATTTCATAATTGATAAGATTCAAATTGATAGGGCGTATGAAGCTGGAGCAGATATTATTTTATTAATTGTAGCGGCGTTAACGAAAGAAAAATTAAAAGAGCTGTACAGCTACGTACTAGAAAAAGGATTAGAGGCAATTGTTGAAGTTCATGATGAGCAGGAATTAGAAATTGCAATTCAATTAAATCCGCACGTTATCGGTATTAACAACCGTAATTTAAAAACATTCGAAGTCGATTTAAGCCAAACAGAAAAGCTTGGAAAACGATTAAACGAGGAGAAATTACTTTGGGTTAGTGAAAGTGGGATTCATTCAAAGGAAGATATTATCCGTGTTAAAAAAGCTGGAGCGAAAGGTGTATTAGTTGGAGAAGCACTTATGACATCATCTTCTATTCATACCTTTTTTGAAGATTGTAAGGTGAACATATGAAAGTGAAAATTTGCGGTATCACTGATGTTGAAACGGCAAAACGTGCTTGCGAATACGGAGCTGATGCACTCGGATTTGTTTTTGCAGAAAGTAAGCGGAAAATCACTCCAGTGCTAGCGAAAGAAATCATTCAGGAGCTTCCAACAAACGTGTTAAAGGTTGGTGTTTTCGTAAATGAATCAGTAGAAGTAATCGAGAAAATTGCAGATGATTGCGGGTTAACACATGTGCAACTACATGGAGATGAAGACAATCATCAAATCAAAAGATTGAATATTCCGTCTATAAAATCACTTGGGGTAACTTCAGAGAGTGATATGAAAAATGCTCAAACATATGAAACGGATTATATATTGTTTGATAGTCCGAAAGAAAAGTTTCACGGGGGAAATGGAAAGAAATTTTCATGGGAGTTACTCGCACATATGTCAAAAAAATTGCGAGAGAAAACGATATTAGCTGGTGGGTTAAACGCTCTTAATATAGAAGAAGCGATTCGAACGATTCAGCCATACATGGTCGATGTAAGTAGCGGAGTGGAGACAGAAGGAAAGAAAGATGTAGAGAAAATAAAACAATTTATTATAAAAGCGAAGGAGTGTTCCAAATGAATTACGCATATCCAGATGAAAAAGGTCACTACGGTATATACGGAGGACGATACGTTCCAGAAACGTTAATGCAATCTGTATTAGAACTAGAAGAAACATATAAAGAAGCAATGCAAGATGAAGGGTTTCAAAAGGAATTAAATCATTATTTAAAAACGTACGTCGGAAGAGAAACACCGCTTTATTTCGCTGAAAATATGACGAAGTATTGCGGCGGTGCAAAGATTTATTTAAAACGTGAAGATTTGAACCATACAGGAGCTCATAAAATTAACAATACAATCGGCCAGGCACTTCTTGCAGTACGAATGGGCAAGAAAAAAGTTGTCGCTGAAACAGGAGCAGGACAACACGGAGTTGCAACAGCTACTGTATGTGCCCTACTCGGATTAGAATGCGTCATCTTTATGGGAGAAGAAGATGTGAGACGTCAAAAATTAAATGTGTTCCGAATGGAATTACTCGGAGCGAAAGTAGAAAGCGTAGCGGCAGGTAGCGGCACATTAAAAGATGCGGTAAACGAGGCGCTTCGCTACTGGGTTTCACATGTACACGATACACACTACATTATGGGATCCGTTCTTGGACCACATCCATTCCCGCAAATTGTTCGTGATTTCCAAAGTGTAATTGGGAAAGAAACGAAAAAACAATATGAAGCGTTAGAAGGGAAATTACCAGAGGCAGTCGTTGCATGTATTGGTGGTGGTAGTAATGCGATGGGCATGTTTTATCCGTTCGTACACGATGAAGAAGTCGCTCTTTACGGCGTAGAAGCAGCTGGGAAAGGTGTTCATACAGAAAAGCACGCAGCTACTTTAACGAAAGGAAGCGTTGGTGTTTTACACGGATCGATGATGTACCTTCTGCAAAATGAAGAAGGACAAATTCAAGAAGCACATTCTATTTCAGCGGGACTCGATTATCCAGGTGTTGGGCCAGAACATAGCTTGCTAAAAGATATTGGACGCGTTTCTTATCATTCAATAACAGACGAAGAAGCGTTAGAAGCATTTCAATTATTAACGAAAAAAGAAGGGATTATTCCGGCGTTAGAAAGCTCACATGCTGTCGCATACGCATTCAAATTAGCGCCGCAAATGAAGAAAGACGAAGGGCTTGTCATTTGTTTATCTGGCCGCGGGGATAAAGATGTAGAGAGTATAAAACGTTATATGGAAGAGGTGTAAAAAATGGGAGTAGAAAAAATTAAAGCAGCGTTTGAAAATGGTAAGAAAGCATTTATTCCGTACGTAATGGGCGGAGATGGTGGCCTTGAAAAATTAAAAGAAAGAATTTGTTTTCTAGACAAAGCAGGAGCAAGTATCGTTGAAATAGGTATTCCGTTTTCAGATCCAGTCGCAGACGGTCCAACGATTCAAAGAGCAGGGAAACGAGCGCTAGATAGCGGTGTAACATTAAAAGGCATTTTTCAAGCATTAATAGAGGTAAGGAAAAAAGTACAAATTCCGTTTGTACTCATGACATATTTAAATCCAGTACTCGCATTCGGAAAAGAACGATTCATCGAAAACTGTATAGAAGCAGGTGTAGACGGTATGATCGTTCCGGATTTACCGTATGAAGAACAAAATATTATTGCCCCGTTACTTCGAGAGGCAAACATTGCGCTAATTCCACTCGTTACAGTAACGAGCCCAATTGAGCGAATTGAAAAAATTACGAGTGAATCAGAAGGGTTCGTTTACGCTGTTACAGTAGCGGGCGTAACAGGAGTACGTCAAAACTTTAAAGGTGAAATTCATAGTTACTTAGAAAAAGTAAAATCACATACACATTTACCGGTAGTGGCAGGGTTCGGTATTTCAACGAAGGAACATGTAGAAGAAATGATTACAATATGTGATGGAGTAGTCGTTGGAAGTAAAGTCATCGAGCTGTTAGAAAATGAAAAGCGAGAAGAAATATGTGAATTAATACAGGCAACAAAACAAAAAGAAGAGGCATAAGTCTCTTCTTTTTGTTTTACGTAATAAATGTTGAAATATACAGAAAATACATATAACTTAGAGGGTGAGAAAGCATGCTAAGACGGAAACTACTATATCTTCTTCTAACTGTACCATTATACGCTTGGCTCATTAGCATGACGAAAATAGAGGTGATGGCTCTATTTTTAGGATATGTATTCATCTTTTCCAACTTAAATCGCATTCAAGAGCAATCTATTTTAGAAATATGTATATTTTCGATTAGTATAGAACTATTTAGTATCGTTTCGATTGTATTATTAAACGAATTATTTCGCTGGATCCATTCATTTGAATTAATGAAATTTGGAAATGTTGTATTGCAAGTAATATGTGCTTATATTGTGTTTGTTGTGTTAGACAAAATAGTTGGACAGCAGAGCGTTTTTCAGGATAAAAGAAAATGGGAGTGATTCAAAAAAGGAGCTAAATGGCTCCTTTTTTGAATCTGTAGTAAAAACAATTGAAAATTATGACATCTGTTATATAATAGTTAAAAATTGTATTTTTAATGAAAAGAGATGATAACATGGCCATATTGTTGGCGCTTATCCCAATTATGATGATTTTCATTTGTTTATTTTTATTTAAACAAACGTCATTAAGGTCCTCTTTAATTGCTTACGTTGTGTCTGTTGGAATCGTTTTACTCTCGCCAACGTTTCAACTAGGGATAAGTGAAACTGTGCACGCAACGATTAAAGGTTGGTTAATTTGTTTTATTGTCGGGTACGTGTTGTTTTTCGGTATTTTTTTATTTCACCTCATGAACAAAATGGGGTACATCGATCAAGTAGCACGTTTTCTAGAAGAAGTGACGCACGATCGTTTATTACAAATGCTCCTTATGTGTTTTGGTATTTGTCCGCTAATCGAATCAGTAAGTGGATTCGGAATTGGATTCATGGTTGCAGCACCGATCTTTCTATCATTAGGCTATAAACCGTTTCAAGCTGTACTACTTTCATTTATTGGTTTACTAGCTAGTTCATGGGGCGCAATGGCAACTGGTACGATTATCGGTTCGCAGCTTATAAATATGCCGCTTACAACACTTGGCACGAATACGGCACTACTAAGCATTCCGATGTTTGCTTATTTCGTCATCCTTTCTTTACACGTTGTTGGTGGTTGGCAGGCTGTTATTGAAAAGTGGAAAGAAGGATTCGGTTTCTTTCTATTATTTTCTCTCGGAATTTATCTTTTTAACGCATACGTAAGTGTTGAACTAGCAGGTATATTAAGTTCTATCGTTACAATTGCATTTGGTTTTCTTATCATAAAATTAAAAGGAAAAAGTGAGCAAAATTTAATGACAGAACATGCTGCGGCAACGGAGAGAGAAGTATCTATTATAAAAATTATTAGCCCTTATATATTCCTAACAGTTTGTATTTTACTTTCTCGCCTCGTACCAGCATTACATGATGTATTCAGGTCATATGCCGTTCTTGATTTGAAATCATACTCTTATAAACTGGAGCTACTATATTCACCAGGATTTTGGCTCGGTATGACTTGCTTATTTACTATTATTTTCTTCCGCATTCCATCTCATATTATTAAACAATCACTCTTGCAAACGATAAAACAATGGATTCCTTTTGCGATTACAACGACAATGTTTATCGCCATTTCAGAACTAATGGGTGCATCTGGCATGCATTCATTACTGGCAAAAACAGCTGGTGAAACATTTGGAACATTTTTCGTTTTCGTTGCTCCGTTTATCGGCGGAATCGGTGGCTTTTTAACAGGTAGTAACGCAGGATCAAATGCGATGTTCATAAAACTACAAATGCAAACTGCGCAAAACGTAGCACTTCCGTGGCAATACGTTACAACACTGCAAAACACCGCATCATCAGTAGCGACAATCGCTTGCCCGTCACGGATTACGTTAGGTGCTTATTTATGTAATATACCGTATCGTGAAAATGAACTATTAAAGAAGACGACGTTAATGATTTTGGGTGCGGTGTTACTTGTGGTGGTAGAGGTTATTTTTTGGTATCTGTTGAGAAAATAAGAAATCCTCCTGAGAAAGGAGGATTTTCTTTTTATATGGATAATGCCTTAAGTATGAAAAGCTTCTACTAAATGAATAGGAGATGAAATGTATGCCCCTAAAAAACTACGGTGTGTTAAAAGGTACAGTTATACAATCAAAGATTGGAAAAGGGAAAACACCTCATTATCAAGTTCATTTACAGGGAGAGACAGGAGTAGATTATCGTATTGCAATTAACGTGAAATCGCAAAGTTATCCGTCAGAGGTTTTATATTTTGCGAGTACCGATATTCGGTCAGAGGCGATTCACATTTTACCGACATTACCATTCGGTTTTACAGAAGTTAAAAACAATGAGCCGAAAGTAGCTTTAGACTACGTAAGAGGTAATGTATTTGATTCGAAGCAAATGATTCCTTTACCAGCTGAAAAAGCAGGAGTGGATAATGATTTAAATGAAAAAATAGAGCGTTATATAAAACGAGCGATAGAAGAAAAAGCAATTATTTATGCGTTCGGTGAAAGATGGGGACCAGAAGAAAATACACCTGATTCTTACTTTCATTTCGAGCCAGGAAACGGTATACACGATATTCATATGAATCAAGGGAATGTAGAGAAATGGAAAGGTGATAATGGTATATGGCAAGACGGGGGAATACTTATTCACTTTGAAAAGGAAGAAGAATGGATCGGTATCTTTCTTGCCTTCCAATCACAGTCATGGTGTACTGATGAAGAAGGACATGCTCGTGTTCCGGTTGAGCATTGTGATTATAAGAACAATAAGTGATGAGAAGAGCTAGTTCGTAATGAACTAGCTCTTCTCATTGTAAACAACATGAATGGTATATAGTGGTGGGATTATGTATGCAATATTAAAAATCTTGATAGAGTTATTGATTTTTATTCGTATTAGAAAGTAGGTATCAATTAGCAGTACAAGGAGGTCTAGCTTTGAAGATAACGGAAGAAAATGTTGTGCAACAAATAAAAAAACGTAATGAGAAAAGCGTTACGTTTATTATTCAAACATACGGCAGTTTACTCAGCGCTATCATTAAAAGATATGTACAGAGTAATCAACAAGATTATGAAGAATGTTTAGATGATGTATTACTAGCTATCTGGTTTCATGTCGACTCATTCGATCCAAGTAAAAATACGTTTAAACAATGGATAGCAGCCATTGCTAAATATCGAGCAATTGATTATCAGCGGAAAAATACGAGAAATCGGCAACAAACTGTCTGTACGGAGATTAATGATCGTCTGTATCAAGAACAAAGAAGACAAAACGATTTCTTAGACGTACAAGAATTGCTCAGTGAACTGTCAGCAACGGAGCGGAACATTTTTGAAAAGTATTATCTAGAAGGTGTACCGTCTCGTGAAATTGCATCCCACCTTAATGTGAAAGAGTCATGGATTCATAACAAACTGTCACGTGGAAGAAAAAAGCTCAAACAGATTTTTATTTTTAAAAATGGAGTGTGAGGGCATGTCTATTTATAAAGAGTTAAATGATATTCAGCTGGACATCACAGAGTTTGAAGAGATTCCCTTAACCAAATTAGAGGAAAAGAAGTGGGGAAAACGTGTGAAAAATAAGCTCCGGAAAAACAAACAGTCAAAAAGATGGTTCGGAGTTGCAGCAGCTTGCATGTTAATGGTCAGTATTACAGTCCCACTTGGACAATCTTCTTTAGCAAATACTCCATTTATTGCTGGATTGATTGAAAAATATCTTGATGAACAGCAACCGCGGGACTATTCTCCCTATAAAACAGCTATTGGAAAAACTGCTGAAAATAAATACGGTAAACTGACTTTAAATGAGGTACTAGTTGATGATAATAAACTACTCATCAGTTCAACATTTGAGCCAGCGAAGGGTGTGGAATTTGATTATCAAACATATTTAATCCCACAGGTACGAATAAATGGCCGTGACTTTTCTAGTACAAAGGATGCACAATCAATTGAAGTAAATCATTCTATGTATACAATCTACGGTGGTGTTGAGTTAAGTGAAATGCCAAAAACTGACGAACTTCAAATCGAAATTACTTATGATACATTCAACAGGGATACTGTAATTGAGCAACCATGGATATTTGATATTGAAGTATCGCAAGCTCAGTTGATGAAAGAGAAGCAGACGTTTGATTTAAATGAAACAATTGTTTTATCCGATGGCAATAAAGTAAATGTTAAAAAAGTAGTTTCAACACCGATTTCTACAACAATTTATTATGATGTAACACAAAGTACAAATGAAGATATTTATTTTAAAATTGAATCAGAATCTGGAAAAACATATATATGTAAAGAGGCATTTGCATCGAATAAAGAAGGAGACATTTCTTTTAGTAGATTCGATGGAATTAATGTATCGGTAGGAAAATATTTACTTGTACCGTATTCGGGGAAAGAAAACGAAGTAATTGGGCCATCTATTCCAATTCAATAGCTTATTAAATCGGATAAATAGTCATCTGAAAATAGAAGAGAGCGTTCAAAACGAACGCCCTCCTCTTATTTTATAAAACCCAAAACTAACAAGTGTAGAAATACAAGAAAATAGTAGTGCCACACTAGAAAATGCGATGAGGTACATATTATACTTCATCACTTTGCCGATTAGCTGGTTACTGTCGTACTGAAATAGTCCTGCTATTATATTGAATAAAAATAATAGGATAAACATGACGATAACACCGTCTATTGATCCTTTAATATCTGGTTTACTTAAAGCGATATGTGCAGAAATACAAATGGCGATAAATAAAAATAACCAAAAAGAAGGATTTAATAAATTACTTATTGTAAATAAGCTTTTCAATAATACAAACGTCGATAAAAGCATGTTTTGAACCATTTCTATATTAATAGAAGTAGAAGCGATTGTTTTTTCGAGGGTTGTATTAAATAAGAAATATGAATTTGGTACGAAATAGCGCATTAAAAGGATTAACGCAGTAATACCGGAAATAATAGGACCGATTCCAATGAAGAAGTTCCCAATTCGTTGATATACACTTTTTTGATTGTATTGATGTTGTACGTAGCCTAAAGCACCTTGGCTTGTATCTGTTGGGAAAAACTGCGTTGCTACAATTTTATGACGAAATAGTACACACATAATGGCATGTCCAAGTTCATGAATAGGAACACCAATCCACGCCGTTAAAAGGAATCCTTTTCTTCCGAAAGCTCTCGACCAATACATGCGTGTGAGAGATTCTAAATAACCTAATAGAAATCCAATTACAATGATAACGCCAATTAAAGAAAATAATTGGATTACGCTTGTAAGGAGTATTTGAAAAATTGAGTTTACTAATTCCATTACCAGTCATCCAATCTGTTAAAAATGTTATTTGTTCTGTTTCATAATAGCATTATTTTTCAAGATTGCTAGCACATATATTTTCATTTGAAAGAAGGATTTCATAATCTTTTTCTTGTAGTCATGTTTTATGTACAAAGTCATATATTGAATTTGTAACACCCTATATGGTATCTGCTTAAGGGGGGGGATGCGATAATGAAATGTCCGGCGTGTCATACGGAAAATACAGCAGAGGCAAAATTTTGCGGGAATTGTGGACATTCGTTGACGGAGGAAGCCGTAGCGAGTGGTGCACAGGAGGAAGGTGAGCAACAAGCACGCGTAGCACCAGCAGAGGAAACTCGATCAAATGAAACGGTAGAGCAAGCGAAGCGGTTTGCAAGTGGCTACTTTCAGTTTTTTAAACACGCATTACAAGCACCGACAGCTATTATGAAAAGTGGCAAGGTTGAAGTACGAAATGGAATTGTAAGTCTTGTTCTTATTTGTTTTTTAGGGGCATGTATTTTTTATAGAATGATGAGTGCTGCAGCAGCTGTTACAAAAACATTTGCACCAGATATATCTACTCCTACATTCTTTTTGGACTCTGTAACGGTCTTTTTATTTTTACTTATTTTAACTTTATTTGTCGGATTTATTATTTTTGTCAGTGGGAAGATGATGAAATCATCTTTTTCGTTTCTTGAAGTATTTGGAATATGGGGAACGATAGCAACTCCGGTAATTGCTATATTAGTGCTTTCTTTTCTGTTTAGCTTTTTATTAATCTTTTTCTTACCAATTTTATTAGGGCTGGCTACAACATATATGGGAATTAGTATAATTGTAGCTACAGTAAAACTAGATAACGGTGGATTAGATCTTGTTTACACTCTTTTTATCGCAAATATTTTCATTGGAATTGCAACATTCATTGTACTGTGGTCTTACATTAGCACGATAATTCAAATCTTTACACAGGGATTAACTGGCCTCTAAAGAAAAGGTGGTTGAATGGATGAATGTATGTACAAAGTGTGGGACTCAGATTGAAGACGGTGTGCAATTTTGTCAAAACTGCGGGAGGAAGAGGGAGAGTCTTGCAGTAAAGAAGAAAATGAGCAGCGGTACAAAGGTTGGCATTACAATTTTAACATTACTTGCTGTAGTGATTGTTGGACTGTATTTGTACGGATCATCGTATTATAAGCAGGCGGCACAAGTAGATCGGATCATTACTATTTTACAAGAGAGGAACGGGGAGAAGTTAGCTGAAATCGTCACGGCAGATGATCCATCAGTTACTGTAACGAGAGAGAGTCTAATGCCACTATTTTCGTATATAAAAGAAAATCCACCTTATGTGAATGAATTGAAAGAACAGTTGAGGATAGGTGAAAAACAAGGGAACGGAATCGAAAGAGCAGACTTTTCGTTAACGAAAGACGGAAAGTATTTCTTTTTATTTGATCGGTATAAATTGAAAGCGAAGACGTATTATACGACATTGCTTACAAATGAAAAAGGTACATCTTTAAAAATGAACGGAAAAGAAATAGATAAAACAGATGACAAAAAGTTTGAGAAGCAATATGGACCGTTTCTTCCAGGAACTCAAGTGTTTCAAGCAGAATATAAAAATGATTATGTGAAACTATCACGTGAAGAAAAGGTTGTACTTATGAAACAAGGTCAAAATAACGTAACGATAGATTTAACGTTGCAAGGACAATATATTACGGTTCAAACGAACGTGCCTGGTGCAACATTGTATGTGAATCAAAAACCAGTTACAGCGCTGGCAGGAGAAGAAATTACATGGGGGCCTGTAGCAACTGATGGAAGTGCGACGATTTATTTAGAACGAAATGGAGAAAACGGAAGGGAAACGACGAAGGTAGAAACGGTAACTGCACTTCCGTCTTATAATCTTCCATTCCAAAAGAAAAGTGCGGAAAAACCAGTTGTTTACAATGTTACTCCGCCGCCTACGACTCGGTATGGATATAATGGTTTCATCTTCCCGGATAGTGATATTCGAAAACTAACGAGTGCAGAATTAACATATTTATCGAAAGAACAGTTGAAAATTGCTAGAAATGAAATATACGCAAGACATGGACATATTTTTCAAACGAAAGATATGCAAGCGTACTTTTCAAAACAGTCTTGGTATAGAGAAAATACGTATTTTACAGGAAAGCTAACAGATATTGAAACTTATAATGTTGAATTGATCAAATCAAGAGAATAAACACGTGAAAAAGGTACAGTGCATAACTGTACCTTTTTTATGGTTATTTATCTGAACCAGGATCCCTTGAGAAAAAGATGTGAAAGAGAAATGTGACTTTACTTGATCCTCCTGATGTACTAGCTTGTATATGTGATAAAGGACCAGACGTTAGAGCTGCCTCGGAATGGGGTGGTACAACTATTTTGAGCGCATGATCCGAATCTGGCGAAGCAGTAACAGTTATTGTATCATCAGAAAAGTTCAAAATTTTAACGGAACCGACTGGAAAGATGGATTTGCCAGCATGTGATGCTGAAGCGAATTGGGTAGCTTTCCAAATATCTTGTGCAAACGTATCATCGTTAGATAACCAAGCACGAGCGCTGTAGATTGTTGCATTAATAGAAAATTCTTGGTCAAGTGAGAGGGCGGGTTTCGGTTCTTTTGGTTCTTGCGGTTCTTCTGGAAGCTGGGCGAGAAGGCCGGCGCACATGTATGTTTCACCTACTTTCGATCGTTACTGTTATAGCATATTAAACATGTTGTTTATAAGACACGACGGCTACCTATTCAGGCATAGGTTTGTGCACCAAATTTGAAGATGAAATGCTCTTTCTTTACAATAGAAGTAGGTGTTATTTCTGAAAAATATGGAAAACGTAAAGAGTATGTAGAAAAGAAGGAGTGGTAAAGTGAACTATGTCATTATTGGCGGAGATGCAGCTGGTATGAGTGCAGCTATGCAAATTGTTAGAAACGATGAAAATGCAAATGTTGTAACGTTAGAAAAAGGTGAAATTTATTCGTACGCGCAGTGTGGATTGCCGTATGTCATTAGTGGTGCTATTGCTTCAACGGAAAAATTAGTCGCGCGCAATGTGAAGACGTTTCGTGATAAATATGGCATTGATGCGAAAGTACGACATGAAGTAACGAAAATAGATACAGAAAAGAAAATCGTGTACGCAGAGCATACGAAGACGAAAGATGTTTTTGAATTTCCGTACGATCGATTATTAATCGCGACTGGCGTACGTCCTGTTATGCCAGAATGGGAAGGTCGAGATTTGCAAGGCGTTCATCTTTTAAAAACAATTCCAGATGCTGAGCGTATATTAAAAACGCTAGAAACGAATAAAGTTGAAGATGTAACCATTATTGGCGGTGGTGCGATTGGACTGGAGATGGCAGAAACATTCGTCGAACTTGGTAAGAAAGTAAGAATGATTGAGCGAAATGATCATATCGGTACGATTTATGATGCAGATATGGCTGAATATATACATAAAGAAGCAGATAAACACAATATTGAAATTTTAACGAATGAAAATGTGAAAGCATTTAAAGGAAATGAAAGAGTGGAACAAATTGAAACGGATAAAGGTACGTATAAAGCAGATCTTGTTTTAGTATCGGTTGGAGTGAAGCCGAATACTGATTTTCTTGAAGGAACAAATATACGTACAAATTATAAAGGGGCAATCGAAGTAAATGCATATATGCAAACGAATGTGCAGGACGTATATGCAGCTGGTGATTGCGCAACGCATTACCATGTTATAAAGGAAATTCATGATCATATCCCGCTCGGAACGACTGCCAATAAACAAGGGCGACTTGCTGGACTGAATATGCTTGATAAACGAAGAGCATTTAAAGGTACGTTAGGTACAGGTATTATTAAATTTATGGATTTGACGCTTGCAAGAACAGGTTTAAATGAAAAAGAAGCAAAAGGGCTACATATTCCGTATAAAACAGTCAAAGTAGACTCCACAAATATGGCGGGCTATTATCCTAATGCGAAACCACTTTACTTGAAATTATTATATCGTTCTGACACGAAACAATTATTAGGTGGACAAGTAATTGGAGAAGAAGGTGTAGATAAACGAATTGATGTGATCGCAATGGCACTTTTCAATAAAATGAGCATTCACGATTTAGAAGATGTCGACTTAAGTTACGCACCACCATATAACAGCGTTTGGGATCCAATTCAGCAAGCGGCAAGGAGAGCAGAATAGCACTTTTTAAGTGCTATTTTTTTCGTTAAAGGGGAATCATTATTTTTGGCGAAAGAAGCGAATTGGAAATAGTTATATATAGGGAAGGGGATCATTAAAAATGTTTGTAACACTTCAAACAGTTCAAGAATCAGAAAAAGAAATATTACGTAATTTATATGCACTATATCTTCATGACCTCTCTACATTCACTCCTAATATAAAGATTGGGGCAAATGGATTTTTTGAATACGAAGATTTGTACATGTTTTGGGAAAATGACGGAATCACTCCGTATTTTATTAAAAGTAATAATGATATTGTAGGATTTTTATTACTACTGGAACGTCCATTTTTGAAAAAAGAAAATGACTTTTGTATTAATGACATTTTCATATTGAATCAGTACAAGGGAAAAGGAATCGGTAAACAAGTTATTGAGAATGTACTAAAAGAGAAACGAGGACAATATTTCGTTATCGAACTTGTGAAAAATGTACCAGCTGTTTCTTTTTGGAAGAAAGTATATAGGGAGCTAAACATCGAATTTGATGAAAAAACACAGTTAATCGATGATGAAGAATGTCTCGTTCAAACGTTTAAAATATAATGAAATCGGTGCCTCTAGTAGATTAATTTGAAATTTAACTTTATCCTGCATTAACGGGCAGTAAGACCCCCACCTCAAAATTCAGCGAAAGCAAAGAAGCTAAGTGGGGGGCGGGCTGCCCGTAAAAGCCCGATTGGTGAAGGCTGATAATCAGTGGGGGATGAAGAAAACCCCCACTAATTAAAGTTTCACTTTATTTCGAATATACCGTTCGCCCTTGAAAACATAGTACTTATCGCTTATATTTTCATATAGTATTTATTTTTTAATAAAGCAATGATCGAACCAGGGGGCACAGTATGGCAATTAACATGAAAACAATCGAAGAATGGATTGCTGAATCAAACGCAAGACAAGAAGAAGACTTTGGAAACGTTGTTGAAGAAATGAAAGAAGTATGCGTCGGACTTGATAATGCGACATTAATTTATACGAAAAATGTATTTTGTTTCGGTAAGAAAGTAGAAGTATTGTTCTTCTTCCAAGATCATGTCGTGATTGGACAAGAAAAAGATGAATATGTTGAAATCGAAAAATTAAAGTATGAAGCAATTACACATAGCAACTTAAAAACAAATGACAAAAATACAACGTTAGAATTAAAGTTTGCTAACGGGAAATCTATCAATTTAGATAGTTTAAATGATAACTACGGTACGAAAAATTGGTTATTCGCGAGACAAATTAAGAGTATTTTTAAATTAATCTAGTAAAAAAGCACGCCGTCCACCGGCGTGCTTCTAATTACGCAAATCCCCTTTTAACCAATTCCGCGCTCGATACGCCCCAACAGGAATTTGAATGAGAGACGTTTCATTTCCAGTATCTATCCCGTATAACTGATCACATGAATTTGTATTAAAACTTAGTAATGGATGCCCGCCCATCCCCATCGCGGTTGCGGCGAAAACGAGTTTATGAACGAGTATGCCAGCTTCCATTTGGTGAATACGATATCCTCTATAGCCTAATGCATTTGTATAGTAATCTTTCTTTCCGACTACATGTAGGCAAAGCGGTACTTGAAAAAGGTTTACATTATCCATCGTCATACTGGATTGAAGGGGATAACGAAGGTCTCCATATCGAAGTGGCTGTATGGAATGTGTTTTACTGTTATAAGAATAAGCACCGTTCTCTATATCTTTTACGTTATAAAAACATCCATATAATGAGACCCGTGCATTTTCATTTACATACTGACCATCAAGGTCGTTGTAATAAGGGAAGGAGAGACTTGCTTCTTGTAGTAAAGTAGCGAGCTCGGCTGTATCCCATTTCGTGAAAGTAAAGTCAGCATCAGGGGAATACCGTTCTTTACAAAGTTGTAAGAAATCATACGATAACCGTTCTACTTGCGGCAACTGTACAGCGTGCGCATGATGTTGATAGTGCTCTTCATGATGTAGTGTTTGGAAGTGTGCTGTCGATTCAATCATAGAAGCTTCATTTATTTTTGTTAACATTGGATATTCATTTACATGTTTTGAGCGAACGAAATGTTCGTGTGCTAACGGCGGAATTTGCTGTAACAACTCATGAGAAGTAACTGTTTTATTTTCACGGTAATCATTGTGAAACCAATTCGTTTGCGGTTCTGTACTTAAAGGAACGACAGCATACACACTTTCTTCGCCTTCTGACAGTCCGAGTAAACGATTGATTGCACGGTCTAGAAACTGAAAGTATACGCCATTTGTGTAACCGAATTGTTTGGCACATGCAAGTAATTGTCCGATGAGAACACCACTATCTAATCCTTGAAGTCGATACGAAAAATTATTGTATTTAAAGTAGTTTTTCCAAAACATAGTGGATACGAATGCAGCGCCAAAACAAGACTGTATGTTACAACGGTTGCCAAGTGCTTCTGTAATGTAAGAATCGAAATTTCCTTCGCGAAGTAAAATAAGTCGGTGGTGCGCAGCGTCGTAATGGTAAATACCGTCTGGATAATCATCGATCTTTAAATATATATACAATTCATTTGGATATAAAGCGCCGCCTGAAGGGATAGATCTTCGGAATAAAATTTTTTCGCTATTTAGCTGACATAACTGTGTTAAACCAAATGAGGACCAAAGGTAATGACCAATCTCCTTCAAAGTAGGTGTAGTAGAAGAGTTAGGTAAAGATAATGGGATTTCTAAAGAGAGAGGAATGATAGGTACATTTCGGTATAATTTATAAGGAAGCGGTGCATCTTCCCAGTCCACTTCATGATTCGGCATAATTTCATCGATAGAAAAATGGAGATGATGTAAAAAAGTATCCAGCTGCATAAAATCCCCTCCTTTACTATGGAAACGGATGCGGATGTGGATTTAATTGTTCATTCGTTAAAGGTTCGTTTGTATATCCAAGTGTCATCGGCACAGTATATACTCTATCCAGTCCTGTAACTCGAATGAGATGGTGACCGAACGTCATCGGTAACATGCCTGGAATAATGACTTTTACGCAATGTAATCCGTTTTTTTCTATAAGAGGTACTGTTTGATCTACAACGATTACGTCAAGTCCAGATTGCTGCAGGCGGTTTAAAAGTTGATGAAGATCGGATGTTAAATCTAGATCAACTGATTGTAATGCATTCATTTCTTGGAACGATTGCACCGGGGCATCGTCACGTAAAAGAAAGTGAAGACGTTCTTCTGCTTCTTTTAATCCGTACAGCATACTATGGTCTTCCATTTTATTTACGAGATAAGGGTCTTGTAAGCAGTTTTCGTAGTGCTCTCTTTTTTGTTCGAGTTCATCGTCTGCTATTAGTAACATGCCTGCTATTTCATGGATGGCACTCTTTAAAGCGCGGACAGGGTCTAAATGAGAGCCTCCCGCACAAACAACGTTCATTCCATTTTCACGCGTATTTTTCGCAATTACCCATAAGCTTGGGATACCGTGTTCCATCGTTGCGTTAAAAGCATGTAATTCATACCCAGTAATCGTGTACAGCCGCTGAATCATTAATTGTAATTCCGTATCATTTGCTGAACTAAGATCAAGGCGAGGGAGAGGTAATTCCGCATACCAAGTGAGCAAAAAGGCGTCACGCTCTACAATTTCTAAAATGCCATGAAAAATTGCTTCTTCTAAACTACCACCAATTGCACATCCATTTGATGTTTCATACACGAAAGCATCTCGATGACCGAGGCTATAATAAGCAATTGATTCAGGAACTAAAAGTGGCCGGTTTTGTAATAAAGAGTAGCCCCATACCCAGTTTTGTTCATAGTCAGGATCAAACGGTTTAAACGGAAAACTATTACGATTATAATGTTCATTTGTATGTACACCGAGCAAGAGGGGATTAAGTGCATGATCCTCTAACTCACGAAAACTGCCGTGTACATTTGTCTTTTTTCCTCGAGGTGACATACCACAATATCGTTCTAAACCTTCTAAAATAGCAGTCGCTTCACTCATTGCAAATGAATGAGTTCGGCCTGCAACACCTTCATTTCCAAACATTAATGGCATGTTTATAATAACGTCAGCAAATGGTAATAAAGAATGCTGCATTTTTCCGTTCAACATACCGACGCGATAATCTAAATAATCTCTCGTTAAAAATGTGTTTAGTTCATGAATGGAACGACAGCGATATGCTGCTTCGCTTGTTTTTAAGCTCGGTTGTAACGAAATCGCTGCTGCATCTGCCGTATCATCAGGCAAATTGCTACATACAGGGCAGAGCGGATCGGGAAGAAAAGAATGCCGCGTACATTGCAGTGTTTGTAAGTTTAGTAAAATGAGTTCATTTTCTAAAGAAGAATGGTTATGAGTTAATATTTTCTCTGTTTCTGCACGAATAAGATGGCACATTTGTAACATACCATTTTGGGTGGCACGTACATCACGCCTTGTTACATTATCTGCCTTTAACGCATATTTCCGCTGTAGTGCCCACATTTCTTGTTGATCAAATCCAGCGATAAATCGGCGTCCATCAGAGCAGTTGGAACAGCCAGTTGCAAGAGGATGAATGTAAGGACCGATAATACCTTCACCAAATGAAGTGAATGCACGTAGCCATGGAATATGATTCGATCGAAACATTAGCTCGGCATCATGATGAATAGTAGAAGGAGAGCCATCATGTAATACGAGAGCGAGATGAATATTTTCAGGGAGTTCTTCTGTAAGGTTATGTTGGCGAATGATAGAATATTGTTTGCATAGTTGATCATGTACATAGTTTGCAAGTAAGCCATCTCCTATAAGCAATATATTTTGAGTCATAGACTGTCCTCCTTTGCAATTAATACACCGTACACACCATCTAAGTTTTCTTTCAAAAATGATTCAATGGCTAAATCAAACACGAATGGATAAAAATTATGTTCTTCTAAATGTTGCAAGGCAAGCTGCACAGATTGCGTGCTTGGAATTTCTCCTTCTTCTTGTATTTCTAATCTAAAAGAATCAGTATCATATAAAATAATCGATGATTCAGGCAAGATATTAGCTCTATAAGGAGTCTCTTCATTTTGAATATGAAGAAGTGATAGTTGTAGTGCGTTTCGTAAGGCTAACGTCATATTAATATTAGATGCACCGTACCAGCGATCATTTATACCGACCCAAACGACAGGAAAGCTGAGAATCTCTTCACTTACTGCTATTTTAGGTGTTTCATGAATTGTAGAGAGAGCATCGTAATAAAATCTACAATGTTTATCATGAATTGCAGTTAAATCAATCGTCGTAATTTCTTCTAGCATATGTGACTGCCGCTCATACAATTTATTATTTAAATGTTGTTGTAGCGCCCGGTATACACCTTCTGTCATCGTTTCTCCAGCGCCAATACCGATATCATTATGTTCAGGAATAAGGCGGTGCATAATTTCCGCTACATATGTTTCAATTCCTGCTAAACCAGCTTCTCGGCGCGCTTCATTATGAGTTAAACCACCACAAGTCATAAGAGGCAGGAGGGAAGCAGGACCATCTGATAGTGGAGTAGCTACTTGAATATGGCATTGTGATAACGGTAATTGATATGAATCTTGTTCATCCCATACATGGAATAAACCAGCTTCTTTAGAAGTTAATGAGTCGAAAAAGCGGAATAAATCAGTTGAGGTATGTTGGTTGGACCGCTGCTCAAGTTGTTCAGAAAGATTTTCTATCGTATCAATTGTAAAACTTTCATCAGTTGCGAGAGGATGTTTTATAAAAGGATGCCATGCTCCTTCGAGTGTTTCGTAATTTAATAAAAAGAATTGTGGTTCTTTTTCTCGGTAGGAATCATCAGCGACATGCTTAAGTAATTCAAATACGATTATATTTGCTAACATTGCAGATGGAAGTGGTGAAAATGATGCTGATGAATGTTCATTTTGTAAAGTCGTTTCATGTAGCCGATGCCATGCGGATTCCCAGCATTCTTCACGATTAGCTGTTACGATAGGGCCGGCTATACCAAGTGCTGATAAACAGACGGCAGGTATGAAGTTCTTTCCTACTTCTCTACAAATCGTGTGAACTGCTCTTAGGCCTTCAATATCTCCATTTTGAGAAACATACAAAATCCAGTCGAAAGGCTCGAACACTTCATGCAGGGGACGATCAATTGTCGTGTCTATTTCCTGAACTAGGACATGATCATCAACTTCATGTGCAAGTTCTACTAGCTCATGAATGCGATCGTAATTTGTTTCCTCATAATCTGTAACAAGGTAATGAAAGGTAGGTAATCCTGATTCTAATAAAGAAGAAACTAAGGAAGTAAGCATATCTCCAGAACCAATTATAAGGACGTTTGCCGCGCGATACGTTTCGAATTTTAGAGCGCCTGAATGAGAATCAGCTTCTAAAAATTCAATTTGTGAAGCGTATCTATCAAGTAATGCGCTATTTAATTCATGAGGTGCATCTTGACTTACATCCCGAACGAAACCATTTTCATATAAAATCTCTCCAATTTCAAATACACGATTTTGATAGGGGAGAGGGAGACCATCGGTTATTTCTGCTAAAGAATAATTCCCGTTAAACATTGGCATTAATTTTTCAATCCAGTTGTAAATTCCATCACCGTCCATACGAAATGAACTGGCATTATTTCGAAAATAGACACCCCCGTTTGAGTCGGGGAGGAAAAAAGTATCCTTATTTGCTTTAAGTTTTGCATCAATTGGAAGGTTATTCATTTTAATCCTCCTTACGTTTTAGGCATACATTATTAGCTTATGTAATGAAATTTGTCCCATATGAATGCAATAAAAAAAGGCTGTAGAATAATTCATTCTACAGCCTGTAATAGATTATTAATCTATCAACCTTCTAATAATAATGATTTTGGATCTTCAAGCATATCTTTAACAGCAACAAGGAAGCTAACCGCTTCTTTACCATCAACAATACGGTGATCGTAAGATAAAGCGATGTACATCATTGGACGGTTTTCCATACGTTCTGCATCAATTGCAACTGGACGTACTTGGATTTTGTGCATTCCTAAAATACCTACTTGTGGGCTGTTTAGGATTGGTGTTGACATTAGAGAACCGAATACACCACCGTTTGTAATTGTGAATGTACCACCTTGTAACTCTTTTAATGAAAGTTTGTTATCACGTGCTTTCATACCTAAATTACGAATTTCGCTTTCGATTTCAGCGAAGTTTAATTGGTTAGCATCGCGTACAACTGGAACAACTAATCCATCTGGAGCTGCTACTGCAATACCGATATCATAGAATTTTTTAATGATAAGCTCATCGCCTTGAATTTCAGCATTTAATAATGGGAATTGTTTTAATGCTGCAACAACTGCTTTTGTGAAGAATGACATGAAGCCAAGACGTACATCATGTTTTTTCTCGAAAGCATCTTTACGCTCTTTACGTAATTCCATGATTGCAGTCATATCAACTTCGTTAAATGTTGTTAACATTGCAGATGTTTGTTGAACTTCTACAAGGCGTTTTGCAATTGTTTGACGGCGGCGGGACATTTTCACGCGCTCAACTGGTTTTTCGAATTCCGTTTTTGCAACTGGAGCAGGAGCTGGACTTTTTGGAGCAGCTGGTGCTTCTTTTGGTGCGGCAGCATGAGCTTGTACATCGTGTGGTCTCACACGTCCAAGTGGATCTGTGCTACGTACGTCGTTTAAGTCGATACCTAATTCACGAGCCATTTTTCTAGCAGCTGGTGATGCGATAGGACGGTTCGTATTCGGTAAACCTTGTAAAGTTGTAGTTTGCTCAGCATTTGGTGCCGTAGCTTTCGGTGCTTCAGTTGTTTCTTGTTTTGGCTGTTCAGCAGCCGGTGCAGGTGTACTTACTGCAACTGGTGCTCCGTTTGCATCTAAAATTGCGATAGTTGCACCAACTTCAACTGTATCCCCAGGTTCGCCTAGTAACTTCGATACAATACCTGAATCTTCTGCAATGATTTCTACATTGACTTTATCAGTTTCAAGCTCAACAACGCTGCCACCTTTCTCAACTTTGTCGCCTACGTTGATAAGCCATTGTGAGATAGTTCCTTCAGTAATAGATTCTGCAAGCTCAGGTACTTTAATTTCGATCATTTTAAATGTCCTCCCCTTATTTGCCTAACGGTGTGTTTTTTCTTCTTTTGTCTTCGGTAATCTCCATTTGTTAGCCTGCCCCCGGGCAGAATATCTGTCCGGGGAGCAAGCTAGAAACCTTCATTATTACTTTCAGTTGCTGAAAACTTCAATTTCTTGTTTATCTTGACGGAAGTTATACTTCACATCTAAAGCGTGTGCAACAATTAGTTCTTGCTCAGCTTTGTGAGCGAATGGATCGCCACCAGATGGGCTAGAGCGATCTGGGCGTCCAATGTAACCAGTTTTCACTTTATCTCCAGCAAGTTCGAACAGAATTGGAGCCATGTAATGCCATGCGCCCATATTACGAGGTTCTTCTTGAACCCAAATAATTTCTTCTAAGTTTTTAAAGCGTTTAATAATAGATTGAACTTTCTCAGCAGGGAATGGGTACAGCTGTTCAATACGAACGACATGAACTTCATCTAAGTTATACTCATGTTTACCAGACTCAATTTCTGCTGCTAAGTCAATCGCCATTTTACCTGTGCTTAAAACAAGACGTTTTACTTTAGTTGGTTTCATGCCAAGGTTTTCTTGTTCTAGAGCAGGTTGGAAACGTCCTTCGCTTAACTGACTAGCAGTGGAAAGCGTAAGTGGGTGACGTAATAAACTCTTTGGCGTCATCAATACTAATGGTCGAACAGCGTCTGTTCCTAAGATAGATGCTTGACGACGTAAAATATGGAAGTATTGTGCCGCGCTCGTTAAGTTTGCAACTGTCCAGTTATTCTCAGCGGCTAACTGTAAGAATCGCTCTGGACGTGCACTAGAATGCTCTGGTCCTTGACCTTCATAACCGTGCGGTAATAGAAGAACTAAACCAGATTTTTGACCCCATTTTGCTCTTCCTGCTGAAACATATTGATCAAATAATGCTTGCGCAGTATTTGAGAAGTCACCATATTGCGCTTCCCACATAACAAGAGTTTCTGGAGCGAATACGTTATAACCATACTCGTAACCAACAACAGCAGCTTCTGATAACGGACTGTTATGAACAGAGAAGGATGCATTAATGTTTGGTAAGCGATGTAATGGTGAATATGTTTCATTTGTATCAGTATCGTGTAATACGATATGACGGTGCGCGAATGTACCACGCTGTGAATCTTGACCAGTTAAACGAATTGGCGTACCTTCTTGTAAAATAGAAGCGAATGCTAATGACTCAGCAAGTGCCCATTCAATTTTACCGTTCTCTTCAAGAGCGTCTTTACGGCGTTCAAGAATTTTCTTTACTTTCGGATATACGTTAAAGCCTTCTGGCCAAGATAATAGACCTTCATTAATTGCACGAAGTGAGTCAATCTCAACACCAGTATCAATTGGCTGAATGCCTTTTGCAACAACATCTGGCACTTTAACGTCAATTGTTGCAGCGCTCGTATCAGCTGGCGGCACTTGTGCATAGTCAGATTTTAATTGCTCTTGTATAAACTGAGTCATTGTTTCAACCTCATCTGCATTTAGAACACCAGCAGCTTGTAATTGATCTGCATAAATCGCTCTTACAGTTGGGTGATTTTTAATCTTTTTGTACACTTGTGGTTGCGTAACTGCTGGGTCATCCATTTCGTTATGACCGTAGCGGCGGTAACCAATTAAATCGATTAAGAAGTCTTTTTTGAACAATGTACGATATTGAATCGCAAGGTTAGCAGCAGCAAGACAAGCTTCTGGATCATCAGCGTTCACGTGAACAATCGGAATATCGAAACCTTTTGCAAGGTCACTTGAATATTTCGTAGAACGAGAATCATAGCTATCAGTCGTAAAGCCAACTGCATTGTTTGCGATAACATGAATTGTTCCACCTGTTTGGTACGCGTTCAATCTGCTTAAGTTCAACGTTTCAGATACAATACCTTGACCAGGGAATGCAGCATCACCATGAACTAAAATTACGAATGATTTTGAAGTATCTTGTTCTGGAAGACCCGATTTTTTACGATTCTCTTGAGCCGCACGTGCAAAACCTTCTACAACAGGGTTAACGAACTCAAGGTGACTTGGGTTATTTGCTAATGTAACGCGAGTGCTAACTTCTTCGTTACTAACGACTTGTTCTCTACCTAAATGGTATTTCACGTCGCCAGTCCAGCCAGAATTTGCCACTGCGCCTTCTATTTTTGCATGTTTGAACTCAGCAAACATGTGACTATATGGTTTTTCTAATACGTGTGCAAGTACGCTTAGACGACCGCGGTGAGCCATACCAATCATGACATCTTCTACGCCGCCCTTTGCACCTTCGAGAACAATTTCATCTAGAACAGGTACAAGCATATCAACGCCCTCGATAGAGAAACGCTTTTGCCCAACGAATGTTTTATGCAAGAATTGCTCGAAACCTTCAACAGCTGTTAAACGTTTTAAAAGAGCAGTTCGTTTTTTATTTGATAGTGGTTGACGCAATGAATTTGATTCCACCATTTGATGCAACCACGCGCGTTCTTCACTATCTTGTATATGAGAAAATTCATAAGCTAAAGATTTTGTATAAACGTCTTTTAATCTATGAATTACATCAAGTGCAGTGTGAATACCTTCTGGTGCATCTTGCCATACTGTTTTCGCTGGAATCGCTTTCAAGTCAGCATCGCTCAGTTCGTTCATTGCTTTCTCAAGAAGAGATTGTCCATTAGCAGCATCTTCCATCGGATTGATGTGAGCCAACGTATGCCCGAATGAACGAATTTGTTCAACAAGCTGAACGACTTTAAGAATTTTTTCAATGTTCCCTGTGTTTTGAGGAGAAAAATGTGTTGCTGTGTTGTCCCCTGTTACGACATCATCTTGAAACGAAGGAGCTCCAAAAATTTCAAAAAGCTCTTGTAATTCCGGATCAACAGAACCTGCTCCAGTTACGTAAAGATCATACTGCTCAATAACATAACCAAGGTTCGGACCATGGAACTTGGCCCAAGGGTTTGTCGTTGTATTCTTCCTCGTCATTTGTTTAAACCTCCCAATGCATATAATCCTTTTTCCAAACAAAAGGTGCATTTTGCTCTTTTCAATAATTGATGAACCAACAATCAATGTAAATGTTTTCTTTATTCTTATGTTATTACAATAATTTACATAATACCAAACACTATTACTTATCTGTTTTGTAAAAAAACATTCACAATAACTTATCACCCAAGTTAATCTTTCATGTTATAAAGTAATTTCACAGAAAAATGGGGTGGATATATTTGGTATACCTACACGAATAACTAAAATCGTTGCATGTAAATATAAGCATAATAATTAGAATGTTTCGATAAAAATGAGTTCGAATTATGTATATTGAAATAATAAGCGCTTTCATTGATATTATACAACAATATAACGGAATATAGTATAAAAAATAAAAAATTATGAATTTATCGTAAACTTTATTTAGATAGTGTTAAATATTGAAAGGAAAGTGAAGGATTTCTACAAAAAAAGTTGCTAAACATAAAAAATGCTTCATAAACAGTTAGTTTCTATAAATATGCCGAAAAACACCGTAAAACCAATAACGCATTTTGTGGAATAAAGAGATAAATGAAATATTTTAAAAGGATAAAACAAATAGGGAGATATTAAATTTAAAAAAAAGAGAGGAGGAGATATAGTAACGGGTATTTACAGTGTTCCGTGTTGTGCTTCAAAATAGACGTGCTAAAATTGAAAAGTTTCTTCTATATAAATAGAGTGAAACAAACTAAAATGAATGTAAAGGAAACTTGACGTAAAGGTTACTTTACATATATACTCACTGTAAGGAAGGAGGGAGAAATTTCCTTGGAAAATAAAATGGTTGAATACCGAAAAAAATTTGGACTATCTCAAGAAAAATTGGCTGAGAAACTTGGAGTTTCCAGACAAACCATCATTTCAATTGAAAAGGGAAAATATGATCCATCACTTCCGTTAGCATTTGAAATAGCAAAAACATTTCAGACAACGATAGAACATGTATTTATTTATGAAGGAAAAGAAGAGGGGGAATAGGGATGAATTATTCACAAAAGTACTTTTTAATTATGGGAATTATTTTCTTTATTATGAGTGGAACCATGGTATTAGCGGGCATAATGACGCATTCCGCACCACCGGCTCCAACGTATACAGTACTTGCGATGATGATTATGTGTTTCTGCTTAAGTTACTTACACCCGCAATTTAAAGAAAAAGATGAGCGAATGAAACTTATTCGTTATAAAGGAATGTTCTTCAGCTTTTTTGCGCTAACGGCATATTACCTTCTTTTCTCTTTCGGTTTAAATCTACACGTAATTACACTATCTGCGGTTGAACTATTAAACATACTTATGGCACTTACGATGAGTACAGTTTTTATCTCATTTGTTGTTTTATCGAAAAGATATTAAGATGGAAGAGAGAAAGGAAGATTAACATATGCAAATGATGTATGCTTTTGGCATTGGACTTGTATTATTTTTAGCCGTATTCTTATTTATTCGAAAAGACGTTCAAGGTGGGACGTTAACGAAAAGAGGCTTTTATAAAATGATCGGCTGTTTAGTTGTTATGTTTATAGCGATTATCGTAATGATCGTTTTAATAAATCAATCACTATAGAATATAAAAATGGAACCTTACTGTAGTAAGGTTATTCTTTTTGATGTAAAATCTGAAAATTCCCATGACATCCATTTACTGCATATAATGGATATTATATAATTTAATAAAATGATAGATAGGGAGCATAGTATATGAATAAAAAAACTATCTTCTTTTTATTAACATGCCTACTACTTATAGCTAGTATTACTTATATAATATGTAACAAACGAGAACAAGTGCCACCTATGTTAGTATGGGAGGGTCAGGAATACTACGTTACGAATGAACCTGCCGAAGCTGAAAAAGTTGGACAAAGGCTCGGAGAAGTAACGAAGAAAATTGAAACAAGTAAAAAACCTACTAAAAATAGTGAATCCAACATATTACAAGAAAAAACAGAAGTATTCATAATGATAGAAGAGGAAAACAATCCTCACTCACCTTTAATCATAAAGGAACCTTATAGTGACGAATATAGAGTAGTAAGACTGATGTTACGTGTACTATAAAGTGAAAAGGAGACTCATATGCAGACAGTAACTTCATATCCATGGTCGTTAAGAAAAATGTTTGTTTTTTTCCTTTGCCTCATCCTTCCGCCAATCGGTGCAATTTATCCCGCATTAACGGGCAGTAAGAACCCCCTGTATAGTGATAATAAAGTTATTGAATTTTGACTAAAAAAGATAAGAGCCTTACTACATTCTATATGCAGCAAGGCTCTTTAAAGTTGTTTCAAATTACATCCATCTGTTTATATAATACTTAAAAAATGAATAATAAAGTTGTTTACTTCTTATTGAACTAACGCATCCGTTCGTTTAAGTGTAACTCTTCACAATTACTTGATATTATATAGGTGAATAGAAAGATAAATTAAAACTTAGTTTAGTAGTTGTAAAAGTAGGTTATTTATATTATTCTCTTAAAATTTTTCAAAAAGGAGAATTTATGAAAAAGATTATTGTTTTTGTATTAACGATATTTATATTATTCTCAGGATTCGCAACACAAAGTTATGCGTTGTCAGATTCGAAATCTGCGGCAATACAAGCGTTGCTAGATGATGCCCGTCGTATATCAGGTGTGCCGGGAATGTCAATCTCAATACTTGCTGATGATGAAGTGTTCTACTTTTCTTCAGGGTATGCAGACCGTGAAAAGGGGTTGTCTGCAAGTGAAAATACACTCTATGAGTTAGCCTCGGTCAGTAAAGCTTTTACCGGTATGGGTATTATGCTGTTGGAAGAGCAAGGTCTGCTCTCAATGACTGACCCTGTCCAAAAATATTTACCTTGGTTTACGTTAAAGTATCAAGGGAAACCTGTTGATATGCAAAGCCTTACACTAAATAACTTTCTTCACCATACCAGTGGTCTAACAAATATTAGGCATACTCAAAATATTCCACAAGGCAATACACCGGATATGTTGCAAAAGACTGTGGAAATGCTCGTGGATGCTGAATTGGCGTTCCCTCCCGGTGAACAGTATAACTATGGAACCGTTAATTATGACGTATTGGGTTTGGTTATTGAGATTGTGTCGCGACAAAGCTATGAAGACTTTATGAGGGAACAGGTATTTCAGCCGTTAGGTCTCCACCAGACGTATGTTTATAAAGAAGATGCTCAAGCCACTGGACAGTTGGCACAGGGCTATCGTTCTTCCTTTTTTATGACAACGCCATTTAAAGCTCCGGATTATGCTGGGAATAAACCCGCAGGCTACATCATTTCTAATACAAAAGATATGGCGCGTTGGATGGGCATACAGATGGGTATCGTGCAGGACATACCCGAAATATTTCACACGGTTATCGAAAAATCACATAGGGGTGATATGTCTGTTTCGGCTGTCAACGATATGTATTATGCGGCAGGCTGGTCGGTAAACGCCGACCAAACGATTATAGAACACACTGGGGGCAATCCAAATTTCAGAACCGAAGTAGCCATACTGCTAAATGAACGAACAGCCGTCTGCTTGCTGAGCAACGGCGCAAATACCAATATAAACCTGGTACTAAAAGTTAAAGATATATTAGACGGCAATCTAACTCAGTCATATGAAATAAGCGGCACACAGCTTTTGGATATTATTTTGTCGTCTATCACAATTATTCTTTGCCTATTGGCCGTTTTGCTATTCCTCTTAGGATTACGCAGAAGGAAAACGAATGAGCGGCAGCCAATGACAAAAAAGAGAAAAATCGTAATAGTTATTTTCCTGATCGCTACGATTGCCCTGGGTATACTGTGCTGTGCTTTCGATTGGTCAACGATACTTATTTGGCAAACATATAGTGTTCTTACAGCTTTGATTTCGTCAGCATTATTAACAGCAAGCATTACTTGGTTTGTATATACTCACCGATTAGATGCCTCGGTCCGAAAATAAGTACAATGTTAAGTAAATAAATCTTAATTTATCGATATCCTTAATTTAAAAAACAGAAGACACCTCGGTGTCTTCTGTAATGTCATCGACACTTCTCCTAGTTAAACCCACTTGCTATTTCTTCCACTAACCTGCCTCGTTAGTAGAAGAAGGATTTTTAAACTACTATATTATTTTTTAAATGACTTTATTGTAAATTAAACAACTTTATTATCTCTGTACACCCCCACCTCAAAATTCAGGGGAAACAAAGAAGTTAGGTGGGGGATCAACTGCCCGTAAAAGCCCGATCGGTTCAACTAATAATCAGTGGGGGATGAACAAAACCCTACTGATTAAAGTTTCACTTTATATTTTGATGAATAGAGAAGCACTACAAAAGAGAGATTTTATTGTATATGTATCATTTGCTACTATTAATATATCGCTTTGGTTATCGCTTAGGATCTTTGATTGGAGTATTTGGATGGTAGCGGGGCATTATGTGCTTGGAGCAATTGTTATTGTTTTTTCGAATATGGATAAGAGATAAGCCAGCAACCTTGAAGGTGTTGGTTTTTATTTTGCTATTTATACGGATTGATTGAAGGGGCCTTGTAGGAATACTACAAGGTTCTTTATCTTTTGGGAATGAATAGAAAATGAATCATATAAATGCTATACTAAAAAATGTTTGTAATGTCAGTTTCATACTATTATATAGTGATGACTTACTAGAAAAGATAAGAGGAGAATGAGCATGCAAAAGATAAAGAAATTATTGCTGTTAATGATGGTAGTAGGATTAACAGTAGGAGTTTTAGCAGGGTGTGCAAATCCGAAAGATACGACAGAAGAATTTTTAACTGCGATACAAAAAGGTGATGCAGAAAAGGCTCGTACATTTGTTGAGAGTGACAAGGAATTTAATAAACTAAATGAAAAAACAGATGATGCTGAGGCAAAAGCAATGCTGAGTGCAATTACGAAAAACTTTAAATTTGAAAAGCCAGAAGAAGTATCGAAAAAAGATGACACAGCAGAAGTGAAAGTGAAAATTACATCTGCTGATCTATCCGTTGCTGTAACAAAAGCAGTGGGAGAAGTTATGCCAATGGCCTTCGCTAGCGCTTTTAGCGAAGACAAAGAGCAATCTGAAAAAGCAATCGAAAAAACGATGACATCAGCAATCGTCAAACACTTATCAGATAAAGATGCAATCATGGCAACTCGCGAAGTTACATTGAACTTAAAGAAAAACAAAGATGGTGACTATAAAATCGTTGCAGATGATAACTTGAAAGAAGTATTGTTTGCCAATGCGAAGTCTTTAGAGAAGATGTTTGGTGGGAAGTGATTGACTTAGATAAAAAAGAGAAACCATATCACGTAGAAAGTTGATATGGTTTCTCTTTTTTTTATGACCCCGGATAGGC
Organism: Bacillus sp. AY18-3; assembly: GCF_008042305.1. Taxonomy (NCBI): domain Bacteria; kingdom Bacillati; phylum Bacillota; class Bacilli; order Caryophanales; family Bacillaceae; genus Bacillus; species Bacillus sp. AY18-3. Next base: position 106,428 of record NZ_QKQR01000013.1, on the reverse strand, counting down.
TCGAACTCAGGATCTCCATCAACAATCTTTCATGATTATAGCAGATGATAGGGGATGAAAGTTGTTGTAGCTCCGTTCCATAGAGATACTAGACAGGAAACAGTTGATAGGCATACCTCTTTAGTTTTATTTAGAAAGATTGAATAGGGATAGGTCTACGTATCTAATAGTAGATACTTATAGTAGAAATAATTTCGTAGAATGGGACTAGATGATATTACTGAGTTAGCGCGAATGCATAAGTTATAAATTCAAGTGCCGAAAGGGTAACTTTGAGGAGGGGAAGAGTTCGGATTTTTAAGATTATATAAAATATTCATAGTTGCGAAAACTCTATTGTGGTAAAATATTCTATATAAATATTTAAAAGGGGAATGGCTATGGGGGATATAAAAGTTACTCCTGAACAGTTGCGAAAAGTGGCAGGGACTATTAGATCAACTATCATGAATGCAACTGCAACACAGGAGCGACTAAAACGAGATATTGATATGATTTCTAGTAATTGGTTGGGTTCAACCTATATGAAATTTAATACGGATTTCCGTGATTCATCCTTTAAGATGGCACAATTTATAATCATATTAGAGCCACTTGAGAAGTTTCTTCTTGATTCTGCTAATAAATTTGAACAGGTAGATAATATGGATATTGCTATTGCGATGGCATCTGCTTATTTGGGGAAGCCTGTTTTAGATGGTGAAACTAATTTTTTTAATGGGGAAGCTAAACTTCAAGAGGGTAAAAGGTTTGGTTTTGAAGTAAATGGTAGTTTAGTTGAAGGGCAATATAAATTTGCGAAAGGTAATGAACTTGCTTTTAAAGCAATAGGTGGATCTTCAGAGGTCAACCTTCCTTTTACCCTTAATTCTATTAAGGATGATGTGATGGAAGGGAAGACCATTGGAATAAAAACTGAAGTAACTGGATTAGAAGCATCTATTCAAACAGATTCTCCAATAGGAGTTGGGGAGAACTTGAAAACAACTCAAAAATTCGCAACAGGTTCTTATATAGTTGGGGTTGATGAATATTCTTGGAAGAATGAATATGCAGTAGCGCTTCATTCGTACGAATTGGAATTAAGTAAAATAGATATTCCTGACTTTATTCCAATTTTAGGTGGATATGACGTAACCTTAAAAGGAGAATACGCAGTCGGTTCATATGGTTATAAATTTAATATAGGGAAAGAAACAGGGGGGTATGTTACTACACCAAATGGTTACGGTGGTGGGTTTTCCTTCAAGTTTAGCAAAGAGAAAAAGGAGTAATTTAATGTTCAAACAAGGAAAGGTTATTATTATAATTGGTACAATAGTAACAATCATTGCAAGTTTTATGGTACCTGCAGACATTAATACAAAAATAATAAATGTACTTGTAATACTTTTATTTGGTGTAATAGCTATGGGGTCCTCATTGCTTATTGAACGCGTTTATCAAAAAATAAATAAAAAGGGGAATAAATAGATGAAACTTTTACCAATCGGAACAGTAGTTAAGCTAGAAGAGATAGAACAATTTGTTATGATTATTGGAAGAATGGTTGTATCAGCGGATAAACGTGATTTTGATTACGTAGGTGTTCCTTATCCAGTGGGCTATTTAGGTGATGAGAAAGTATTGTGTTTTAATCACGATAAGATTGTAGAGGAAATGCATAGAGGGTATATGACTGAGAGTGAATTAGTTCTACGTGAGAAATTAGTAGAACTATAAAAGAAGAGATTAATACAGAGTTGGTAGGAGCAGGGAGAAATCCTTGCTTTATTTATTTTGAAGAAAGCTAGGAGGGGATCTAATGAGGTTTTCTTCCTTGAAAGGTGGCTATCTCAGAGGTGATATTGAATCGAAGGGGATGGTTAGAGGATTTGTGCTGGATAAACAGCAAGTACATGAGCTATCTAGTGCACAAACTGTAATTTCAATTACCGTAATGATTAACCCTGAGGAGGAAAGCAAAAGAGCTGACTTATTAGAGTCAGCTCGCTAGTTATTACTTGTTATCATTATTAATGTTAACCTATATAGCTTGAACCTCTGGAGTTAACAATCTTCCTCAGTTAATTCATCTAGATTAAAACTAAGAGTTTCAGAGATTTTGCCAGCTCGTAAGATAACTATATATGTAACGCCTAGTTGGAATGCATCTACTTCACACACTTTATTAGTAATACGAGTTAGTGAGTCTTGGAAGTTGGATACTAGAGTATCGATTTCCTCCATAACCATATCGAATTTAGTTGGTTGAATAGTGTTTGTTGTCATAATAATTTCTCCCTTTAGTTTTTGTTTATTTACACGAGATAGGTAATACTTACAGGTGTACAATCATGAGTGAAACGATGTAACCGGCTGCGTAAAGAAAGGTAATGCTGCCGCCAGCTACCAAGGTTGATTTAACCCATTCTTTAAGTTTCAACGTATTCGCCTCCTGTGGAGTCGAACCTTTACAGCTATTCCTGCTCGTGATACCATAGAGAGGAAAGAGCCTTATAGGTTCGACTGAATTGCGTAGCCTTGTTCGGTATACTCGCCAAAGTATAACTACCGAGTAGGGCTATTTTGTTTTGTGTAGTTTTAGATTAATCGGTTAACTTCTTACCAGCATACATACGAGTTAGCATTTTATCGATCTTATTAGCTTTATCTACAGTGTTAATCTTGTTGAGTTGATTAAAAGCTGTATAAAACCTCTTAGCATCCTCGATGGACTCCAGCTCATAGAAGTCTTTGACTTTACCGTAAAACTTTTGTTGTTTACTTTCCAATAGTCTTGCTCACCCCATTTCCTGAGTGGCTTAATTACATCTTAGTAAAAAGTTCTAGAACCGTCAACTGTTAATTTGTGTTTTTTGAAGTTTATTTTCGTGATTACGTCTAAAACAGGTAGAATATCATAATAAAATCCTATCGGACTCGTACAGCTTATTTGTGATCTATAGATGCAAATGCATGGTTTAGCTACTTAGAGTTCCTTACAAAGGAATTTGAGAGGTCGTTTCGCCTGAGGTGGCATCTCGGTAGGGAGATCAACGAGTATAAGACATTTAGAAAGTTGTATAAGCCCGAACAACTGGAACCCAATCAGTTACCACCCTTAGTGTGTAATCAAGAGTACACCTAATAGCACCAACTCAAGGGTTGATACTAAGGAGGGTAAAAAAACAGTTGTTAAGAATATTACTCAACAGTAATAATAGGGGATCGCCAGCATTTTAGAAAAACTAGATTAAGAGTATACAAGGTTTTATACAGTTTTTCAGTTAATCCAGTAACAAACGAGAACTCCAAAACCCATGCTAGAATAGGAATGTATAAAAAGATAAATAGGGCTCTATAAAATAAAAAAAGGGGATTCCTTCTGAGAGTTCGGATTCTTCTTTTTTATTGCTACCGATAATAGGAACGTTATGTTATACATCAAAACTCCTCATCCAGCGTTTCCCCCTCATGGTATAATTAGAAAAAGGAGGAGGACTTCAAAATGATTTTAGAAGCGGTCATGTTGCAAGTAAAAGACGGTATGGAGACGGAGTATGAATCGGTATTTAAGCAAGCATCCTCAATCATCTCTTCCATGCAAGGATACATAAATCATGAATTACAACGCTGTATAGAGCAGAAAGGGAAATATTTGCTCCTTGTGCAATGGGAAACTTTAGAAGACCACACGATAGGATTTCGTCAATCTGAACAATATCAAGAGTGGAAAGCATTATTGCATCACTTTTATGATCCATTTCCAACAGTCGAACACTTTGAGCGTGTAGAATTATCACGAAACTGAACTTGACCGTCTATTAATACTTGAAAAGTAACTTCCAATAACGAGAATTATGTAAATGAGCTGTCCAAACGGATGGCTTATTTTATTTTTTTCTAGCTTGATTTTCCCCGAAGTGCTAGCAATCCCCCTAATAGTGTGTGCTCCTCCTCAGATTAATCTTGTAGGAAATTGAAAAGTTTATTCTTCAGTTTTCTTTGCTCAACAGACATCATCTTTGAGAGAACGCCAAACAGGTAACCTTTGAAATCTTTTCTAATCTTGTTCATCTTCAGGGCAAATACAGATTGTTTGAACGCTGAGATCGCCACTTCAGTTGTATCAACTAAGTCAGGTGCATACTTGTTTGCAGCCAATTTAACTTTACCCCAAATAGCATATATCTCCTTAGCTGTACCAAAGAAGGGGGATACTGCATTGATAAATTCCATAGGTACACATGAGTTAACCAAATAAGATGAATCTAAATCATCCACTTCAACAGGTGCGCTATTACGTATCTTTAATTCTTTAGAGCTTTTAGTTTTAGTTGTAATGGCTTCGTTCTCGTGAGATGGCTCGTCAAGTTGCTCAGGAGTAAGCTCGGTAGCTTCCTTACAAGATGCCAGCTCATGGTGACGTTCAAAAGGATTAATTACACAGATGAACGCTGAGTAGCCACCCTTAACAGGTTTAAATTGTTCAATACGAGTAATGATTCCTAGCTCGCTGAAACGTTTGAGGGCACGCTGAATAGTACGCTTAGAGTATCCTGTTAGATCAGCTAGCGTGTTGTTTTTTAAATATGAAACTCCCACGAATTTACATGAGTAGTTTGATAGCTTTAGAAGTATTACTCGTTCGCTATCTTTTAAGTTATATTCTTTTAGAATAAGATCAATAGTTTTGTCCATCTCAGCTACTGAATCAAATGATATGTATTTTCTGAGTTCCTTCATTTATATAGTCCTCCATCTTTATAGAAGGAACACCTCTTGAGCTAGTACCAATAAGCATGATACAATAGCGAATAAGGAAGCTCCTTCGACTCTTTGAGTCCTTTGAGTTTTTCTTCCGAGAGAGAACCTTGTCCGGTCGCCAAACTAGTACAGGGTTCTCTTTTTATATGTCTTAAATCTCAAGTGAATTAAGTGGATTAAATTTCTCATTTTGCTCTCGTAGAGCTGTTCCCCACAGAGATAAATACCGTTCAGTCATTCTAAGGTTTGAGTGTCTTAGGAGCTTCTGCAAAGTAAATACGTCCATTCCTTGCATGATACACCTATGAGCAAAGCTATGTCGGAAAGTATGGCAACTCAAACGTACGTCTTTGAAGTTCATCACCTTAGATAACCTCTTAAATATCAGTTTTACTGCATTAGGTGTAAGTTGCTTTCCTTCCCTCGAGGTGAACAGGTACTGAGGTATACTCCCTAGCTCTTTCTCTACAAAGATTCTCCACTCGCATATCTCCTTTGTTAGCTTATCTGTGATAGGTATACTTTGTTGTTTCCTCGCTTTACCAAAGAGGACAACTGATTGATTTACTAAGTCAATATCCTTCCACTGTATGTTCACGAGCTCGCCTAGACGGATTCCCGTACTCAGCAGCAGCACAATGATAGCGTGATCTCTGTAACCAAAGAATGATTTATCTCTAGTTTTTAACCTACGGTAATATCTAAGCATTTGCTGAATGTGATAATCTGTGAAGACTTCTATCTTAGTATCTTCCTTAGCAGGCTTGAGCTTTCTCACAGGGTTGTCCTTGTGTTCTATTACCTCCTCGTTTTGCCAGTAGTTAAAGAATATCCTCAAGTGGTGTAACTTTGAGTTGCAAGTGACTACGCCATTCCCTCTCGTTTTCTTGCAGTACCTGAGGTAGGACTTTATAGTTACCTCTCGAATGTCTCTTAAATCAACTATCTCCAGCTCGGAGCAAAAGTTACGGAATTCATTTAATGTAGCCATGTAGACCTCAATTGTCCTATGAGATAGGTTGTTGTATTCTTTCTCTTCCTGGAACTCCTTCATAGCAAAACGTAATAGCATAACTCACCAATCCTTTCTATGTAGTTGCACATAAAAAAGAGGACTACCTAGCTAACCTTCATAGGTTAACTTTAAGTAGTCCTCTTTACGAGTTGCGAGTTTATATAGAACCTCCACAGTTTCAGCTTTTGGAAATAGCCTCTCAAGTATTGATACCATTGAGATAGCAGACTAGACAGATTAAGGGCCTACGATGACAAAACTGTCAAGGTGGCGCTCTCCCTGCTGAGCTACGGGATCTTCAAAAATGTGTATGTAACAGCATCTTTAATCTGTATGCTAAAGCAATTATATATAATTAACTGAAATTTTACAATATTTTATATTAATGTTTTGATAGGAAAGTAGTTGGAATCACTTAGTTGTGTATTAAGGAATATATAAGAAGAGAATGTAATGAAAAGTGATTTCGAATAAAGTGGTTATATTATTTTTTTCGATACCAATCTAAAGGACCATCATCACTTAAATCGACAAGAAAAGGGAGTAAGAAATGTAAAGGTAAGCTAATAAATTCGGGCATAGCATTCACTGTTTTCTTTGATAGATACTGTCTCCCAAAACAATACGGGCAATCTTTTTCAAATGTCACGAGTATTGACCATACATCTTTTATTGTCCACTTCGTTTTACAATACGTACAACGCGCCATAGAGTTCCTCCTCATTTTAAGTCTTCTTCTAGTATATTCCATTTTATTGTACTGAAGTCATTTGTATTTGGTGTGATAAAATGTAAGTTGTTTTGTTTTTTTATGTGGATTTATTTAGTCATTTATGATCAATTACATATCGTTTCATGTTTTTGCAGGATGATAGATTTTCAGCTTCAATATGCAAATTGGCCAATATATCCTTTTTACAATTTACTTAAAATCATGTATAACAGAGATACAAGATTATTTTACCCCGCTATTTGTGGACGGTAAGATCCCCACCTCAAAATTTAGCGAAAGCAAAGAAGTTAGGTGGTGGCAGGCTGCTCGTAAAAGCCCGATTGGTGAAGGCTGATTAAAGTTTCACTTTATAAATATTCAGTAGTAGAGGGAGAATTATTGTAATGGTAAGGAAAACGTTCAAGATGCGTGTATCTAGAAATAGAACGATTTCGATTAATGGCTCGATTCTTGATGTGGATGTTACACATGATGAGTTTTTACAAGAGTTTGTTGAGTGGGTCGATTCTAAAGGCTGGTCGTTTATGGGGATGACAGATGAGATTACACCCGAGGAAGCTAGTCAAAATTTAATAGATTCATTGATTGATGAGAAGGATAAGAAAGAATAATTCCTTCTTATTTTTTATTGTATATTTATGTTCTTTATCGTAAAAGTATGATATAGTAAAAAACAGTGAATGTCCTTCCAATTTAATACAATTTACATATAGATTGGTAGATTCAGTTTTTAAGCTGTGAGAGTATAGTGAAAAGGGAGAGTCATATGGTAAACTTTAAGAAAATTTTGGCTGTTGTTACCGTTATTTGTGTATTTTTTTTGACACCTATGACGTTACGTGCTGAGACGAATGTTGGAGTGAATCCAGAACAAGTGGCACCACCACCTGCGGAAGGACCAAATGTTTTTAGTCAGTTTGCAGCTACGATTGATGGGAAAACTGGAGATGTTTTGTATAACAAAAACGCACATCATCGTGCATTTCCAGCTAGTATGACGAAAGTGTTAACAGCGATTTTACTTATGGAGCATACGAAGCCAGAGGATCAATTTACGTTTTCACAATTAGCATTAGATCAAGAGAAGAGTAATTATCAAATTGAATTTCAACCTGGTGAGACGATTAATAGAAATACTGCGCTTATGATTTTAATGGTGCTGAGTGCAAATGATGTGTCGTATGCGATTGCGGAGCGTATTGGCGGAAATGTTGAGAATTTCGCTCATATGATGAATGAGAAAGCAAAGCAATTAGGGGCTACAGATAGTCACTTTGTAACGCCAAATGGCTTGCATGATCCAAACCATTATACGACGCCGTATGATATGGCAATGATTACGAGAGGTGTACAAAAGTATCCTGAGATTCTACAAGCGATGAATACGAAAAGGACGACGGTTACGACATCTAGCCAGACGGTTTCTATTTTTAATAAGTCTAATTATTTTGAAAATCCATATAGTATTGGCGGGAAGACAGGTTTTACAAATGAAGCGCGTAATACACTCGTTCTATTAAATGAGAAGGATGGCAATCGCATTATAAATGTAGTAATGGCTTCCCAAAGACCTGAAATTTATGAAGATTTGAAGCAGATGGCGGACTATTCTTTCGGTCAATTTGTGAAGCAAACTGTATTAGATAAACATAGCTGGCATCAAAAGGCAACGTATTTAAATAAAGATATTGATAGCGAGCTTGAAAAAAGTGCAGAGCTTATGCTTAAGAAAGATGAAGGTAAAAATGTGAGGACGATTTTCCGTGCGGCTTCATTAGATAAAGATTCTTTGTATCATAAAGGAATTCATCGTGGTGAGGTAGTTGGTGCAGTTGACATCACGAAAAATAATCAAACAATTGCGACGATAAATGTTCTTTCTAAAGAAGATGTTACTTTTGCGATGCCTAAAAAAGATACGGCTACGCCTGAAGTAAACGAATCAAATGTGAAAATAATAAGCATTGGGATAGGTGCCGCTCTATTATTTGGAGCTATTTTATTTGTAGTGCTACGCCGAAATACAACAGGAATGAAATCAGAAGAAAAATAAATTACTAATTAAAAGGCTGTGAAGAGACTTTGTCACAGTCTTTTTATATATATTAAAAATAACTAATAATTGTAAATTTTATTATTGCATTTCTGTTTTGTTCGTTATATTATTTACTTGTGTTCTTGTTAAAGAACGAGAGTGGATATTGCATACTTCAAATAATATAAAACAACGGAGAGGGAGAGAAACGATGAAATTAATTTGGAAGGTGATTAGCAACGTTATCTCATTTGTTTTATTTGCATTGATGATTTGCTTAGCTTTTGTAGTTATTTCTTCAAAAGCGAGCGGTGGGGATCCAACAGTGATGGGATATCAATTTAAATCAGTGTTATCAGGATCGATGGAACCGACATTTTTAACAGGATCAATCATTGCGATAGAACCGACGAAAGATGGTTCTAAATATCAAAAAGGCGATGTTATTACTTTTAAAGAGAAAGATCAAAAAATTATTACTCACCGTATTATCGGTGTGAAAGATATAAATGGAAAAGTAATGTATGAAACAAAAGGGGATAACAACAACGGCGCTGATTTAGAACCAGTACTTGCGGAGAATGTCATTGGAAAATACGCGGATATTACAGTTCCTTATGCAGGGTATGCATTAAATTATGCAAATTCAAAAGCTGGAGCTGCTTTACTTCTTATTATTCCAGGAGTCTTTTTATTAGGATATTCCGCTATTACTATTTTTGGTGCTATTCGTAGCATAGACGGAGAAAAGAAAGAGAAAAAAGTAGAACAATCTGTCTAGTTCATTTGGTTATACTTTCCATTTAGGGAGTTGACAAATATATAAATCAAGGGGATATGGACATGACTTTAAAGAAAAAATTAGGAATGGGTATCGCATCAGCAGTATTAGGAGCAGCGTTAGTTGGCGGAGGAACGTTTGCATTTTTCAGTGATAAAGAAGTGTCAAACAATACATTTGCGGCTGGTACGCTTGATTTAGCATTAAATCCATCAACAGTTGTTAATGTATCGAATTTAAAACCTGGTGATACAGTTGAAAAAGAATTTAAATTAGAAAATAAAGGAACATTAGATATTAAAAAAGTACTACTAAAAACAGATTATAATGTAGAAGATGTGAAGAAAGATAATAAAGATGATTTTGGTAAACATATTAAAGTAACATTCTTAAAAAATGTAGACAAGCATGAAACAATCGTAAAGGAAACAACGCTAGATAAATTGAAGGGTGACACACTTACTGCGGTAAATAACGATTTAGCTGCTTGGTTCTGGGATGAAAAAGGTATTTCTGCAGGTAAATCTGATAAATTCAAAGTGAAATTTGAGTTCGTTGATAATAAAAAAGATCAAAATGAATTCCAGGGGGATAAGCTACAATTAACTTGGACGTTTGATGCACAACAAGGTGAAGCTGAAGGAAAATAATAAGGACGAGAAAAAGAGACTATCAAAAATGATAGTCTCTTTTTCTGTTAAAAGGGAAATGTAAAAAGAAAGATAATTTTTATATCATTTTGTAATTCACTTTATTATAATAAAGATATAGTTCTTGATAAAGAACAAGTTGTTCGATAGGAGAGATTAAAATGCTGAAGCCACCTCGCAAATTCAAAAGGATGCTTATATTGCCATGTTTGTGTTCTATTACTTTTTATTTAGGCTCTCAAATGATGACTTATACAGAAGCAGCTTTCATTTATGAAACGAAAGTTGAGGCTACTATTTCTACAGCAAGTATTTTTCCAAAAACAGTTGATCAATTAACAGAACAAGCTAAGCAGCATAAGGAAGTTATTTTGCGTGAGTATGAAGGGATGAAATTGAAATTAAAATTAACCTTTACTTCCATTCAAGAGTTAGAGCAGGTGCTTGCTACGTGGAAGCAAGGGCGTGAGAAAATAGTTGCGGAAAGAGAATTGTTACAAAAAGTATATGTATCAATAGAGGGTCCTTATAATCAAGTGCAAGAAGAGTTAAAAGGAAATAAAAGCGAATCGAATAAGCAAGTATTCTTATATGTGAATGCTGGTTTTCATATAGTGAAAGACAATTGTGAGTATGTTGATAAAGAGGTAAAGTTACAGGTGATTGATAAACAAATTCAAGATTTTGAGAAATTACTAGTAGAGGAAACAGCAAAACAAGTAAGTGAGGCTAAGAAACAAGAAGAAGCGAAAAAGCAAGAAGAGAGTAAAAAGCAAGAAGAAGCGAAAAAACTAGAAGAGAGTAAGAAACAAGAAGAAGCGAAAAAGCAAGAAGAGAGTAAAAAGCAAGAAGAAGCGAAAAAACTAGAAGAGAGTAAGAAGCAAGAAGAAGCGAAAAAACTAGAAGAGAGTAAGAAGCAAGAAGAGGCGAAAAAACTAGAAGAGAAGAAACAAGAAGAAGCAAAAAAGCTGGAAGAGAAGAAGAAACAAGAAGAACAGAAAAATAAAGATAGCAAGTAAATACAGCAACATTTCAGAGCGAATAGAGGTTATAAAGCCGAATAGGTGAGAGAGCATTGTGACTCACCTATTCGGCGTGTCTTCTTTATTTTAACAATACACGTCATATACGAGAAAACTGGTTGGCAGCATGATGGTGAAAGATACTAATTAGTATAGATAGTGAAAATTAATTACGTTTTTCTTTGTTTCTCAACAAATTTCCGAAAATTTAAAATGACATTGAGAAATAAAAATAACTGAAAATACTAATAAAAAAATGTTGTATTTATATAGAGTTGTTCGTTATAATGAACTTAAGGTTTTTAAAAGAGAACGAATATTAGCTAAGCTAATATAGTTTTCTTTATGTCCCTTATTGAAAAATTATAGGGGGAAAAATATAAAAAACAGCTAGGGGGAATTGATTGTGAGTCTGAAAAAGAAATTAGGTATGGGAGTTGCATCAGCGGCACTGGGGTTATCTTTAATTGGTGGAGGAACGTTTGCATACTTTAGCGATAAAGAAGTATCAAATAATACATTTGCAGCTGGGACGTTAGATCTTACATTAGACCCTAAAACGCTTGTAGATATTAAAGATTTAAAACCAGGGGATTCTGTTAAGAAAGAGTTCTTATTAAAGAATAGCGGTTCATTAACAATTAAAGACGTTAAACTAGCAACAAAGTATACTGTGAAAGATGCAAAAGGCGATAATGCTGGTGAAGACTTTGGTAAGCACGTTAAAGTGAAATTCCTTTGGAACTGGGATAAACAAAGTGAGCCTGTATATGAAACAACTTTAGCTGATTTACAAAAAACTGATCCAGATCTTTTAGCTAAAGACATCTTTGCTCCTGAGTGGGGAGAAAAGGGTGGATTAGAAGCTGGTACAGAGGATTATTTATGGGTACAATTTGAATTTGTAGATGATGGAAAAGACCAAAATATCTTCCAAGGTGATTCATTGAATTTAGAATGGACATTCAATGCTAACCAAGAAGCTGGCGAAGAAAAATAATAAAAAAGCGGGTAACCCCCGCTTTTTTTATAAAGAAAAAGAAGTGCTGGTTGTTAGCACTTCTTTCTATTATTATTTTTGATCGTGCTTCCATTTTGTAAATTCAAGAAATTCACGAAATTGTTCTTTGGAGACACCAGAGTTCATTGCATCTTTAACAAGCTGTGTCCATTCGGAGTCTAGGTTAGTTTCCTTTGTTGTTTCATCATGAAGTAAAGCATCAACTGGAATTTGTAGAACTGCTGCGATCTTTTCAAGAAACTGAATGGAAGGGTTTTTTTGTAAATTTCGCTCTATAGAACTAATGTAAGATTTAGCAACACCAGCTTTTTCGGCAAGTTCAGTTAATGAAATACCTTTTTGTAAGCGAAGGCGTTTTATACGTTCTCCAATCATATTTGCGCACCTTTCTATCAATATGTAGTCGTCTTATGATGTCATTATTATAACATAAACTTCGTTAAAAAGAACAAGGCTATTGAGCCTGACTGGATGGCTTCATACGTTTTAAAAAATGTTCGATATCTTGCAGGGCGATACCAGCGTCTAGAGCTTCAAGTATTAAATCAATCCATTCTTGGTCCAGTGCGTCAGTCTTATCTTTGTACAAATGTAATTCCTCCCTAATTATCGGTCATAACTGCTGCTACAGAATATATGATAATGCAATCGCATTTTGTGTTTTATATAGTGAATTATCAAATATTTTGTAGATAAAACAAAGATAAAATCCCCATTAAATTCCCTCTATGGCGATTATAAAGTTTCTGACAAATATTTTCAATATTTTCAGAAAACATTGTTGAATTGTGATATATTCGTATGCTAACTATGGAATTTTTACAAATATGTTAAAAAAATTACATAATATAACTAAATATTGAAAAAATATTGAATTTTTAATAAAATTCAATTTGTAATACATATTTTTTATTAGGGGAGGAAATAAGGGATGAACAAGAAACCGTTCAAAGTTTTGTCATCAATCGCTTTGACAGCTGTGTTAGGTCTTTCATTCGGGGCGGGTGGCCAGTCTGCATATGCTGAAACACCTGTGAATAAGACAGCTACGAGTCCAGTCGATGATCATTTAATTCCAGAAGAACGTTTAGCAAATGCGCTAAAAAACCGTGGGGTAATTGATTCGAAGGCTTCAGAGACAGAAACAAAGAAAGCCTTCGAAAAATACGTAGAGAACAAAAAGGGTGAAAATCCTGGGAAAGAAGTATCAAATGGGGACCCACTTACAAAAGAAGCATCTGACTTTTTAAAGAAAGTGAAAGATGCGAAAGCTGATACGAAAGAAAAGTTAGACAAACCAGCAACAGGAACACCTGCAGCGACAGGCCCAGTTAAGGGTGGTCTAAATGGTAAAGTACCAACTTCTCCAGCAAAGGGAAAAGAATATAACGGTGAAGTTCGTAAAGATAAAGTACTCGTTTTACTTGTAGAGTACGCTGACTTTAAACATAACAATATCGATAAAGAACCTGGTTATATGTATACTGACGATTTTAACAAAGAACATTATGAAAAAATGTTATTCGGTAATGAGCCATTCGCATTAGAGGATGGCAGCAAAATCGAAACGTTTAAACAATATTACGAAGAGCAATCTGGCGGTAGTTATACAGTAGACGGAACAGTTACAAAATGGTTAACAGTTCCTGGTAAAGCTGCTGATTACGGTGCAGATGGTGCGACAGGTCATGATAATAAAGGACCAAAAGGACCACGTGATTTAGTAAAAGATGCATTAAAAGCAGCTGTAGATAGCGGTATTGATTTATCAGAGTTTGACCAATTCGATCAATATGATGTAAATGGCGATGGAAATCAAAAACAACCGGACGGTTTAATCGATCACTTAATGATTATCCATGCGGGTGTTGGACAAGAAGCAGGCGGCGGTAAATTAGGTGACGATGCAATTTGGTCACATCGCTGGACTGTTGGACCAAAACCATTCCCAATTGAAGGCACACAAGCGAAAGTTCCATATTGGGGCGGAAAGATCGCAGCATTCGACTACACAATTGAACCAGAAGATGGCGCAGTTGGTGTATTCGCACATGAATATGGTCATGATTTAGGTCTTCCAGATGAGTATGATACAGACTATACTGGTGACGGTGAACCAATTCAAGCTTGGTCTGTTATGAGTGGCGGAAGCTGGGCTGGTAACATTGCAGGAACAACGCCAACGAGTTTCTCACCACAAAATAAAGAGTTTTTCCAAAAAACAATCGGTGGTAACTGGGCAAATATCGTAGAAGTAGATTACGAGAAATTAAATAAAGGTATCGGTCTAGCAACATATTTAGACCAAAGTGTTACGAAATCTAACCGCCCAGGTATGATTCGTGTTAACTTGCCAGATAAAGATATAAAAACAATTGCTCCAGCATTTGGTAAGCAGTATTACTACAGCACAAAAGGTGACAATCTTCACACAAAAATGGAGACGCCACTGTTCGATTTAACAAATGCAACGACTGCGAAATTTGATTTCAAGTCATTGTATGAAATTGAAGCAGAGTATGATTTCCTTGAAGTACATGCTGTAACAGAAGATGGTCAGCAAACATTAATCGAAAAACTTGGTGAGAAAGCAAATAGTGGAAATGCACATTCAACAAATGGAAAATGGATTGACAAATCATACGATTTAAGCCAATTCAAAGGTAAGAAAGTAAAATTAACATTTGAGTACATTACAGATGGTGGTTTAGCATTAAACGGTTTCCTACTTGATAATGCATCACTAAATGTAGACGGTAAAGTAGTATTCTCTGATGATGCAGAAGGTACACCGCAGTTCAAATTAGATGGATTCGCTGTATCTAATGGAACAGAGAAGAAAAAACATAACTATTATGTAGAGTGGAGAAACTATGCTGGTTCGGATAACGCATTGAAATATGCTCGCGGTCCAGAATACAACACAGGTATGGTTGTATGGTATGCAGACTCAGCTTATACAGATAACTGGGTTGGTTTACATCCAGGACATGGTTTCCTTGGCGTAGTTGATTCTCATCCAGAAGCAATTGTTGGAACTTTAAATGGTAAACCAACAGTAGCAAGTAGTACACGATTCCAAATCGCTGATGCGGCGTTCTCATTTGATAAAACGCCAGCTTGGAAAGTTGTATCTCCAACGCGCGGAACGTATACGTATAATGGCTTAGCAGGCGTACCGAAGTTTGATGATTCGAAAACGTATATTAATAAACAGATTCCAGATGCAGGACGTATTTTACCGAATCTTGGCCTGAAGTTTGAAGTAGTAGGACAAGCTGATGATAATTCTGCTGGTGCTGTTCGTTTATATCGTTAATACAGTAAAACTACCGAAAGATTTTCTTTCGGTAGTTTTTTTGTGAGCAATGAATTTTATATGCAAGAAGAAATTATATATAATGTAACTTTACGAATAGAAATTTATTATATATGAAGTCTATATAAATAATGAAAGAATTGGATGAAAATAGTGGGAGAAGGTGAACGAATGAGTGTTTCTTCTATTGTAAATAAACAAAAAGCATATTTTTATAATGGCCATACGAGAAGTGTAGAAGTGAGAAAGAATAATTTGAAGAAGCTTTATGAAGGCATTCAGCGTTTTGAAGAAGAAATATTTCAGGCATTGAAATTAGATTTAAATAAGTCAGTTCATGAGTCGTTTACAACGGAAGTTGGATATGTATTAAAAGAAATTTCCTTTCAATTGAAGCATATTTCATCGTGGAGTAAACCGAAGCGGGTTCGAACAGCACTCACTCATTTTGGATCAAAGGGGAAAGTAGTCCCTGAACCGTACGGTGTGACACTTATTATTGCACCGTGGAACTATCCGTTTCAATTAGCAATTGCACCTCTTGTAGGAGCGTTGGCGGCTGGAAATACAATTGTTTTAAAGCCGTCAGAGCTAACGCCAAACGTTTCCAAAGTACTTACGAGGATGTTAGAGGAATTATTCCAAGAAGAGCTTGTAGCGGTAGTAGAAGGCGGTGTAGAAAAGAGTACGGAATTGTTAAAGGAACCGTTTGATTATATTTTCTTTACAGGTAGTGTCGGTGTTGGAAAAGTTGTGATGGAAGCAGCAGCGAAACGGTTGACGCCACTCACGTTAGAACTTGGGGGAAAAAGCCCATGTATTGTACATAAAGATGCAAAAATAGATGTAACAGCAAGACGAATTGTTTGGGGCAAGTTTTTAAATGCAGGGCAAACGTGTGTAGCGCCTGATTATATGTATGTGCATGCTTCGGTGAAAGAACAGTTAATCGAGGCATTACGACACGAAATTGCGGAGCAGTATGGAAAAGATCCACTAAACAATGACAATTATGTACGAATTGTGACTGAACGTCATTTTGAACGTTTATGTTCATTTTTGAAAGATGGTAAAACGGTAATCGGCGGGAACTATAAAAAAGAAACTTTACATATAGAACCAACAGTGTTAACAAATGTTACATGGCAAAGTACTGTTATGGAAGATGAAATTTTTGGTCCGATCTTACCAATTGTAGAATACGACAACATAGAAGAGGTAATTGGAACAATTCAGCAACATCCGAAGCCATTAGCGTTATATGTATTTTCTGAAGATAAAGAAGTACAAAAGAAAGTGACAAGTAATATTTCATATGGCGGAGGCTGTATTAATGATGTTGTCTATCATCTTGCAACGCCATATTTACCTTTTGGTGGTGTTGGAAGTAGTGGATTAGGTAGTTATCATGGGGAAGAAAGTTTTCGGACTTTTTCACATTATAAAAGCATTTTAGCCCAATCTACGGCATTCGATATGAAAATTCGTTACTCTTCTACAAAAAGTGCTTTAAAATTCATACGAAAGTTGTTAAAATGATGATGGTGTTTATCAGTAGGCGTAGCCGTATGATAATAGCCCCTTCGTAATGGAAGGGGTTTTTCTGTTCGACATATGTATCATGCAAAAATGAATCAAACATACTACATAAAGAATAGAAGAGAACGCTAAACAACCATTTTTGTTTGGATCGAAACAAAAAATAGTCTATAGAACATAAATATTTATTCATGAATATAAAAATTAAAATTTAAGGTAGATAGGACGGGAAAATGAAAAAGATTATTAAAGTTGAAGCAGTAGAAAAACATTTTGGAAATCAAGTGATTATCCCACCTCTTTCTTTAGACATTAAAGAAGGGGAATTTTTAACGATTTTAGGGCCGAGTGGTTGCGGGAAAACAACGTTACTTCGCATGATCGCAGGCTTTGAAACGCCAACTAAAGGGAATCTTTTATTAGATGATGAAAAGATTAACGATTTGCCACCATATAAGCGTCATATGAACTTAGTGTTCCAACATTATGCGCTATTCCCACATATGAATGTGGAGAAAAATATTTGTTTCGGTATGAAAATGCAGAAAGTACCGGCAGCAGAGCAGAAAGAGCGTGCTGAAGAGGCAATGCGTTTAACGCAGTTACTTGAGTTCCGTAATCGTAAACCTGCAAAGCTTTCTGGTGGACAGCAGCAGCGTGTAGCAATTGCGAGAGCGATTGTAAATAACCCGCGTGTATTATTACTAGATGAGCCACTTGGGGCGTTAGACTTTAAGTTAAGAAAAGATTTGCAACGTGAATTGAAAAACTTACAACGTAATTTAGGAATTACATTCATATACGTAACGCACGATCAAGAAGAAGCGATGAGCATGAGTGATCGTATTGTCGTTATGAATAAAGGACATATTGAACAAATTGGAACGCCGAAAGAAATTTACAATAAGCCGAAAACAATGTTCGTTGCGACATTTATCGGTGAAAATAATATTGTGAAAAACGGGGAAGGCTATGTAGCAATTCGCCCTGAAAACGTAAAAGTACGTTCGGTTGAAGAGCCGATTTTAAAAGAATACCATCTTGGACATATTGAAGACGTTGAGTTTGTTGGAAATATGGAAAAGCTGTATGTACGTGACGAGAAAACATCAGAATTACTAATGGCATATCAAACTGCTGAAGAAGCAGCGCAGTGGAGCATTGGAGATAATGTATACGTAGGCTGGGAGCAAGAGGACGAGGTGACCTTAAATTGAAAAAAGGGAAATTACTCGCACTACCGACAGTCGCGTGGCTGTTAATCTTCTTCCTAATTCCCCTTCTGTTTGTATTGGCATTTGCCTTTATGCAGCGCGGGGCATATGGGACAGTGGAAATGCAATTTACGTTAGAGAATATAGCTCGTGTGTTTGATCCACTATACATGGGAACGTTATGGGAAACTGTTAAGATTGCAGTTATTACAACAGTAATCTGTTTAGTAATTGGTTATCCATTTGCTTATACAATTACAATTGTTGATCGCAAATACCGCTCAATTCTTTTATTATTGGCAACGATCCCGTTTTGGATTAACTTCCTTGTTCGTTCATACGCATGGATTGTTATTTTACGTTCACAAGGTCTTGTAAACACATTGCTATTGAAACTAGGTATTATAAGTGAACCTTTAAATTTACTATATAACACACCTTCTGTAATACTCGGAATGGTCTATTCTTTATTACCATTTATGATTTTACCGGTGTATGCAGCGATTGAGCAGCTTGATAAGCGTAAGCTAGAAGCAGCTTATGATTTAGGAGCAACACCAGCAAAGGCATTTTGGAATGTAACAGTACCAATGACGATGTCAGGGATTGCTACTGGTTCTATTTTAGTGTTTGTTTCTTCTATCGGAATGTTTGTTGTATCAGACGTTATGGGTGGATCGAAAGTAGCGTTAATTGGAAACGTAATTCAAAATCAATTCTTAGGAGCGCGTGACTGGCCGTTTGGATCTGCGTTATCTATGATTGTTGTTCTATTCTCTGTTCTGTTAATTTACTTATATTATCGTGCAACGAAAGTATATAAATATGATGGGAACGGAGGGGAATAGGCAAAGATGAAGAAGTTTTTAGTTTCTTATTCTTGGTTAATTTTATTGTTCTTGTATTTTCCAATGATGGTTTTAATGGTATATTCCTTCAATGATTCTCGCATTAATGCGGAATGGGAAGGTTTTACATTCCATTGGTATACAGATTTATTTCAAAAGCAAGATGTTATTGATGCGTTTGTAAATAGTATGACGATTGCGATCGTAACGACGGTTGTAACGACAGTTCTTGGTGTGATTTTCGCGATTGCATTACATCGTTATAAATATCGTTATGAAGGGGCTATTAACGGTCTTGTGTATTTACCAATTTTAATTCCTGATATTTTAATGGGATTATCTTTACTTATCTTATTTAGTCAATTAGGTATGGAACTTGGCAAAACAACAATTATTATTGCGCACATTACATTTAGTATTTCATTTGTTGTCGTTATTTTAGCAGCGCGTCTTTCTGGTATGGGACGTGATTTAGAAGAGGCTGCGAATGATTTAGGAGCAACGCCGTGGCAAACGTTTCGTTATGTAACGTTCCCAGCAATTGCACCAGGGGTTATTTCAGCCGCATTATTAACATTCACATTATCAATTGATGATTTTGTAATTAGTTTCTTCGTATCAGGACCAGGATCAACAACATTGCCATTATACATTTACAGTATGGTTAAGCGCGGAGTATCACCAGAAATTAATGCACTTTCTACAATTTTAATTGTGGCTATCGTAGGATTAATGGTTCTATCTGAAATCTTCCGTAACAAAGGTGCAGATGGTGAAGAAAACTCTGGAGGACACCTTCCTTTATAATACGAACAATATAGAAAGTACGAGGAGGTAATAAACCGATGAAATTAATGAAAAGATTAGCCGGCGCAGCAATTAGCTTTAGCCTTGTTGCTGGTGTACTTGCTGGTTGTGGTGAAAAGAAAGAAGAGTTAAACATTTATAGCTGGGCTGACAATTTTGATGAGCAAGTGCTAAGAGATTTTGAAAAGAAATATAACGTGAAAATTAACTATGATAAGTATGCAAGTAATGAAGAAATGCTTGCGAAATTACAAGCAGGTGGCGCGAAGTATGATTTAATTCAGCCGTCTGATTACATGGTTAAAACAATGGCGAAAATGGATTTATTAGCGCCGTTAGACAAAAAGAATATCCCGAATATCGAAAATATGGTTTCTAACTTCAAAACACCGGCGTTTGATCCGGAGAATAAGTATTCTTTAGTATATACTTGGGGCGTAACAGGTATTGCATACAATAAAAAGTATGTGAAAGAAGCTCCTACAAGCTGGGCTGACCTATGGAATGAGAAATATAAAGGGCATGTAACTTTATTAAATGATTCTCGTGAAGTATTAGGTATGGGTCTTAAGAAGCATGGATTCTCAAACAGCACGAAAGACGATACACAGTTAAAGACAGCAGCAGATGATTTAAAGAAGCTGCTTCCAAACTTATTAGCATTTGATACAGATAATATTAAACAAAAATTCATTACAGAAGATGCTTGGATCGGAACAGTTTGGTCTGGAGATGCAGCATTTATCGCAAAAGATAATAAAGATGTAGAGTACGTTGTACCAAAGGAAGGCGGCACAATTTGGGCTGATACGTTAGCAATTCCAAAAGGTGCGAAAAACAAAGAGCTTGCAGAGAAGTTTATGAACTACTTATTAGATGAAAAAGTAAGTGTGAAAAACTACGAGTCAATTGGATACAGTAATCCTAATGAAAAAGCTCATCCTCTTCATAGTAAAGAATATCGTGATAATCATATGATCTTCTTAACGAAAGAAGAATTAGATCGTACAGAATGGCTTGTTGATGTAGACGATAAGCTAAAAGACTATGATCGTTACTGGACAGAGTTAAAAACAAAAGGTAAATAAGTAAGGAAATGCGGTTTCTAAAATAGAAATCGCATTTTTTCATAGTAGGAGGAAATCGCTTGAAAAAGAAGTTGCATCAATATGAGGTAGTATGTATCGTTTTATTACTTGCTGTATTTGGCATTGTTGCTTGGCGCGTACATGCGGGTGGCGTTACAGTGATGGATACATATGTCCGAGCATTAGTAAAAGGATTACAAACAGAAGGTTCGCTTACATTTTTCTCACACTATACAAAATTAGGTTCTGCTATCGGGATCGTAACTACGCTGGCTATAAGTTTACTTGTTTTTTGGAGAAAACGTTATTATGCTGCGATGATCGTGTATCCAATGGGCATTTTAATAACACATCTTGTTAATAAAGGGATAAAAGAAATTGTGAAAAGGGAGCGCCCATCGTTAAATGAAACATTGGATGCGCTTGGGTATAGCTTTCCTAGTGGACATGCAATGTTATCTATTATGACATTCGGGTTTCTTACTTATATTATTGCGGCAAATTTGAAGAGTGTAACTGGAAAATATGTTATAACGATTTTGATGGGAATTGTAATTGTATCGATTGGATTAAGTAGAGTTATTTTAAATGTACATTATCCAACTGATATTTTAGCTGGTTATTGCGTAGGTGGTATTTTGTTAATTATGGCGATTTACTGCCATCGTTTACTTACCAAGAGATTGGGACTTAATAAAGAGAGATAAAAAACGTCTGGAAAAACTATCATTATAGTGTTTCCAGACGTTTTTTGTTTGTACGAAGATGTGATACAGTATAAATGACAATTGAATTATTTAAAGTAGGTGAAAATGTGTGAAAACAAATGTACATAAAGTAGATAAGTGGGGGAAATTAGGAGCTTTTTTGTATCAGTTTCGTTATACAGTAATTGTAGCATTACTATTGGTTGCGATCGCACTCGGTATTTTCGCTCCAAAGCTGCCGGGAGTATTAGGCGGTGATGGTTTCCAAACGGAAGGGGACTATCAAAAAACGAAAGAAATTTTAGATAAAGATTTTAAGAGGTCTCAAGACACACTTCTACTCGTTTTTGAAAAAAATAAGGGTGTTTCACATGAGGAATTTCAAAAGCAAGTAGAGGGAATTGTAAAGAATATACAAGAGAAAGAGACATATGAATCTTTCCATCACCCAGTGCAAAATAAAGAAATGTTACAAGATGATATCGGCTATGCGACAATTTTATTTTCCGGGAAAACAAATAAAGAACGAATGGAAAAGACATTGCAATTTGCTGATAAAATCGAAAAGGAAAGTAATGCCGCATTAAAAGTAACGCCTACAGGGTTTCCAAAAATTAATCAAGAGATTAATGAAAGAACGCAAAATGATTTGAAAGTAGCAGAGATGATTGGGTTACCAATTGCATTTCTCGTATTACTATTTTCATTTGGTAGTCTTTTGGCATCTATTTTACCAATTGTAAATGGGGCACTTAGTGTTATTAGTACGATGGGCATATTATACTTTATAGGTAGCGATAAGGAACTATCTATCTTTGTGTTAAATGTTGCACCGATGATTGGACTTGCACTATCTATTGATTTTGCACTATTATTTGTAAATCGCTTTCGAGAGGAAGTTGCAAAGCGAGCGGTAAAAGAAGCGATAGCAATTACATATCAAACAGCAGGGCGCGCTATCGTATTTTCAGGATTATGTGTATTTGTTGGATTATCCGGCTTGTTTTTCTTTAAAATCGATTATATTCAGTCTGTCGCAATTAGCGGAATGATTGTTGTGATTATGAGTATTTTATTCTCACTCACACTTCTTCCAGCGCTATTATCATTAATTGGGAAACGAATATTAAAAAAGAATCAAGTAGCACATACGCCGGCAAAGGCGTGGCGTAAATTTGCGCAATTTGTAATGAAACATCCAATCGCAATGATTATTGTTGTTACAACATTTATTGTTATTTGCTTATTACCGTTACGTACAGCTAATTTGCAGTTCCCTGACGTAGAAGCTCTACCTAAACAAAGTGATACAAGAATTGCATATGAGAAGTACGAAGAGGCATTTAATAAAACTGCAAAAAAACATGCTGATGTTACGTTGGTGGTAGAGACGAAAAAAGATATGAAAGAAAAAGAAAGTTTACAAAAGATAGAAGAAGTCGTTCAAAAGTTAAAAGATGATAAGAAAGTATATGAAGTTAGAAGCTTATACGACGCGTTAACTCGTATGAAAGCAGATCAAGTTGCTGGAATGTTAGAGTCGCCAGAAGCGGCGAAACTAGCTCCTATATTTGAAGCGTATACGAAAGGAAATAAGACGACGATAGAAATCTTTTTGAAAACAAAACCACGTACTGAAACTGCTAAACAGTGGGTTCGTGATTTTAAACAAAATTATAAAGAAACAGATGTTACGTATTATTTAGGCGGGATGACGACGTTCCAACAAGAGTTAGAAGATGAAATTAAAGATAAAGTTGCAATTGGTATGTCTGTTATATTTGGATCGACCTTTGTTATATTATTATTTGCATTCCGATCTATACTCATTCCAATTAAGGCGATTATTATGAATATACTTAGTTTAAGCGCAACAATTGGAATTGTTGTTTGGTTATTTGAAGGTGGGCATTTTGGTTTAGAAGAGAGTCCTGTTCTATTTGTCTTACCAATCTTTATTTTTGGTCTCGTATTTGGGCTTAGTATGGATTATGAAGTTTTTCTTATTTCACGTATTCATGAGTTATATGAAGAAACAGGAGATAATGATCAAGCAACGTTAGAAGGACTTGTGTCAACAAGTAGGATCATTACATCAGCTGCGTTAATTATGATTGTTGTAACAGGTGCGTTCGCCTTTACTGATATTTTACCAGTACGGCAAATGGGGCTTGGTGTTGCATTAGCAATATTCCTTGATGCAACAATTATTCGTCTTATGCTTGTACCAAGTTTAATGAAACTGTTTGGAGATTGGAACTGGTGGTTACCATTCCGAAAGAAAAGAGAAAAATCATCGTAAAAAATACTCATCTTATAGATGAGTATTTTTTTATGAATAGCAAGACCTACATTTTGCAAATAGTATGTGATAAGAACATTACATATAAGTAGGTGAAGGCAATGTTTCGTTATTTTAAGTTTAAGCTAAATGATACAGTACAGTTTGCAGAAAACGATGGGCATATGTATCGCATTGTCGGTTATCGGTTAGAAAAAGGATATTATCCAAAAGATGAATGGACTCATATCATTTATGAATTACTTAGAGATTTTGATGGGTATACGATGGATGCGGAAGAGGAGGAACTTGTAAAGGTCATTCAAGTAGAGGATGAGTATTACAAAATACAAGAGGTATCGGGCTATCGTTATCCAGTAAAAATGAAGCAAAAACAACAAGTGATGAAAGTAGAAAAAATTGATGACTTATTAGATACGTATAATGATTATAAAAGATTGGCGGATTTCTTTAAAGATTTATCGTATGAGCAAAAAGCAGAAGAAGTATTGCAGGAAATGAAACGGCGTAGAGCGTGAGGGGGCCAGTCTACTATAAGACTGGCCTCTATTTTTGACGGTGCATCAAATTGTGTTTTCCGTTACAATGAGAGAATCAATAGAAATAAGGTGATACAGTATGGAAACGAAGAAGAAGGGCGAATGGTGCGAAATTACTGTTCCAGCGAAATGGAATGGCATAAGTATTGATTCGTTATTAAAAATAGAATGGGAAATACCGAAAAAGTTGTTACATCAGCTTCGTATGGAAAAAGGTATTACCGTTAACGGAGAACAGAGAAGATGGAATGAGCTTTTAAAAGAAGGCGATAAGTTACAAGTGCATATGTTTATGGAAGAAGAATACGATGTAGATCCTGAATATGGTGAATTAGATGTAGTATATGAAGACGATCACGTACTCATCGTAAATAAGCCTGAGAAGATGGATACGCATCCTGCGGAAAAAGGCGGGATGGGAACACTTGCAAACCTTGTTGCTTTTCATTTTCAAATGCAAGGTTTAGAGACGAAGGTTCGTCATATTCATCGGTTAGATAAAGATACGACAGGTGGTGTCGTGTTTGCTAAGCATAGAATTGCTGGTGCAATTATGGATCGTTTATTAATGGAACGAAAAATTAAAAGAACATATGCGGCGCTTGTGGAAGGGAAAGTAAAAGGTAAGCAAGGTACAATTGACGCAGCTATTGGAAGAGATCGCCATCATGCGACGAGACGACGTGTTTCTCCAAAGGGAGATCAAGCTATCACATTTTATAAAGTAGAGAAGTATTTTAAAAACCAAAATGTTACGTTCGTAACGTTACAATTAGAGACAGGTAGAACCCATCAAATTCGTGTTCATATGAGCTATCATGGTAATCCATTAGTTGGGGATGTATTATATGGTGGGCAAACGCAATATATGTCCAGGCAAGCATTACATGCGATGAAGATAAACTTCTTACATCCAATTACGAAAGAAGAGATCGAAGTGGATGTACCATTCCCTGCAAAATTAAATGATACAATGAAAGAATTTCAAAGAATGAATGCGTAAAGTTTAAGTTTAAATTTGAGAAAAGTAGATTCTTGCAGGAATTTCTCTAAAAGAAGCGAAGCCGTTAAGAGAAAAGAGAGGTGAGAATTGCTTGGTCAAATATAAATACATACTAGGAATATTTTTCGTTTGTCTTTTAGTTACTCTATGCCTCTATCCATATTTACCAAATGAGATGGCTGTACATTGGGATGAAAATGGTGGGCCGAACGATTTTATGAGTAAACAAGTTGTTATAGCATTTATTCCTTTTTTTCTTATTTTTTTACATGGGTTGATGTATATTATTTCACATAATATATATAAGTTTAATGAAGGCGAGCATGTCATTATAAGTGGATTTCTAAAGACGATTACTTTATTTATGTTGTTTATCCATATGCTCATTCTCTTTATTAATTTTGGAAGTATGATATCCTTTCAAACAGGACTAACAATTGGGATTAGTATGTTTCTTTTTATGCTTAGTAAGTTGTTTAAACAAGTTCAGAGTACGGAAAAAGACCCAATCAAATTACAAAAGATCCGTTTAGTGAGTAGGCGGATTTTTCAAATGATGGCATGTAGTATATTATTTTCATTATTTTTGAACTTGAAGTGGGGGTTTTATATATTACTTAGTGTAATAAGTAGTGGTTCTATTTTGTTCATGTTTTACATTTTATACTCATACATAATAGAAAGTTATGAAACATAAAAAGAGTCTTCTCATTATGAGAAGACTTTTTTTATCTATTTACTTCGTAATAAATTGTTGTGTCCAGTAGTTGCCGCTTTCTACATAGCCAACACCGATGTGAGTGAAGCCGTTATTTAAGATGTTTGCACGGTGTCCAGCACTGTTCATCCAAGCTTGTACTACCTCTTCAGGTGTACGTTGGCCTTGAGCGATGTTTTCACCTGCAGATGTATAAGAAATACCAAATTTCTTCATCATGTCAAACGGAGACCCGTATGTAGGGCTGTTATGATCAAAGTAGTTATTCTTCTGCATATCTTCAGATTTAACACGTGCTACTTTGCTTAATTCAGTATCGATTTTTAGTGCTGGTAAGCCTTGTTTTGCACGTTCAGCGTTTGTTAATTCAACAACACGTTGTTCGAATTCGCTTAAAGATTTTGCTTCTTCAGCAGGCTTTTGCTCAGCAGGTTTTTGTTCAGCTGGTTTTTGAGTATTGTTGTTTTCAGCAGGTTTTTGAGCTTCTGGTTTTTGAACTTCTTCAGCAGGCTTTTGTTCAACTGGTTTTTGCTCAGCAGGCTTTTGAGTTTCTGGCTTAGCTGTTGGTTGCTCAGTTACAACATTTTCAGTTGGTTGTTGACCAGGAATAATGCAATTTGGTTGGAAGTTTCCTTGTTGCCATTGTGCTAATGATTCCACGCCCATAGATTGTAAGAATGCTTGTAATTCTTGTTGGCTCATTTGCTTCATCATCACTTTTGAATGCTGAATATTTTGAACCTTTACGTTAGATGGTTGTACTGTTGCAGCTTGTGCATCTAGAGAAGATACTCCTAAAGTAAGAGCCGTCGCAGCAGCTACAGATAATAAAACACGCTTTTTCATGATGTGTGTCCCCCTATATAAAGTTTTAATTTGTTTTCACACGATTTGTTTTTGACAGCCTGTCTGACTGACAAATTCATCGTAGCATAGATTTTGTGAGAAAAAAGATGGAAAAAAATTCATAGACTTAAAATTTACCTAATTTATCCTAAGAGGGGAAAAGAGGAAAAATAAGAGAAACATAGAGTATAAAAGGAATTTTCAGCATTTTTATACTTGGTTTTAAGAGGGGGATTTTGGATGAATTTACCTAAACGGAAAATGAAGAATCCTATTGTATCAATGGTTTGAGAGTTTTTTTTAGGAATATACTGGATTGATTTTTACAAAACTGTAATGTATCTGTTGTTCTTTTTTATAATAAAGTAACATATTTTTAATATTGTAGCGGACAAAAAAGCGGCTATCTCTTTACATAGACGAAGGAGATAGCCGTTTTCCTATTATTACGTATGTTACGAGTTATTACGAGTTGGTTTCAATTGCTTCTAATAATAAATCTACAATGTGAATTCCTCTCATTTTATGAGAAAGTCCTTCTCGTTCAATGCCTAATTTCATTTGTAGTAGACAACCTGGATTTGCAGTAACAATAGTTGCTGCTTCTGTTTCATGTACACGGTCCATTTTATAATCTAGAAATTCCATGGATAGTTCTGAATGAACAATATTGTAAATACCAGCAGAACCACAGCAGCGATCCGCATCTTTCATTTCACGATATGTTGCGCCTTGAATTGCTTCTAGTAACATACGAGGTTCTGAAGATGTTCGCATAACATTGCGTAAATGACAAGAGTCTTGATACGTAATAATTTGCGATGGAAGTCGTAAGTCATTTCGTTTATGGAAATCTAGTTCTACTAGAATAGCAGTAATATCTTTAATTTTAGAAACAAACTGCTTTGCGCGTTCAGCCCACTGTGGATCATCTTTTAAAAGATAATCGTAGTCTACGAGGTAAGCGCCGCAACCACCTGCATTCGTAATAATATGGTCGATATTTAAATCTTCGAATGCTTTTATATTTCGTTTCGCTAATTCTTTCGCTCCGCTCTTTTCACCAGCATGCCCATGTAATGCACCGCAGCAACTTTGTGTTTTCGGAATAACGATATCACAACCAGCTAACTGAAGAAGTTTCATCGTTGCATTATTTGTTTCTAAAAACATCGTATCCATTAAACAGCCTGTGAAGAATGCAACTTGTTTCTTTTTTGTACTTTCAGCAGGTAAAAATGCAGGACGATCTTTCATTGCTTTCATTTTAGGGACTTTTGGTAAAACGAGATCCATTGTTGCAAGTGTTTCAGGGAATAACTTCATAATACCCATTTTATGTGTTAGTGTTTGTAAACCAGAACGTTGGTAAAATCCGATTAACCCTGTTAATGTTCTCATTCGATTTTGATGCGGGAAGAGCCCTTCAAAAACGACTTTACGAACGGCTCTCACTGGCACCGAGAACTTTTTGTTTTGATTTATAATATCACGAGCTTCTTCTAATAAATGTCCGTAATTTACACCTGATGGACAAACAGGTTCACAAGCACGGCAGCCAAGGCAAACATTCAATGTATTTTCAACATCTTCATCTGGTTCAATTAAACCGTCAACGACCGCTTTCATTAATGCAATACGTCCTCGTGGTGAATGTGATTCTTTATATCCAGATTGAATGTAAGTAGGACAAGTAGGTAAACAGAAACCGCATCGCATACAGTTTAGTAGTTCATCTTCACTTAATCTTTCTTTAAATTCTTTTTGAATGTTTTCTTTATTTAATGTTGTCATCGCTCAACCACCACTCTTTTGCGAGTGTCTTTCGCGAACATCTTGCCAGGGTTCATAATGTTATTTGGATCGAAGGCTTGTTTAATTCCTTGCATGGCAGCAATACCTTCTTTACCTAATTTCATTTCTAAATAAGGAGCTTTCATCGCACCAACACCATGTTCACCAGTAATTGTGCCACCAAGTTCAATTGCTTTCGCAAATATTTCAGCAAAAGCTTGTTCAGCTCGGTGCATTTCTTCTTCATTACGAGCATCTGTCATACAAGTTGGGTGTAGGTTGCCATCGCCAGCATGCCCAAATGTACAAATAGGAATATTATATTTTTTTGCAATGGCATTAATAGCTTCAACCATCGGAGCTATTTGTGAGCGTGGTACCGTTGCATCTTCTAATATTGTAGTAGGTTTTAATCTTGCAAGTGCTGATAGTGCACTACGGCGAGCTGTCCGAAGCGCATCTGCTTCCGCTTCATCTTTTGCAATGCGAACATCGACTGCATTCATAGAGCGGCAAACGTTAGCCATTTTTTCAATATCTCGATTGACAACTTCAGGTGGACCGTCTTGTTCAATTAATAAAATTGCTTTTACATCAGTTGGTAAACCGATTTGTGCAAACTCTTCTACTACTTCAATTGTCGGCTGGTCTAAAAACTCAAGTGTCGCTGGAATGATTTTATTTGCAATAATAGAAGAAACAGCACGTGCAGCTTCATTAATATCTTCATATAGTGCAAGCATCGTTTTCTTCGTTTCAGGCATAGGAACAAGTTTTAATATTGCTTCTGTTACGACGCCAAGTGTTCCTTCAGAACCGATAAATAAACGAGTTAAATCGTAACCGGCTACATCTTTTGCTAATTTACCGCCAGTACGAATAATATCGCCATTTGGTAAGACAAGTTCAAGACCCATCACATAATCACGTGTTACGCCATATTTTAATCCGCGTAATCCACCTGAGTTTTCATTAATGTTACCGCCGACTGTAGAAATTTTCATCGAGCTTGGATCTGGTGGATAAAATAAACCTTTTTCTTCTACCGCTTTAATAATATCAAGTGTAATTACACCAGCTTGTACAGTAATTGTTAAATTCTCTTCATCAATTTCTAAAATGTTATTCATATGGCGGAAGATAAGGACGATACCGCCTTCAAGTGGACATGTCCCCGCGCAAAGGTTTGTTCCAGAACCACGAACATATACAGGAATTTTGTGAGTGTTACATATTTTTAACACTTCAGCTACTTCATTTGTATTACGAGGCGCAATGACTGCATCAGGCATTGCTTGGAAGTTTGGAGTGGCATCATAACTATACGTTAAACGCCCCATATTGGATGTATCTACATTATCTTCGCCAACAATGGATACGAATGAATGAATAATTTGCTTTTCTAACATTGGAAATCCCCCTCAAACTGTTAACGTATTTAGTCATCATAAAAAACGTTGTAACAGTGCTTTCATTATAATGATAAAAAAGTTGGGGGATTCTTTCTATGTATAATCATCTAAAGATTAATCTTTTTTATCATTCTTTTTTGTGTGATTATCTAATAAGAGGAGCGAGAAGTATAAAATGTTTAAGTCTTTGAATTGTTTCGGATCAAGTCCTGTATGCTCCTCAATCTTTTTAAGTCTGTAATGCAATGTGTTAATGTGTATATGTAATTGTTCAGCTGTTTGTTTATAGGATTGGTTATAATCAATAAATAAGCGTAAAGTGTGCATAAGCTCAGGAGATGATAGTAAGTTTTCGATAGTACGCCTTAGAAACTGTTCCCGCGTTTCAGCAGAAATATCTTGTAAGCACATTTCTAAACGTAAATCTTCATTAAATACAATTTTTTTCGTTTCAAGTGATACGGAAAGAGCTTGTAATGCTTGTTCGTACGATAAGTTCATATTGCTTGGTGTAACGGATTGTCCAATCCCAATATATAAAGGAATAGAAAACAAAGTTTCACAGTCTTGTTTTAATCTTTTTAAAAATTGATACGTTTGCTCTTTGGAGTTTGTGGCTGTAAATAAAATGAATCGATCATTTCCCCAACGAACAAATAGATGCTCCTTTGTTAATAGATTGCGTACGTGTTGCCAAATCTTACGCTGAAGCATCGTGTCATTTTGATCGATAGAGAACAAAATAAGTTGTTTCTTCTTATATAAATCAATACCAAGTGTTTTTGCGCGATCGAGAAAGCTTGGAGACCAGTCGGTATTTTGAAGCCAATCAAAGACAAATGCTTCATAAGAACGGTGTTCAAGTTCCAGTTGTTCTAAAAAGTAGTTTTCATGAATGAGTAGTTCGGTCATTTTACGTAATATTTCTCCGTATTGCGAAATGTTTTCAGGTGCTCCTGTAATTCCAATGACACCAATTACTTCGTCATGAAATAGTAAGGGGAGGTTCATACCCGCCTTTACGCCTTGCAAACGTCGTTCATCTTCTTTTGTAATAATGACAGTTTTCTTTTGTTTCGCGCATCGGAGTGCACCTTCATGAAATTGGCCGATTCTTTCTACATCTGTACTTGCGATAATAACGCCTTGTATATTAATGATAATGATATTTTCTTTAATTAATCTGCGTACTTCTCGTACAATTTTATTCGCTAAATCAGGAAAAAGCATAATTTGCACACCTCAAATTCTATTTGTTGTACATTATATATGTAATTGAAGTAAGAAAGGAAAATTTCACACTTTCCACACATTTATTTGTTATTTTACAATTATAACGAAATCATCCGAAGATGGAGGGAATCTTTTGAGAAAGTATGTTTTTCTTCTCTGTTTTTTATTTCTATTAGTAGGGTGTCAAGGAAGTTCATATACACCAATTGCTAAAGATAAAAGTGTTATTATAACAACGAATATAAAAGAAGGTAGTATTAGTTTTGTTGATGAAAAAACTAAAAAGTTAATTACGACATGGGAACTTAATGAACCAATGGCAGGAGTTGCACTACTTCCAAACGGTGAGGACATACTTGTATATGGCAAGCAGTTAGAGTACATGTATGTATATTCACTAGCAGAAGGAAGGCAAGTGGAAAAATATAAAACGGGAAAAGGCATTGTAAATGTGATTGTATCCGAGGATAAAAAACAATTATTTGCTGCCGATCAAACTGCCCAAAAGGTAAGGTTCTTTACGATAAAAGGGAAAGAGACAGGGAGTGTATCAACAGGAAAAGGACCAATTACGATGGTAGAGCACGATAACCAGTTATCTGTATTAAACTTTTATGATACGAAGCTAACGACCATTGATACAAAGAAAAAAGAAGTGATACACTCCTTTATGATTCCCCCAGCATCAACGGGAGCGACAATTAGCCCAGATGGGAAAGAAATATGGATTGGCGGACATGGTGATGGAAATCAAGTCAATGAAAAAGTATTAGTGTATTCATTGCAGAGCGGAGAAATGGTACGTTCTTTACATGCTCCGTTTATGCCTGTGAATATAACGAAGGATAATAAGAGTGTATATGCATTAAGTCACGGTTCGAATACGCTTAGAAAGTTTGATGTTAGCACGTATAAAGAGGTGGCTTCTGTAGAAGTAGGATCGAATCCATTTGCATTTTTGAAGAGCGGAGCAGAAGGATACGTAGCAAGCTATGATAGTGATGAAGTGTGTGTCATGGATATGAAGAGCTTGAAAATAAAACAAACAATTAAAGTCGGAAAAGGGCCGTTTCAACTCATAGAGAGGGAAGGGAAGGACAATGAGTAAATATAGGGTGCTAGTTGTAGATGATGAAAGTGATATGAGGCAGCTTGTTGGAATGTACTTAGATAATTTCGGATACGAGTGGGGAGAAGCTGAAAATGGAAAAGAGGCTCTAAAAAAATTAGAGACTGATCATTATGATTTCGTTGTATTAGATATTATGATGCCAGAGATGGATGGACTTTCAGTTTGTAAAGAAATTAGAAAAACGTCGGATGTACCAATTATATTTTTAACAGCAAAAGGTGAAGAGTGGAATAGGGTGAACGGCTTGCGTATGGGAGCAGATGATTATATTGTAAAGCCTTTTAGTCCTGGAGAACTAATTGCTCGTATGGAAGCTGTACTAAGACGTTATACAAAGCAAGAGCAACAAGAAGAGATTCAGTTTGGACCGATACTTATTAATGAAAAAAGTAGGAAGATTGAGGCTGATGGTGAGCCGATTTCTCTTACAGTAAAAGAGTTTGATTTACTCTATTTTCTTTGCCAACATACGGGACAAGTATTTAGCCGGGAACAATTGCTGGAAAAGGTATGGGGATATGATTATGCCGGAAGTACAAGAACAGTGGATACGCACGTGAAAACGATGCGTTTGAAGCTTGGAGAAAGTGGAAACTACATTCAAACGGTTTGGGGTGTAGGCTATAAATTTGAGGTGTAACGTATGTTTACGATGGTACAGAAGCTTTGGCTTACAGTAGTATGTGCAGTATGTGTAACAGTTTCCTTTCTTTATTTTGTATCTTTATACTCGTATGAAAAACTATACGTTGATAATTTAAAAGATTCATTAGTAATGGAAGGGAAACGTCTTGCTGCGCAATATGATAAGCGTGAAGGAATAGCAACTTTTGAAGAGAAAGTAAGAGCATTTGATCAAATATCTAGTTCAGATGTTCTTTTCGTATCTAATCCGCGTGATTTAAGCGCGTGTTTACCTTTTGATGTGCATCATCATTCTCTTATAAGTGAAGGGGACAGGCAAGCATTATTAGATGGAAAAACTGTGACAAAGATAGGGTATGAGGAACATTTTGACCGAAATATTATGGGGGTTGTCATCCCTGTTTTAGAAAATAAAAAGTTAGTTGGCATTGTATATTCTTATATTCCTTTAAAAAGTATAAAAGACTTAATATATGATATGGGCCTTATTTTAGCACCATTAGCACTTGCTATGACTTTACTGACAATATGGATTGGTAGAAAGATTATTATTGCTATTACGAGACCGCTTTCGCAAATGGAACGAGTTGCCAATCATTTGGCTACGGGAGATTTCTCAGAACGGATTACAATTTCTTCCGAAGATGAAATTGGACGATTAGGAAAAGCATTTAATAAAATGGCAAATTCTTTAGAGACAGAAGACGTAAAGCGTAAGGAATTTTTAGCTAACGTTTCGCATGAACTAAGAACACCACTTAGTTATATAAAAGGATATAGTGAAGCTATTTTAGATGGTGTAGCGAAGGGACCACAGCAGGAAAAAGTAACACAGCTCATTCATAAAGAAGCGGGTCGTATGCAGCGTCTCGTTCATGATTTATTAGATTTAGCACAATTAGAAGGTGAACATTTTCCGTTAAAGAAACAACCTATCGTTTTTTCACAACTGATTGAAGATGTGTTAGATACGTATGAGATTAAGTTTATAGAAAAGAAAATTCGTATTTCAACAAATTTAAATCCAGAAATCATTGTAATGATTGATGAGGATCGTATGCAACAAGTGCTTCATAACGTGTTAGATAATGCGATACGGTATACAAATCAAAATGGGGATATTGTGATAACACTCAGGCAGATAGATGATTACTGTGAATTAAACATAAAAGATACAGGAATCGGTATTGAAACAGAGCATTTAGAAAATCTTGGTGAACGTTTTTACCGCGTTGATAAAGCGAGAAGTCGTCAACATGGTGGAACAGGTTTAGGCCTTGCCATTGTCAGACAAATTGTTCATATACATGATGGACAGTGGCGAATTGAAAGTGAAAAAGGGTATGGAACGACGGTTAGTATTAAATTGAAAATACAAGTTGAAGAAAGCATGTTCTAACGTGAAGGACATGCTTTTCTTCATGAGTGCAATGAATAGAGGAATAAATATAAATTAATATCAAATAAATATTAAAAATTTGACGATTTTATGAACAAAACATTTGTACTTCTTACCAATTCGTTCTAAAATAGTTATGATGCAAAGTTCTTATAAATCGTTTCAATTGTTGTTTGGAAGATACTGAGGTGATTTAACTGGAGTACAAATCTATTAAACCGAAAAAGATTTACGAAGAAGTATCTGAAGCTATTTTAACAATGATTAAAAATGGTACGTTAAAACCTGGTGACAAACTACTTCCTGTACATCAATTAGCTGAGCAGTTTCAAGTGGGTAGATCTGCTGTTCGTGAAGCGCTAAGTGCGCTAAGAGCAATGGGCTTAATTGAGATGAAACAAGGAGAAGGTACATATGTGAAGAATTTCGATTCTTCTTCATTAACAAAATCATTAAACAATAAATTATTAATGAAGAAAGAAGATATTTTAAACTTATTAGAAGTACGAAAGGTGCTTGAAGTGGGGGCAGTTCGAGCAGCTGCGGCAAAACGTACGGAAGATAATTTGCAAAATATGAAGCATTGGTTAGATGAAATGGTAAAGAGCATTGGAGATGAAAAGGCTGGCGAAAAAGCAGATTTTCAGTTCCATATGGGAATTGCGGAGTCTTCGCATAACAACATTTTGCTTGAACTCATGAATCACGTTTCAGAGATGATTGCTGAAACGATTGGTGAATCAAGACGCATTATTTTATATGGTGAACAAACAACATCAGAACGACTTATAGAAGAGCATCAAGTTATATATGATGCAGTGTTAAAGCAAGATGTAGAATTAGCGCAGCAAGCAATGCTAGATCATTTAACAAATGTAGAACATATTGTCACAGGTAAAAACGATATAAATTCGTAATTTAATCTTTTAAAAATCAAATTTTTTGATAAAATAGAGAAAGATTAAGTAAGCGTTTTCTTTAGAAGAGGGAGAGGATAGGCCATGGTTGAGCCTACTTCTTCTTTCCTTAGTCATCTGATGACCATACGTTTGTTGGTGGAGTTGTAAAAAGGGGGAGTAATAATTATGAAAGTTACTTTATTTGTTACTTGTTTAGTCGATATGTTTGAAACAAACGTCGGCAAAGCAACAGTTGAAGTGTTGGAGCGTTTAGGTTGTGAAATTGAATTTCCAGAAGCACAAGTTTGTTGTGGTCAGCCTGCTTATAATAGCGGCCATGTAGAAGCAGCAAAAGAAGCGATGAAACATATGATTGAAACTTTCGAAGATGCAGAATATATCGTTACACCATCTGGTTCTTGTGCGACAATGTTTCATGAGTATCCGCATGTTTTTAAAGATGATCCGAAGTGGGCTAAACGTGCACAAAAGGTTGCTGATAAAACATATGAATTTACACAATTTATTGTAGATGTTTTAAAAGTGACAGATGTTGGTGCAAGCTTACCAGGGATAGCTACTATTCATAAATCTTGTCATATGACACGCCTGCTTGGAGTAAAAGAGGCACCAGGAATTTTATTATCAAACGTAAAAGGATTAACTGTGAGAGAACTGCCAAACGAACAAAATTGTTGTGGGTTTGGGGGAACGTTTTCAGTGAAGATGACTCCAATTTCTGAGCAAATGGTAGATGAGAAGGTAGATAGTGCAATGGAAACAGGTGCTGATTATTTAATCGGTGCAGATTGTGGGTGTTTGTTAAACATTGGCGGACGTATTGAGCGTTTAGGAAAAGAAATAAAAGTAATGCATATTGCTGAGGTACTAAATAGTCGCTCATGAAGGGGGAACATAAGCTATGTCTATGAAAATCAGTGAGAAAAAATTTAATGATCGCGTTGGCGATGGAATTCAAGATTCTTTTATGCGCGGAGCAGTATCTTCTGCGCAAACGCGCTTATATACGAATCGCTTAAAAGCAGCGGAAGAATTAGGAAATTGGGAAGAGTGGCGTGAACTAGGTGAACAAATTCGCCAACATACGTTAGAAAATCTTGATTATTACTTAATGCAGTTAAGTGAAAATGTATCAAAAAGAGGCGGACATGTGTACTTTGCGAAAACGAAAGAGGAAGCAGCAAAGTATATTCAAGACGTTGCAAAAAAGAAACAAGCGAAGAAAGTTGTAAAATCAAAATCAATGGTAACTGAAGAAATTAGTATGAATCATGCCCTTGAAGAGATTGGTTGTGAAGTGTTAGAAAGTGACTTAGGAGAGTATATCTTGCAAGTAGATAACGATCCACCTTCACATATTATTGCGCCCGCACTTCATAAAAACAGAACGCAAATTCGTGATGTATTTAAAGAAAAGCTTGGCTATGAAAATTCTGATGATCCATATGAAATGACAAAGTTTGTTCGTAAACAACTTCGTGAGAAATTTATGGATGCAGAAATTGGTGTGACAGGTTGTAACTTTGCAGTTGCAAATACTGGCTCTCTTTGTTTAGTAACGAACGAAGGTAATGCCGATCTTGTTATGTCGATTCCGAAAACTCAAATTGCAGTAATGGGTATGGAACGTATGGTTCCGACAATGGAAGAATTAGATGTTTTAGTTGGTTTACTATGTCGTAGTGCAGTAGGGCAAAAATTAACAAGTTATGTAACTGTAGCGGGACCAATCCAAGAAGAGGAAGTAGATGGACCAGAAGAATTCCACTTAGTTGTTGTTGATAATGGCCGCTCTCAAATTCTTGGGTCTGAATTCCGCTCAGTATTGCAATGTATTCGTTGTGCTGCTTGTGTTAACGTATGTCCTGTATATCGTCACGTTGGTGGACATTCGTATGGTTCTATATACTCAGGACCAATCGGTGCGGTATTAACACCACTTTTAGGTGGATACGATGATTACAAAGAGCTTCCATATGCCTCTAGTTTATGCGGAGCGTGTACAGAAGCTTGTCCAGTAAAAATACCATTGCATGATTTATTATTAAAACATCGTCAAGTAATTGTTGAGCAAGAAGGACGTGCACCACTTGCAGAAAAATTAGCAATGAAAATGTTTAGTATGGGTGCATCTTCAGCAGCTTTATATAAAATGGGATCAAAAATGGCGCCAGCAGCAATGAGTCCATTTACATCGGGCAACCGTGTATCAAAAGGTGTTGGGCCACTTAAAAACTGGACAGATATTCGTGAATTCCCGGCTCCAAGTAAAGAACGATTCCGTGATTGGTATAAAGATCATAAGAAAGGCGGGGACAAATAATGACAGGATTAATTCAAAACCGTGAGTCCTTTCTAGATAATATTGCAAAAGAACTTGGACGTGAGCGGAAAACGGAAGGCGTAAAGCGTCCAGCATGGAAAAGTAATGTGAATGTAGAAACGCTAAAAGATTATTCAAAAGAAGAATTGTTAGAAGTATTTAAAAATCAATGTACAAACATTCATACAACTGTAGTGGAAACGACAAACGACCGTTTACGTGAAGATATTCAAAAAGTAATCGTGGAAAACGGCGGGGGACCTATTATGTTATCGGCAGACGAACGTTTTGATTCTTATGGATTGACTTCTTTATTTAAAGAAGAGCTTCCAAAGCAAAATGTTGAAGTGAATGTATGGGATCCTGAGAAAAAAGAAGAGAATATGCGTATCGCAGAAAGAGCGAATATTGGAATCGCATTTAGTGATTATACTTTAGCTGAATCTGGTACGATTGTTGTACAAAGTCATAAAGGCCAAGGTCGTTCTTTACACTTTTTACCGACTGTATACTTTGCTATTATTCCACGTGAAACACTTGTGCCTCGTATTACACAAGCAGTTCAGGATATGAACACACGTGTAGAAAATGGCGAGGCAGTAGCATCTTGTATTAACTTTATTACAGGACCTAGTAACTCGGCAGATATTGAAATGAATCTTGTTGTCGGAGTACACGGACCATTAAAAGCAGTATATTTCATCGTATAAAAGAGGGGAAAGCAGGCCAGAAAATGGCCTGCTTTTTTAATAGAATAGAAATAATATGAAGTAGAATTTCTCTCCTTTTTTTGCTATGTTCTTTTGGAAAGGAGAGGAAGGGATGTTCACTTATTTATATGCATTGTTAGTGGGGATGGTGTTTGGTTCTTTTTTTATGTTAATTGCGATGAGAGTACCACTTGGTGAGTCTATCATTACCCCGCGTTCACATTGTCATTATTGTAAGTATGTGCTAAAGCCAAAAGAATTGATTCCAATCATTTCTTTTTGTATACAAAGAGGACGTTGTACGAATTGTAAGAGGAAAATTTCAATTTTGTACGTAGTATTTGAACTTGTAACAGGAATGATATTTCTTCTTACTGTATATATGATTGGGGTGGAACGGGAGCTTATCATCATTTTATCGCTTTTTTCTCTACTTCTTATTATTTCAGTTACAGATTACATATATATGTTAATCCCCAATCGTATTTTAGCTTGGTTTGCCTGTTTACTTATTTTAGAATGTGTTTTTGTGCCGTTAGTGACTTGGACAGATAGTATAGTTGGTAGTGGCGTTATATTCATTTTGTTATATTGCATGCAAAAGATATATCCAGAAGGGCTTGGTGGAGGAGATATAAAATTACTTTCGTTACTTGGATTTATAGTGGGACTGAAAGGGATTTTTATGATCTTATTTTTAGCATCTTGCTTTAGTCTTTGTTTCTTTGGAGTTGGTATAGTATTAAAACGTATGAAAATGAGGAGCCAAATTCCGTTCGGTCCTTTTATTAGCCTTGGGGCAATATGTTACATGTTGTTCACGTATACAAAATAGAGAGAGGATAGAACATGAATGTATATATGGATGATCAAAGAAGTTGTACGTACGGGTATGTGCCCGCCACTACAGTAGAATGTGCCTTGCAAATGGTTCGGGATTATGATGTGAATATTCTTTCCCTTGATTTTAATATGGGATGGGGGAAAAGAAATGGATTAGATTTTGTAGAGGCTTTTTGTAAAGAGGGTTTATATGTAAATGAAATTCACCTTCATACGAATGATGTCATCGGTATGCATAAGATGAAACAGAGAATTAATAAGGGAAAGGAAGAAGGCGAAATTAATCCGCACCTTGTTGTTAAATATGTGGGGAGCTAAAAACTCCAAAGTTTTACTTTGGAGTTTTTAATGTTTCATATGTGCTTGTAACGGAATGATTTCTTCTTGTTGAGCCGCTACTAATTCAGTTTCTTCTTGTTTCACGTCAGGTACTTTCTTTGTTAAGTAATGGTATACCATGCCGACAAAGACGGACCCGCCAATAATGTTACCGATTGTAACTGGAATTAAGTTATGAATAGCACCTGCAAAAGAAATTGTCTCCGGATGCGGTGAAACTAAAGATAGAGCAAACAGTGATAAGTTTGCAATGCTATGCTCGTAACCAGATAAGAAGAATGTGAAAACGAGTAGCATCATCATCATAATTTTTGCTGTATCACCTTTAACTTGAGAAGGTAAGAAACACGCAAGACATACAAGCCAGTTACATAAAATTGCTTTAAAGAATAATTGCATTGTAGGTGTATTCATTTTTCCTTCTACTACTTTATTCATGAAATGGCCGTGATCAATTGCTTCGAAAATTCCAGTTGCATAAAATAGTAAGGCAAAGAATAAAGCTCCAGCTAAATTCCCTGCATAACAAGCGACCCAGTTACGAAGTGTATCAGAAATCGTTGTTTCTTTTCTTAAAGTTGCTACAG
Source organism: Bacillus sp. AY18-3 (assembly GCF_008042305.1). NCBI lineage: Bacteria > Bacillati > Bacillota > Bacilli > Caryophanales > Bacillaceae > Bacillus > Bacillus sp. AY18-3. Next base: position 66,155 of record NZ_QKQR01000013.1, on the reverse strand, counting down.
TAAAGTACATTGTGTTTCCAGTAAACAATTCAGCACCGCCATATATAATAAGTACGAGGGCAATTCCGAAAAACATAGAAGCAGCTAAATAAGTTGCCGGTGAATCTGCAATGTGAAAAAAGTTACCTAATTTAAAACATAGTACAATAATAAAACCGATATAAATACCCGCAAGTGCGGCACGAATGAAATATTGCATCGGGTTTGTATCTAGCATTTGTTTTTTGCTCTTAGCCAGTTTGACAACATAATCTATTCCTTGCTCTAGCATGAGTAATACGCTCCTTTAGTACATCATCTATAAATACTCCTTATATGAATAAAGTACATGGAATTGTTCTTAGTTTCAATAAGTTTGTGCAATGTTTCACAAAAAGGACATACATATATCGAGAAAACGCTTACAAGTGGTAGTATAATAGAATTTTTTCTGGACATTGAGAGGGGAAGGGAAAAAGAAAAAGCGCTGTAATTATAGCGCTTTTTCGTCTAAATTCTTTTCTACTTTTACTTCTACTTCTTTCGAGAAGAACCAACCGCCAACTGCGATTCCGACTAATACAATCCAGAATGTAAGCTTCCATAGTGTAGATTCTGGGAATGAATGCGGAATTACATTTAATGCAGGGTGCGCTAATGTATAAACTGCTAGTTTCACACCAACCCAACCTACAATTAAGAATGCTGCAGTTTCAAGTCCTGGTTTACGTTTTAAGATTTGTACGAAAGCAGTTGCTGCAAATCTCATGATGATTAACCCGATAAGTCCACCTACAAAGATAACAACGAATTGCCCAGTATCAAGACTACCAATTGTACCTAATCCTGTTTTTGGTAAAGTCATTGCTAACGCAACTGCAGCTAAAATTGAATCAACTGCGAAGGCGATATCAGCAACCTCAACTTTAAATACAGTCCACCAAAAGTTCTCTTGTTTTTTCTTTGCTTCTTTTTCTTCTGTTTCTTCATCCGTATTCTTTTTAACATACGTTTTAAATAAGTGATTACCAGCTATAAACATAAGGTAAATGGCACCGATTGCTTGCACTTGCCATACGTCAACTAAGAACGAAATCATAAATAACGATCCGAATCGGAAAACAAATGCCCCCGCTAATCCGTAAAATAGTGCTTTCTTTCGTTTTTCTTCTGGTAAATGTTTTACCATAATTGCAAGAACGAGAGCGTTATCAGCCGCTAAAATCCCCTCTAGTGCAATTAGGATGAGTAATACCCAACCATACTCCAATAATAATGATACATCCATGTACATTCTCCTCTCATTTCTATAAGTACTAAATAAGTGAAGAATTTCCCCACTATTTAGTTTCCCCATACTCCTGCCTATTAACTTTGGAAGAATTTGGGAATTAATACAAAAAAGACCTCTGCCGTTAATAGGCAAAGGTCTTGCTAGACATATGTAATGAAAATGCCAACAAAGCCGGAAGAACTAAGTTCTACGTAATGACGACTTTGTTTCCAAGAAATATTCTTGGACGCTACTCCCCTTTGGAGATATGCTATTGTACTCTCATTATATGGATAATGTATACGGTTGTCAACCTGTTAAAATATCTTCATTCGGATATTTTATTTTTCGGTTCTTTTTACGTGCAAATGAAAAAGCCAATGTTAAAGGTCCCATTTTCCCAAAAAACATCATAAAGATGATAATAGCTTTTCCGATCATAGTTAAGTGAGGTGTGAAATTCATACTGAGACCGACAGTCCCAAATGCTGAAAATACTTCGAAAGCACTCATCAATAGAGGAACTCGCTCAGTAATACTTAAAATTAAAATAGCAAAAAAGATAAATGAAATGGAAATAATAGTGATGGTCAATGCTTTGACAATGAGAGTATCTTTAATAGATTTTTTAAAAACGACAATATCATCTTGTTCTTGTAAAAATTTAAATACCCCAAAAAACATGATTAAAAATGTTGTTAACTTAATTCCACCACCGGTTGAAGCACTACCAGCGCCAATAAACATAAGGAGCATCATTAATAGTAGGGAAGGCTTTGATAATGCAGAAATATCAACTGTATTAAACCCGGCAGTACGAGTTGAAACCGCCTGGAAATAAGCGGCCATTCCTTCTTCAAATGGGGTAAATCCTCTCATAGAAAGGGAATTGTGGAACTCGAATATAAAAATAAAAACAGTCGCAATAATATTGACGATTAGAGTAGAAGAGAGCATAAGTTTTGAGTGTAATGTAAGGTTTTTAAAATTTTTCTTTCTTTTTATATCTACGATTACTGTAAAACCAATCCCACCTAAAATAATGAGGGAGGAAATAACGAGATTGACAAGAATGCTATGAGAATGGGACATTAAATTATCGCTCCACACAGAAAAACCAGCATTGTTAAAAGCAGAGATCGAATGAAAAAAGCTATAATAGATCCCTTTAGCAATCCCGTATTTTGGTACCCATTCAAAAGAAAGAATCAAAGTAGCGATACATTCGACTGTAAAAGAGAATAAAAATAATGCTTTGGCAAGACGAATGACACCACCAATGTTCGTTTGGTTTAACGCTTGTTGTAGTAAAATTCGGTTTTGAAGACCAATTTTTCTGCCGAGCATAATCGCAATTAAAACGGCAAAGCTCATAATGCCAAGTCCCCCTACTTGTATAAGCGTTAAAATGACACACTGTCCAAACAAAGTAAATACTTTTCCGGTGTCTACAACACCAAGCCCAGTAACAGTACAAGCAGAAACTGTTGTAAATAAAGCGTCGATCCATGAAATAGAAGTTGTTGTAGCAATTGGTAGTTTTAATAAGCATGTACCGATAACTGATAACATAATAAAAGACAAAGTAAGAACACGGGGAGGACTCATGCTAATATTAATCCGTTTCATGTCACATATCGTTCCTTTCAGTTTGCTCTTACTAGTATGTGAAAAAGCACGATTATGTATGTTAAAAATAGAAAGAGGCAGAGAATATCTGCCTCTAAGCCATAGGTTATTGTATTATCCACGTAATTGTTGTTGAGCTAAAGCGACTAGTCGTTTCGTTACTTCACCGCCAACTGAACCGTTAGAACGAGATGCTGTATTAGAACCTAAGCTAACACCGAATTCTTGTGCGATTTCATATTTAAATTGTTCAAGCGCTTGTTCTGCACCTGGAACTAGTAATTTGTTTGTTTTTACCATGTTGATACACATCCTTATGAGTAGTCCAATTCAGCTAAATACTTATCTAAACTGGTAACGTTATTTTATGTGGAAACGACGTACTCATACGCGGAAGTAATCGGTGTGATTAGAAGTTATTGGATAGAAAAAAGAGTAGCAAATTTGCTACTCTTTTTTCAGTATTGTCGCTGTACCTTCCACGACAATATCACCGGATTGATTATATATGTTTGTTTGCAACGTAATGATTTTTTTATCGTCTCGTTTTTTAATGACTTCTGCCACGACGCGAAGTGTATCACCGATTTTGACAGGAGCACGGAATGAAACGTTTTGAGATAAATAAATCGTGTTTTTGCCAGGGAGTTTCGTTCCAAGAATCGTCGAAATGAAACTGGAAACGAGCATGCCATGAGCAATACGTTCTTTAAACATTGTCGTTTTTGCAAAAGAATCTAAAATATGAATAGGATTCACATCTCCAGTTAATTTTGCAAAATTAATAACGTCCTCATCCGTAATAGTTTTTGTAAGGGATGCTTGATCACCGACTTGAATCTCATCATAACGAAGCTCCGGAACAGTTTGTGCTTCTTGAAATGGATTCATTTTGGCCTCCTTCTTTTCCATATCGAAAAATGCTAGCCATCTTGATGTAGTAGGAGGAAGAAAGAGTTTTGTTTGTGCTGCAGTTAGCTCCCACATTTTTCTTACTTGATGGAAGTAAATAAATTTTTTGAGTTTTCCTCGAACTGCTTTGCGAGTTCTAGTTGTTTGGATTTGAACTCTCCCAAAAAAACTTCTAACTGTTTTTGAACCTCTTCACGTTGTAATTGTTGTTGTTCAATAAATTGTTTTGTTGTTTCTTCAAATTGACCGCTAGTTTGAGTAAGAATAGACAAAGATGTTTTCGTAGGAGAAACAGTCAGTTGGTGCATTTGATTAGAAAGTTCATTCCATTTCCCTTGCCACTCGTTAATTTGATCATTTAAGGAGTTTCCAGTTAATTGCTTCACGTAATCTGTATATTGGTTATTGAACTGAGCAGTGAATTGTTGTAGTTCTTTTTCTAGTTCATCTACTCCTGATGTTAATTTATGCAAAGCGTCTTGTTGTTGTTTTAAAGTTTCTAAAGTAAGTTGCTCTAATTGTTTCCCAGCTGAAGAGAAGAGGGAAAGAGATTGAGACCAGTTTTTCCAAAATGCATCGACTAATTCGTATGGCTTAGTTTCCATTGTTTGACCTCCAAATGTTTTTTTGCATATTGTGAACGCAGATTACTCTGCTGTACCACCAGGTGAAGATGAAGAATCCTTTTCATCCTTTTCTGGAGAAGTAGAAAATGGAAAGAACGCATTGGTGTATAACGTAAAAAACGTCCGCAACATATTTTGATAATGTTCAAAAGAAGTTGCACATGTTGTTAAATATTGCTCTCCATATTCTGTTAAAGAATAAATTCGTTTCGCTGGCCCGCCTTCACTTGTATCCCAAGTGGAAGAAATGAGATTTTCTTTTTCTAACTTGCGCAATGTTCTATACACATTACCTTGGTCAACAGAAGAAAAGCCGATGTCCATTAGCATTTGAATGAGTTTGTAACCATGAAGACTCCAGTCTTTTAGACAGAGAAGTAAGAAAGGAACTAAGAAGTTTTTGGGCATGGAGTTTGGTTGTTTCGCTTGGTTTTTTTCCAAACTTTCTGGGTGTTCTGGTTCATTATGTAGCATGATTGTGCATCACCTCATGAATCAGTTAGATGGAATTTTTTTGCTTATAAGTGCAATTTACACCTATCTGTTTTTAATGTCAACACATTTATCGGAAAATAAAGAAAAATAAAATATAGACTTGAAGTTTTATTCAGAATATTAGAAAATAGTGAATAGGTTGAATTGTTTCAAAAACGAAAAAGGGAGTGTAGGCGAAGTGATTGATCAAAAATTCGATCCATTGCAAGCATGGAAAAATGCTTATGAACAAACCGAAACATTTTGGGGAAAAGCGCTCAATGAAACAATTAAAACAGAAGAATATTCTGCTTGGATGGGCAGCGTTCTAGATTTGAATTTGTTTTATCAAAAAGCATTAAATGATACGACAAAAAATTATTTAGAACAGGTGAATGTGCCGACGAGAGAGGATATCGCTAGAGTAGCTACGCTTGTTATCAATTTAGAAAATAAAGTTGATAACATTGAGGAAATTCTAGAAGAGAAAGTGGATTCATTAGGACAAGCTCCTACATTAAAGCGTGATGTTACGAAAGTAAAACAAGATATTCGCACGCTAGAAACGAAAGTTGATCAAATTTTAGAGTTACTAGAAAAGCAAAATGCAGTACTAGCGAAACTACAAGTACCTGCAAAAGAAGAAGTAAAACCTGCGAATAAGCCAGAAAATAAAAAATGATAATAGCGTTTGTTTATAACGTGTAAAAGGGAAAGGGAGAATCTCTTTTTCATGTATAAACAACGAAACATAATTAATATATGGACTCTATTAATATGAGTACCAAAATGATTCATAACAATCGTTCACAAATTCATTTAAGGGGGAAAAGAAATGGTTCAATTAAATGGCAAAGTAGCAATCGTAACAGGTGGGGCAAAAGGAATTGGAAAAGCAATTACAGTAGCATTAGCACAAGAGGGAGCAAAAGTAGTTATTAACTATAACAGCAGTAAAGAAGCAGCTGAAAACTTAGTAAATGAATTAGGAAAAGAAGGACATGACGTTTATGCAGTTCAAGCGGATGTTTCGAAAGTAGAAGATGCAAACAGACTTGTAGAAGAAGCTGTGAATCATTTTGGTAAAGTTGATATTCTTGTTAATAATGCTGGTATTACAAGAGATCGTACATTCAAAAAATTAAATCGTGAAGATTGGGAGCGCGTAATTGACGTGAACTTGAGCAGTGTATTTAATACAACAAGCGCGGTACTTCCATACATATCGGAAGCAGAAGAAGGAAGAATCATTAGTATTTCTTCTATTATTGGCCAAGCTGGTGGATTTGGACAAACAAACTACTCTGCAGCAAAAGCAGGTATGTTAGGATTTACAAAATCATTAGCATTAGAGCTTGCAAAAACAAATGTAACTGTAAACGCAATTTGCCCAGGATTTATTGATACTGAAATGGTAGCAGAAGTACCAGAAGAAGTACGTCAAAAAATCGTTGCGAAAATCCCGAAAAAACGTTTTGGTCAAGCTGATGAAATTGCAAAAGGTGTAGTATACCTATGCCGTGACGGTGCATATATCACAGGTCAGCAATTAAACATTAACGGTGGATTATACATGTAATGAATCGAGAAAAAAGTGCATATCCATAGCAGGAATGCACTTCTTTTTTTAGAAATAAATCTACCGAAAAGGAGATAGAAAAATGACTACATTCGTAACGGAATGGGAAAAGCAATTGGAGTTGTACCCAGAAGAATATCGTAAAGCATATCGCCGTGTGAAAAGAGCGAGCGAAGTTTTATTGCGCGAACCAGAACCACAAGTTGGTTTAACACCAAAAGAAGTTATTTGGACGAAGAATAAAACGAAGCTGTATCGTTACATTCCAAAACAAGAAAAAACACAGAGAGTTCCAATCCTATTAATATACGCGCTTATTAATAAACCGTATATTATGGATTTAACTCCAGGAAATAGTTTAGTGGAATATTTAGTAGATCGTGGTTTTGATGTGTATATGCTTGATTGGGGCACATTTGGTTTAGAAGATAGTCATTTGAAATTTGATGATTTCGTGTTTGATTATATTGCAAAAGCAGTGAAGAAAGTAATGAGAACTGCGAAATCGGACGAGATTTCTTTACTTGGTTATTGCATGGGTGGAACGCTAACTTCTATTTATGCAGCACTTCATCCGCACATGCCAATTCGCAACTTAATCTTTATGACAAGTCCTTTTGATTTCTCTGAAACAGGATTATACGGTCCTTTATTAGATGAGAAATACTTCAATTTAGATAAAGCGGTTGATACATTCGGAAATATTCCGCCAGAAATGATTGATTTCGGAAATAAGATGTTAAAACCAATTACAAACTTTGTAGGTCCATATGTCGCTTTACTTGATCGTTCAGAAAATGAGCGCTTCGTCGAAAGCTGGAAATTAGTTCAAAAGTGGGTTGGTGACGGTATTCCATTCCCGGGTGAATCGTATAGACAATGGATTCGTGATTTTTATCAAAATAATAAATTAGTGAAAGGTGAACTCGTTATTCGTGGACAAAAGGTAGACCTTGCAAATATTAAGGCGAATGTCTTAAATATTTCTGCGAAACGTGATCATATCGCCCTGCCATGCCAAGTAGAAGCTTTGCTAGAACATATTTCTAGCAAAGATAAACAATATGTATGTTTACCAACGGGACATATGTCGATCGTTTACGGTGGAACAGCGGTAAAACAAACATATCCGACGGTTGGAAATTGGCTGGAGGAGCGTTCTAATTAAAAATAAAAAATCCAACTAGCGTATGTTAGTTGGATTTTTTTATGGGAAATAACAAAAGATAGAAAGGAGAAATTTATATTTTAGGAGTATAATTATGAAACTTATGACTGGTAAGTTGTTTTGGAATACAGGAGTTTCTATACCTTGTTATCCATCATTAGAAAATGATATGATATGTGATGTGCTTGTAGTCGGAAGCGGAGAAGCAGGTGCTCATATAGCGTATTCGTTAGCGAAAATTGGAATGCGTGTTACGCTCATTGAAAAACGAGCAATCGCATGTGGTAGCACAGCTGCTAATACAGGTTTACTACAATTTCTTCATGATAAATCGCTAACCTCACTTATCCATACATTTGGTGAAAAAAAAGGGGTACGAGCATATAAGCTTTGTTACGAAGCGCTACGAACAATGGAGCAAGTTGTACCGACTCTCGATATTGATCCCCAGTTTATTCCGCGAAGTAGTTTGTATTATGCAAGTAGAAATGAGGATGTATCGTTTTTACAAGAAGAATATAATACGTTACGCCATTATGGATTCCCGGTTGAATATTTTACCGATTCACATATGAAGAAGAAGTATTCATTTATAAAACAAGCAGCGTTATATACGCATGGTGATGCCGAAGTGAATCCGTATTTATTAGCGCATAGCCTTTTGCATAAAGCAAATCAAATGGGAGCTACTATACTTGAGCATACAGAGGCCATACATATAAAAAAACGCCAAAATGATTTAATTTGTTACACGAAAACAGGAAATCAAATTGTAGCAAAGAATATTATTATGGCGACAGGTTATGAAGCACTTTTCGAAAAGAAAGAAAAAAATACAACAGTGGAAACATCATATGCAGTGGTGACAAATAAGGTAGATTCATTTGAAGGCTGGCATGAACGATCATTAATTTGGGAAACAGCACGGCCTTACTTATATTTTCGAACGTATCAAAACCGTATTATTGTAGGCGGATTAGATGAAGTGATGCAAATTCAAACAATTGGTGATACGAAATTATTGCATAAGCGTGATATCCTTATTAACATTGTAAAAGAGATGTTCCCGCAGTATAAGAATATACAGGCAGAGTACTATTGGGCGGCAGCATTTGGAGGTAGTCATGATGGTCTCCCTATTTTAAAAGAAGACAAAAAGATACATAATTTATTTTACGCATTGCCATATGGAGGTAATGGAACTGTGTATGGAATGGTATTTGCCAAATTATTTGAGCAGTTATTTACAAATAAAGAAAGTGAAGATTTTTCTTTATTTAATCGATAGAAAAAAGGTAGCGAAGTGATGGAATGAGAGATATAAAAAAGTTTTTACAAAAATTACGTCCTGTACAACTCATTGTTTTATTTTATTTATTAGCAGTAGTTGTATCGGTGATATTGCTTAGTTTCCCGTTTGTTACGAAGTCTGGTGTGAAATGGACATTTATCGATGCCCTCTTTACATCTGTTAGTGCGGTAAGTGTTACGGGACTGTCTGTTGTTACGATTTCAGATACATTTACTACGGCAGGAATTATTATGTTAGCCCTTATTTTACAATTAGGCGGCTTAGGAATTATGGCACTTGGTACGTTTGTTTGGATTATAACGGGGAAAAAGATCGGTTTGCAGAGAAGAAGACTCATTATGGCAGACCATAATCAAGGGAATTTATCAGGCCTTGTAGAATTGATGCGTTCTATTTTAATTGTAATTATTTCGATAGAACTTATTGGAGCGATACTATTAGGTACAAGATTTCTACTTTATTTTCCGACTTGGCAAGAAGCTTATTTTCACGGTTTCTTTGCCGCTGTTAGTGCAACCACGAACGGCGGATTTGATTTAACTGGACAATCACTAATTCCGTACAAAAAAGATTATATTGTGCAAATGATTCATATGTTACTTATTGTTTTAGGAGCGATTGGCTTCCCGGTGTTAATGGAAATAAAGCAATTCTTTAGTAAAAGGCGACAGCAACTATTCCGCTTTTCGTTATTTACAAAATTGACGACAACAACATTTTTTGCCCTCGTTATCGTTGGAACCATTATGATTTTTTTACTAGAACGAAATCAATTTTTAGCAGGAAAGTCATGGCATGAAACAGTTTTCTATACATTATTCCAATCTGTGACGACGCGAAGCGGTGGACTTGCTACAATGGATATACGTGAATTGTCACAATCGACGCTTTTATTTATGAGTATATTAATGTTTATAGGGGCATCTCCAAGTTCGGTTGGGGGCGGAATACGTACAACAACATTTGCTGTTAGTATATTATCGCTATACACTTTTGCAAGAGGCGGAAGAACGGTTAGAGTCTTCAAACGTCAGTTACATGAAGAAGACGTGCTAAAAGCATCTGTCGTTATGACGATGGGGATTTTATTATGTGCCACAGCACTCTTTATTTTATCTATTACGGAAAATGTACCGCTTATGAGTTTAATTGTTGAAGTGTGTTCTGCTTTCGGAACGACAGGGCTATCGACAGGTATTACGTCAGATTTAACAACTGTTGGTAAACTTGTACTCATTGTACTTATGTTTATTGGGCGTGTCGGTATTTTAACATTTATACTGGCTAGTGGGGGAAGAGAACAGCCACCTCGCTATAAATACCCGAAAGAGAGAATTATTATTGGATAGTATGAAACCATTCTACCTATGTGAGGTAGAATGGTTTTTTAGTCGTTAATGCCAAATTGCGGATGCATAAAAGCCTCATTCTTATTATCCACTTCTTTTTTTAGCAACTCTTGATTTTCTTCTGAAATCCACCCAATATCATTTGTAGGATGAATCCATTCTTCTCCAGCCATAATGGCAGGGTCTACTTCATCAGTCCAATTGTGAAGTGGACTATTCTCGGAATCATATTTACTGTCTCCGATTACGACGTCATATTGATTTATGAAAGGTTGTTGCATCTTCTTTCCTGTTCCTTTAAAAGATGGGAAATTCATTTGATGCGGGAGCGTTTCATCTAAAATTGGTGACTGGATTTTATCTTTCTTCTTCAAAATAATCGCCCCTTTTCTAATGTTTTTTCATAGGTAGTATTTCCATCTAGCGGCTTTATGTACTTGTTAACACTTGCCAGTAATAATTATTTAATGTTGTTTCAAACTAGAGTAGAAAGTGAATTCTTGAGAGCAGGTGAATGTATTGGTAAAAAGAAAAGTGAAACAAAATGCGGCAATCAACAATAATAAAACTCCGAAAGAAAGCTTACCAGATGCAGAATTTGCATTAGAGTATGAAGGAGAAAATAGCGCGAAGTATGCAAATCGTAATTCAAAAAAAGGTAAACAAAAATGAGGCGTTTTTTACAAACGCCTCATTTTTTTGTGGGATTATAAAGGTTTTTTTAATTATTTGTAAATTTAGTGTTCATTATTAGCAGAAAAATGCGAAAAAACATAGAAGTAGCAACGTATTACACAAAAACAAACAACAAACAAAAGATTAATGTTGGTTTAATACTGCTTTTACACTAGTTGTTTATATTAGAGTTGTACATAAGATTTATAAAAGGAGAGAGAGACAGTGAAAAAAACAATCTTTAAAGCTGTAGCAACTGGAATGGTATTTTCGTTATTAATGGGGTGTGGTGCAAAGAAAGAAGAAAGTGCTGGGGCAAAAGTAAAGGATGATAAATTATCTGGATCATTAACTGTTTACACAGCGATTGAAGAAGAACTTGTACCAATTTATCTTGATTCTTTTAAAAAGAAATATCCAGATGTGAAACTGAACATTGTTCGTGATTCAACTGGAGTTATTACAGCGAAATTGCTAGCTGAAGGAAAAAATACACAAGCAGATGTTGTATGGGGAACAGCAGCGTCTAGTCTATTAGCTTTAGATAAAAAAGATATGTTAAAAGGATACTCTCCAAAAGGAGCGGATCGTGTTCTTCCGCAATTTAAAGATGATAAGCAACCAGAAAAATGGGTAGGTAATACGGCATTTATGACGGGGATTGCTATAAATAAAGAAGAATTAAAGAAGAAAAATTTACCGATGCCAGAATCTTACGAAGACTTAACGAAACCAGAATATAAAGGAACGCTTGTTATGCCACATCCAGCTTCTTCTGGAACAGGATTTTTAACAGTTTCTGCATGGTTACAAATTATGGGTGAAGATAAAGGCTGGGATTACATGAAGAAACTTCATGATAATATGGCAACTTATACTCATTCAGGTTCAAAACCAGCGAAATTAGCAGGCGCAGGTGAATATCCAGTTGGCGTATCAATGGTTTATAGTGCTTTGAAAGAGAAACAAAAAGGTGCACCAGTTGAAGTTGTATTGCCGAAAGAAGGGTTAGGTTGGGAAGTAGAAGCGAACGCACTTATTAAAAAAGATAATGCAAAAAATGAGAAAATAGCGCAAGCATTTTTAGATTGGGCAATTACTGATGATGTAATGAAGTTATACTTCGAGAAAAATGGATTCGCGACAATTAAAAATGATTATAAACTTCCAGATGGATTCCCTAAAGATGTGACAGAAAAGTTATACAAAAAGAATGACTTTAAATGGGCAGCAGAAAATCGTGACAAAATTTTAGAAAAATGGGAAAAAGAGTTTGGCCAAAAAGCAGAAGCGAAAAAGTAAGTGAGTGGGAGAGAGAAAAAATGAGCGAATATTTATCAATTCAACACATTCAAAAACAGTTTGATGCATTTACAGCGTTAAAAGATATTTCTTTTACTGTGAAAAAAAATGAGTTTGTATGTTTATTAGGCCCAAGTGGTTGTGGGAAAACAACATTGCTTCGAATTTTAGCAGGGCTAGAAGAGGCAACAACAGGTAGTATCGCTGTGGATGGAAAAGATATTACAGCATTACCTCCTGGAAAGAGGAATTTCGGAATGGTGTTTCAATCGTATGCATTATTTCCGAATTTAACAGCACTTGAAAACATTGAATATGGCTTAAAGACAAAAAAATATGGAAAAGCAGAAGTAAAAGAGAAAGCGCTAGAGGCGTTAGAACTTGTAGATTTGCTGAATGTAAAAGATAGATATCCTGCTCAAATGTCTGGTGGACAACAGCAGCGAGTAGCACTTGCACGTGCGCTCGCTCTGTCTCCAGATATTTTGTTACTCGATGAGCCATTATCTGCTTTAGATGCAAAAGTGCGTGAAAAGTTACGTAGAGAAATGCGTGATTTGCAAGAAAAAGTAGGAGTAACAACTATTATGGTTACGCATGATCAAGAAGAGGCATTAACGATGGCCGATAAAATTGTTGTAATGAATCATGCGGAAATTATGCAGATTGGCACACCAGAGGAGATTTATCAAAGACCAGCCAATCCATTTGTGGCAGATTTTATTGGTTCTATTAATTTCTTTTCGAAAAACAATGAAGAACATGCAATTCGTCCTGAGCATGTAACAGTTGTACAAAAGGATGGTATTAAAACGGTTGTGGAAAGCATGGAATTTCGCGGATCTGTATATCGGACGGAAGTGCGGGTCGTAGAAGAAAAAACACATCTTTATAACGAGAAAATTGTAGTGGATATATTGGCATCAGAAGTAGAAGCAACCGCAATTAGAAAAGGAAAGCCGATTCAAATCTCTTTCTCAGAAAATCATATGTTGTCATATGGAAAGAAGGTCATTGTATAGATGGAGATGTTAGAAGATTTCAAGGTAGAAAGTACGAAAAAAAAGATTAAGAGACGTATCGGTAAAGAAGAGTGGATACAAAGACTATTAATTATTGGTATGCTTCTCGCGTTTTTGATCATGCTTGTATTACCTCTACTACAATTGTTTACACAAGCTTTTTATGATAAAGATGGAGCTTTCATTGGTGTTGCGAATTTCAGTAAATATTTCACAACACCAACGCTAGTTCAATCATTACAAAATACGATATGGATTTCGGGTGCGACAACAATTATTGCAGTAACACTCGCTTTCGCTTACGCCTATGCGATCGCTCGTACGAATGTGTTTGGAAAGCGTGTATTTCAATATATTGCGTTGTTACCATTATTCGCACCAACGATGATGCATGGTATCGCACTTACATATTTATTTGGTAATCAAGGGTTAGTAACGAAAGGAATGTTTGGTTTGTTTGAAGGGATACAAATCCCTTTATATGGACCAGTAGGAATTGTAATGGCTGAAGTCATGTATACATTTCCACAAGCATTTCTTATATTATTAATTGCTTTTCAAGGCTCTGATTATCGTTTATATGAAGCTTCTAATATGTTAGGAGCGAGTAAAACAAAGCAATTTTTCACTGTTACTTTACCTAGTGTAAAGTACGGATTAATTAGTGCGATGTTCGTTGTGTTTACACTTAGTTTCACTGATTTTGGGGCACCAAAAATTGTTGGTGGGCAATATAATGTACTTGCTACTGACGTATATAAGCAAGTAATTGGGCAGCAAAATATGCCGATGGGTGCAACTGTTGGAATGATTTTATTAATCCCAGCTATATTTGCCTTTGCAGTTGATCGTATTACGCAAAGAAAGCAGGCGAATCTCTTATCTTCCAAATCAGTACCTTACAGAATAATAAATAATAAGAAACGAGATGTTATTTCGTTCGTATATTGTAGCGTAGTAACGCTTATGATCATTCTATTATTTGTGGCAGTTGGTATTGCTGCAAGTGTGAAAGTATGGCCATATAATATGAGCTTTACATTTGAGCATTTTAATTTTTCCAGTTTAACAGGAGATGGACTTGAAGCATTTAAAAATAGCGTAATTGTTTCAGCAATTACTGCGGTTATTGGAGCGGTTTTAACATTTATGTTCGCTTATGCGATTGAGAAAATAGATCAGCTACAATTTTTCCGAAAAGCAGGTTACTTTTTCTCTATCGTCCCTTTAGCGATACCAGGTTTAGTACTTGGGTTAGGCTACGTCTTCTTCTTTAGTCAACCAACAATACAAATCTTTGGACTTTCCGTAACGAACCCGTTCCATTCTCTATACGGAACAATTGCTGTGCTAGTACTAGTCAATATCATTCATTTTTATTCTGTAACATTTGTTACGGCAACGACAGCTTTAAAGAAATTGGACCGAGAGTTTGAACTTGTTTCACAGTCGATGGGGATACCGTTTTATAAAACATTCTTTCGAGTTACGGTACCGATGTGTTTACCAGCCATTTTAGAAATGGTAATGTACTACTTCGTAAATTCAATGGTAACTGTCTCAGCAGTTGTATTCCTGTATGCAGCTGATTTTAAACTAGCTGCCGTATCAATTGTAAATATGGATGATGCAGGAAATGTAGCACCAGCAGCTGCAATGAGTGTACTTATTGTTGTTACAAATATTGTAGTGAGAGTTGTATATGAATGGGGAACGAAAGCACTTCGTAACCGAACGTCACAATGGCAAAAAAGATAAATAAGAAGGGTGATGGATTGGATGAAAGTAGAAGCAGTTATTTTTGATTGGGCAGGTACAACAGTTGATTACGGATGTTTTGCACCACTGGAAGTATTTATGGAGATTTTCCATAAACGCGGTGTTGCAATTACTGCAGAAGAAGCCCGTAAGCCAATGGGATTATTGAAAATTAATCATGTTAGGGCATTAACAGAGATGCCTCGTATTGCGAGTGAGTGGAATCATATTTTCGGACAATTACCAACAGAAGCAGACATTCAGGAGATGTATGAAGAATTCGAAAAGATTCTCTTCACTATTTTACCGCGCTATGCGTCGCCGATTAATGGAGTAAAAGAAGTGATTGCTTCTTTACGTGAAAGAGGAATTAAAATTGGTTCAACGACTGGTTATACGAGAGAAATGATGGACATTGTAGCAAAAGAAGCAGCACTACAAGGGTATAAACCTGATTTTCTTGTAACACCAGATGATGTTCCAGCAGGTCGTCCGTATCCGTGGATGTGCTATAAAAATGCGATGGAGCTTGGTGTATATCCAATGAATCATATGATAAAAGTTGGAGACACGGTATCAGATATGAAAGAGGGAAGAAATGCTGGTATGTGGACAGTGGGTGTAATTCTCGGCAGTAGCGAACTCGGCTTAACTGAAGAGGAAGTGGAGAATATGGATCCGGTAGAACTTCGTGAAAAAATAGAAGTAGTTCGCAATCGTTTCGTTGAAAATGGGGCGCACTTTACGATAGAAACGATGCAGGAACTCGAAAACGTAATGGAACATATCGAGAAACAAGAACTTATTATTTCATAAAAGGGGAATAGGATCATGACTGAAAATCACTATTTATTATTAACGCCTGGACCATTAACAACAACCAAAACAGTAAAAGAAGTTATGTTATACGATTGGTGTACGTGGGATGCTGAATATAACAAAATGGTACAAGAGGTAAGAGCTAAGCTTGTATCGTTAGCAACGAAGGAAGAAGAGACATATACAACTGTTCTCATGCAAGGAAGCGGTACGTTTTCAGTTGAAGCAGTGATTGGATCTGTCGTTCCTAAAAATGGAAAGCTGCTCGTATGTACAAATGGTGCGTACGGTAAGCGAATTGTACAAATGGCAGAGCTGTTACATATAGATGTCGTGGTCAGTCAAACAGAAGAGTGGGAGCCTACTAATATTGCAGAGGTAGAAAAGATATTGCAACGAGATAAAGAGATTACACATATTGCAGTTGTTCATTGTGAAACAACAACAGGTATTATCAATCCAATTGTAGATGTATGTAAATTAGGGAAGCAATACGGAAAAGTAACACTAGTTGATGCAATGAGTAGTTTTGGTGGTATTGAAATAAATATCGCTGAGTTGCAAATTGACTTTCTAATTAGTAGTGCGAATAAATGTATTCAAGGGGTTCCTGGATTCGGCTTTGTTATTGCAAAGCGCGATGAATTGGTGAAATGTAAAGGGCAGGCACGTTCATTATCATTAGATTTATTTGATCAGTGGGAAACGATGGAAAATCAAAATGGGAAATGGCGTTTTACGTCACCTACACATGTTGTACACGCTTTTTATCAAGCACTACTTGAATTAGAAAAAGAGGGCGGAGTAGAAGCGCGTTACAATCGATATTATAACAATCAAAAAATATTAGTGAATAGAATGAGAGAAATCGGATTTAAGCCACTAGTAGATGAAAAATATCAATCGCCTATTATTACATCCTTCATTTATCCAGAAGAGGGGTTTGATTTTGGGCAGTTATATAATGAATTAAAGTGCGATGGGTTTGTTATTTATCCAGGTAAAATTTCAAAAGTAGATACATTCCGCATTGGAAATATCGGTGATGTACATGAGGCAGATATCCATCGCTTAGTTGATAGTATCGCTAAAGGAGTTGTTATAGGTTGAAAGTATTTTGCTTAGGTGGAGCAGGTAAAATTTGTCGTGAAGCAATTTTAGATTTAGTGCAATTTTCATCTTTTGAGGTGATTACAGTAGCTGATTTTAATGAAGAAGAGGGCCTGAAAGTAGTAGAATGGCTCAACGATCCTCGTGTTGATTTTGTGAAAGTAGATGTAACGAATCACGAGGATACGGTTGCAAAAATGAAAGGTTATGACATTGTAATGGACGGTACGACAATTAAGTTAAATGGATTGTCTACTCGATGTATTGCAGAAGCGGGTTGTCACGGTGTGAATTTGAATGGATTTGGTGAAGAAAATGAATCTCATTCTATATTTGCTCAAAATGAAAAAACGTGTTTACCCGGTTTTGGTATGACGCCAGGTGTAACGCAAATGATGGCAATGCATGCAGCAAATCAGCTAGATACTGTAGAGTCAGTACGTGTAAGTCATGGCTCGTACCGTCCAATTGCTTTTTCTGCATCAATTACAGAAACAACGACATATGAATATGATCCACATTTACCATCGCGTACAGTATATGAAGATGGTGAGTTTAAGCAAGTACCTCCGTTTGCGCGTCCAAGAGAAATTGAATTACCGGCGCCTTATGGTAAGGCAACGCAGTATATAATACCGCATTCTGAAACGATTACGTTAGCAAAAGCACTAGAAAATAAAGGCGTCAAACTGATAGAGACGAGAGGAACTTGGCCAAAGCAAAATATGCAGCTCGTACGTGCTTTATATGATTATGGTATATTGCGTAATGATCTGGTTGACATAAATGGGAAAGAAATTGGTATTATGGATTGTATTTCGAAGTATTTATTGCAATCGAAAGAAGGGAAAGAAACAGAAATTTACGGTTATGCACTTCATGTAGAAGTAATAGGTATGAAAAATAATGAGAAACAAAGGCACATATTATATCATACACACCCGTTATCTGATGGTTCTGTTGTAGGGTGGGAAAAATTAAGAGCTTATACGAGAAACGTCGGTATTCCATTTGGGATTGCTACAGAGTTAATCGCAAATGGGAATGTAAATAAAGTTGGTGTTGTGACACCTGAGGAAGCTTTTGTAAATCCACAAATTATTTTTGATGAACTAAAAAAGCGTGGTATTCATATTCATGAAGAAATTTTAACTGAAAAAGAAAGTTATAACTTTGTATAAGTAAGGCAGTGTATGAGGTAGAAATCAATGGGGTGAAGCTATGTCTGTAGTAGGTGAAGAAAGAAAGCGAACCATTCTTGAGAAGGTAGAGTTTAAAGGGAAAGTAAAAGTTTCAGAGTTAGCGAGAGAGTTTGCTGTATCAACAGAGACGATTCGTCGTTATTTAGAAGAATTGGATCGTGAAAAGAAGTTGAAGAAAGTGTATGGTGGAGCCGTCCAACTTCCGGGAGCTGGAATAGAGGCACCAATGTTAGAACGAGAGATGCTGCATATAGAAGAGAAGAAGAGAATTGGGTATAAAGCAGCAACGTTTGTGGAAGATGGGGATGTGATTGCGATTGATGATGGAAGTACACCACTTCAAATGGTGCCATATCTTGTTCATCGTAAAAATTTAACGATTGTAACAAGTTCATTTCCAGTAGCTACACAATTAATTTCTTCTATTAATAAAAAGATGTTTCACGGTGAAGTTTTATTTATTGGTGGAAAAGTATCTCCAAAGCATTCACGTGTGTCAGGTTCTATTTCGCAGCAAGTAATCCAGCAATTTCATTTTCATAAAGCATTCGTTTCGATTGATGGATTGTTACCTGGTTTTGGGGTTTCTAGTTTTGAATTAGAAAAGGCGAAACTGTCAGAAGCGATGCTGAAATTAGCGGAGAAAACATATATTTTATGTGATCATACAAAAGTAGGGGTAAAAGGAAATTATCGAATAGCAGCATTTTCACGTATTCAACATGTAATTTGTGATAAGAAAATGCCCTATAGTTTTGAAGCGGAAGTCAAAAATCATAATATTCAATGGACAATTTGCTAAATAAATTGAACTCCCACCTGTTTTTGAGGTGGGAGTTTTACTGTCCGCAAATAGCGGGATAAAAGATTTGTATGTATGCAAAAAGTGGACACATTTTCTCATCTCTTTCATATAATTTACCAATACAAAAAAAGTTGGTCGAAGGAAAGAAGGGAGAAGCATGTCAGAACGGATATATAATAAACTTGTATTGTATGCAAATATTTTGCAAAAAATTGGTTTTATTAATGAAAAAGAAAAAAGTGAAATTCTTCATACGCTAGGTAAAAAGGCCCTTTGATTAAAGGGTTTTTTATTTTTTATCTTTGGAAATATAAACTTAGTGTAATATTACCATTGACAATGATAATGATATTCATTATCATTTATTTGTAGATAATTGATAACATTTATCAATTATGAAAATTATATATGATAGGGGATATTATTTTGAAAAAAAGTTATATTAAGGCGCTAGTAGTAGCCACAACATTAGCAATTCCATTTGCTACATACTCTACTCCAGCATTAGCAGCACTAAAAGCTGAAGCAAACCAGTCGGTGGCAGCAGCTAGTGAACGTACATACGATACTGAGATTAAAATATATAAGGATCAAAAAGATGAGCCATCTATGGTTTCTCAGTACATAAAAAATCCTAAATTAGCAATTGAAGATGGGAAAAAAATCGTTACTGTAACAATACAAGATAGCGATTATTTTCAATATCTTAGAATAGAGGATAAAAACCAACCTGGTGTATTTCAAGATGTGAAAGTTTTATCAGAAGATAAGAGGAAAAATGGAACGAAAGTGGTCCAATTTGAAATTGGCGAATTTGAGAAGAAGCATAATATGCAAATGCATATACTTATTCCGGCCATCGGATATGATCACAAATATCAAGTTCAATTTGAAATTAAAGATCCAACTGTAGGTGACAAAGAAAAAGAGAAACCAGATGATAATTCTAATTCAGGCAATACGGAAACGGATCATCCAGTTGATAGTCAAAATATGATAACAGATAACAAATTAAGAGAACTTGTTAATAAAAAAGTATTTAATAGAAAAGATTTAAATACACCAATTACGAAAGAGGAGTTATTACAAGTAAAGGACTTGTTTTTAAACACGAATGAGATTCTTGATTATAGTGCATTAAAATATATGCCAAATTTAAAATCTTTAACAGTTGCGAATGCGAAGATAACAGATCCGTCGTTCTTTGCGAATTTAAAGCAATTAAATCATTTAGCTTTGCGTGGTAATGAATTTTCAGATGTAACACCACTTGTTAAGATGGATAATTTAGCATCTCTTGATTTGAGTAATAATAAAATTACAAACGTTGCACCACTCGTTGAAATGAAAAATGTAAAAAGTTTATATCTATCAGGCAACCAAATAGAAGACGTAACAGCATTAGCGAAAATGGAACAACTAGATTACTTGAATTTAGCAAATAATAAAATTACGAATGTTGCTCCATTAAGCGCGTTGAAAAATGTAACATACTTAACT
Source organism: Bacillus sp. AY18-3 (assembly GCF_008042305.1). NCBI lineage: Bacteria > Bacillati > Bacillota > Bacilli > Caryophanales > Bacillaceae > Bacillus > Bacillus sp. AY18-3. The sequence goes on along the minus strand of NZ_QKQR01000013.1, from coordinate 45,661 downwards.
TTAGCAGGTAATCAAATTGAAGATATTAAACCGTTATATTCATTACCTTTAAAAGATTTAGTATTAACGCGTAATAAAGTTAAAGATTTATCGGGTATTGATCAAATGAATCAATTAAATAAATTATTTATCGGTAAAAATCAAATTGAAGATGTGACACCACTTGCTAAAATGACTCAGCTTACAGAATTAGATGTACCTAATAATGAGTTAAAGGATATTACTCCATTATCAAATCTAGTAAACTTACAAAAACTTGATTTAGAAGCAAATTATATTTCAGACTTATCGCCAGTTAGTAAGTTGAATAAGTTAGTATATTTAAGTTTTGTTGCAAATGAAATCCGCGATGTTAGACCAGTAATAGAACTAAGTAAGAAGGCTTATATTAATGTTCAAAACCAAAAAGTCTTTCTAGAGGATACAGAAGTAAATAAAGAAGTAAAAGTACCTATATACGAAAAAGACGGCGAGGTATCTACAAAAATCCGTCTGAAGAGTGATGGTGGTATGTATAGTAATGGTGTAGTGAAATGGAGTACACCAGGTGAGAAAGTATATGAATTTGGAGTGAAAGATCCATTTGCAGATACAGGTATTTTCTTTACAGGATCTGTAATTCAAAATGTAGTAGAAAGTAAAGGGGACAACAATTCTAAAGAAAACAATACTTCTAAAGAAGATGAAAAAGTAGAAGTAGTAGAATTTAAAGATGTACCAAAAGGACATTGGTCAGAAGAAGCAATTCATTATTTAGCGAAAGAAAATATTTTCAAGGGATATGGAAATGGACAATTTGGATTTGGGGATCGTATTACTCGTGGACAAGTTGCGTCTTTAGTACAAAGGTACTTGAAATTAGAAAATAAAGTAGAGCAGAAAGAGAGATTTACAGATACGAAAGGGCATATGTTTGAGCAAGAGATTGCCACAGTTGCGCAAGCTGGAATTATGCAAGGAGATGGTACTGGGGAGTTCCGTCCAGATGGAGTATTAACTCGATACGAAATGTCAGTAGTATTACAAAAAGTATTTCAGTTAAAGGGAAATGAAAAGAGTGTAGAGAGCTTTACTGATGTGCCAAAAGGTCATTGGGCAGAAGGCTATGTGAAAGCTTTAGCGGATAATAATATATCAAAAGGTGATGGAAAAGGAAACTTTTTAGGTGATGATTTCGTAACACGTGAACAATATGCACAGTTTTTATATAACGCAATAAAGAAATAAAAGATGAGAAAATACGTTATTCTTTGATTTAAAAAGAATAACGTATTTTTTATGTACAAAATGAAATAGGGAATAGACAGAAGTATAGATATATGGATGGCCCATTTTAAAGAAGAGCTATGAAACTATATTGACAAAAAGGCGTTATCATGTGATAATTCAATTAATTTTTAGAATAATCAAAAAATACTCCTTTTACATAGAAAGGATTCGAACATTATATAAATATTATGCCGGGGGTGACGAAATGTTATTTTTTCTAAAAAAATGGAATGAATTAAAAGATGTGAAATCTGAATTGGCACTTCGTGATTGGTTTTATGGTACAAAAATTAGTTTATCACTCTGTACGTCAAAAGAGCCGTTAACTTTTTTAATAAACGTTGAGGGAAGAGATAAAGGGTTATTTTCAGAAGAAGACTTTATTGTTGTTAATTGTATGTGTGAGCCAGTATTTGAAAATGAAGAAAAACCAGCTGCAGAATCGTTTATGCATGCGGATATTTATAAAAAAAGTAGTGCAGAATGTATTTTACAAGTGCAGACTGTAGATAGTCATTTAATATCAGAGTTATATGGAGAAGAAGGGGAAGTAACATTCGATAAACGTAGTGTGGAACGTGTTTTTGGAAAAGAAGGTATAACAGAAATGACAATTCCCATTGTAGAAGATGAGAAGAAATTTGCTGATTTATTAGAAAATAATGTACCGAATTTTATTGAAGGTGGAGGAGTAGTTCTTGTTCATAATTATGGCATGATTGTGTGGGGGAAAACTCCAGAAGAAGCGAAAAAATGGCTAGAGGGTATAGAATATTTAATGAATTACCATGTAAAGTTGTTAATGATAAAAGGTGCAAAGAGCTCTGTTATATAAAATGTTTGTGATGTCGTTACAAGTCAATAAAAAATGAAAGCGTTTTAAAAATAATTTCACTCATAAAATATAGGTCTCCTTATTATATATAGATTACATGTTGACATGTAAGGAGGAACATATTTTGCGAGTTAAATATCATTTTCTGCCAAAACAGCAAGTAACATTTTGCAAAATGAACGATTCAGGTGAAGAGGCTTTGCACATTATGAATGAAACGGGATTTCGAGCAATCCCTGTATTAGCAGAAGATGAAAAGAAATTCATAGGGATTATTTATAAAGTAGATCTTTTAGAAAAGAAGTGTAATAGCGGATTAGAGAAATTAAGTGCGGAACATATGCTGGGAGATTCCTCCGCATTTATTTTTGAAAAGGATTCTTTTTTTAGAGCATTTTATGTTATTCGTCGACTTCCATTTTTAGCTGTGCTAAATGACTATAATGAATTTGTCGGTATCTTAACGCATTCCAATATCTTTGATGTTATTGAAGATTCATTCGGTATGCGGACGGGTGGTTATATATTAACAATTGCAACACAAGATTGTAAGGGAACGATTAAAGAACTTGGGACATTGTTGAAAGCATTTAATATCGGTGGATTATTTACACTAGATAACGGTGATCAATATATTCGCCGCGTTATCATAAATATAGCAGATGAGTTAAATGAAAAAAGATTAAAGCAATTAATCGAAAAAATAGAGAAAAAAGGATTCAGGGTGAGTCATGTAGATTATATTTAAGGTGAAAAGGAAAGGTACCAATTTGCTATATGCAGATTGGTACCTTTTTAGTGTGAGTAATGAATCTTATTTTGAAACAGGAGGTGGAGATAGTGCTAAATCAGATAAAAAAATAAAATCTGCATGCGCGCGAATGTTAGGAATAGAAGTTTCTATAACACGTGATGTAATTTCACCTGGAGGTCCAACGTGTCCAATAGCTACCATAATCGGTTTTTCTTGAAGTTTTTTAATGAGTAATTGGGCTTGTTTTGAAATATGTGCCGCCGTATACACATCATCAAAAAATAATTGATTTTCAATAATAGGCACTCCTAATTCTTTCCCGATTTTTGGGACAACACTCTTAGGATTTGTTTTGCTATCTAAATAAAATAAACCGTGTTTTTTACAAGCTGCAAGTATAAGTCGTACAATTCTTTCGTCCGCGGTCACTTTTGATCCCATATGATTGTTCATGCCAATTGCATGCGGTACTTCTTGAATCGCTTGTTCGAGTCGTTTATTTATTTCTTCGTCGCTTAAATCAGTTGTAATTGCTTTTGGTCCAAGCCATTCTTTTTTACCTTTAATAGGTTCCATTGGCATATGTATAATAACTTCGTGCCCTTTCTTATGAGCCGCTATCGCATCTTCCTTTGTGGAAGGGAGAAAAGGCATAACGGCAACAGTCAGTGGAATAGGAAGTGATAACATTTTATCAGTCCCCTTCATATTATTGCCGAAGTCATCAATGACAATAGCGACTTTGTTTGTATGGGCCTTTGCTTGAACAGGAAACAAGAAGGATGGTAAAAACATAGTAAATATAAGCAATGCAATCGTATATTTGCGCATATAAATATTTCCTTTCTATTTTATCCCGCTATTTGCGAGCAGTGAGGAATGGACAAAATCCCCAATGATTAAATTTCACTTTATCAATCATCATTATGTTTTGCGTTTTTATATAAATTAAACAAAAAATGTCGAAGAAAAGTATATGGAAAATAGAGAATCCGCTATTTAATTGGTATTTGTAAAAAAAGAAGATGAAAAAAATGTCTATTATTGCGAATGTATTTACAAAGATAGAATAATTTGTAATAATTCTCAAAGTGAGGGTAAAGATTTGTAAATTACAGGGAGAAAATGTTAAATTTTCTGATTCTTCAAATTCAAATATGATTAAGTAGTTAAAAGGCCGATGGAGAAGTAAAGTCGAGAGCACGGAAGTATAATAAGGGGGATATGGATGTTTACTGTAAAAAGGAAGTACACATTAGAAAAGCTTTCACGTGATATTCATATGAAACGTGAAGAAATGATTCAATTAGGTTTAACAAGTGGGTTAAATAGTATGGAGACAATTCAAGTGAGTCAAGAATTGGACAAGCTTATTTTACAGTACCAGTGTTATAAAGAAAAACAAACACCAAAATGGTTATCAATTATAAAGGTACCTACTTTTCAAATTGGGTATGAAGGGAAATCAAGTAATTTTTGGCGAATGCTTGTGGCTGGTTTTATGAAATAAGTATAATTACCCTTTTGGGATAAGGATAATTATACTAGGTGTAACGGAATTTCGATATGAACTGTCGTTCCTTCATTTTCTGTACTATCAATAAAAATATGCCCATTGTACATCTCTACAATTCGTTTACATATGACAAGTCCAAGACCGGTTCCAGTATCTTTATTAGTAAAGAACGGATGAAAGAGGTGTTTTTGAATATGTTTTGGAATTCCTTTTCCAGTATCTGTAATTTTCAATTGTGCGTGTGTCTCATTGTTTGTTACGGAAATGGTCAGTGTGTCACCAGAATTCATGGCTTCAATTGCATTTTTTGTAATGTTTAAAACCACTTGTTTCATATGGTCTTTTGAGCAACGGATATGAACAGGATGGTCTGGCAAATGTAAATGGAATACAATGTTATGTAGATTCGCCTCAGATTGAATAATTAATGCTACCTCATTTAGAATGGTTCTCACATCATATGTTTGTTCAATGATAGCAGTTGGCTTTCCAAGAATAAGAAATTCGCTTACAATTTCATTAATCCGTTCTATTTCTTGTTCGATGATGGAAAAATAAAACTGATCTTGTTCATCTTTATATTTCTCTTTTAATAGAGCGACGAGCCCTTTAATTCCGGTAAGAGGATTACGGATTTCGTGGGCTGTACTAGCTGCAAAAGTTCCAACTAATTCAATTTTTTGTAGTTCATTTTGTTGTCTTTCCAGTTTTGTTTGACGTTTTAACAACATATATTGAGCAAGTAAAAATAAAATAGACATTAAAAATAAAGTAGCTATACACTCTATTGCAACCCACTGATATAAAGTTTTTTGATGGATAGGCAATGGAGAAACAGAGACCTTCCAATTTAATCTTTTGAGTGGGGTAGTAAGCATATTAGAATGCGCATCACTTGTTTCGTTATTATCATCGGTGAGAAAAACTACATCATGTTTATCAGTTACTTCAAAATGATATTGTGGCTTAATGGCATTTAAAGATGCTGAAATGTAGTCAAAGCGTAAACTTGCTAACAATAAGCCTGAGATTTCCTTCTGTTTATTGAAAATGGGAGAAGCAATCATAATAGCTTGATGTCCAAGAACACGATCTGTAATGACTGATGATACAGTTGTTTTCTTCGTTTGCAATACGTCTTGAATATATTTGCGATCTGAGACATCAACAGGTGGCCGGTCGCCTTCAGATGCGATTGTAATGATTCCTTCTGGTGTAGCGTAATATAAACCAGAAAAACGTGCATCGTTTCCATCTGTATCATGTACAATTTGTTTAACTCCATTTATATTTCCAGTCTCGGTTCCTACGACCTTTGAGAGCATTTTTAATGCGGAAATTGCTTCACCAAGGTGATGATCTAAATAGTCTCTATATAAAAAGAGAACCGTGTGAGCAGATAGTTTGTTTTCCTGCTTCATTTTATACGAATGATATGAATAAAATGTAGCACCAATCCCTATCGTTGGTAGGATAACAAGAACTATATATAAAACTATGCTGTGGAATTTGACTTTCAAATTTGGTACTCCTTCTTTTTTATTATCATTATATATAAACTATGTTAAAATTGTCATGTTTTTATTCAAGAATCATTCATACTATATTTGGGGAGAGGAAATGAATGAGTGAATACTCATTCGGAATTCACATGAAGTACTAAGTTGTTTTTTCTTTTTATTACTGAGAATTTAAGTGAAGGGTTGAAAGTTGTATGACATCAAATAATGAACGAGAAGATATTTCTCAATCTTTAAAAGTATTTATTGCATTATCTCGTGTACATCGTTCTGTTATGGATACTACAAATAAATCTATACAAAGTAACGGGTTAAATCCAACTGAATTTGCTGTATTAGAACTGTTATATCATAAAGGCGGTCAACCACTTCAGCAAATTGGTGAGCGTATTTTAATAGCTAGTGGCAGCATTACATATGTTGTAGATAAGCTAGAGAAAAAGGGACTAGTAAAGAGAATTCCGTGCCCGAATGACAGACGTGTTATTTATGCACAACTAACTGAATCTGGAGAGAGCTTTATTGCTTCTATTTTTCCAGGGCATGAGCAAGTTATACATCATTCTTTTGAAATGTTAACGAAAGAGGAAAAGGATGAATTACTTGCTCTATTAAAAAAGATTGGAAAATATGAAAAATAATAGTATGTTCCAAAAGAGCTTTGGATAAAGAAATCCAAGGTTCTTTTGTTTACATGTAATTATGACAGCATCTGCCGTATTTTGTTGAAGAATAAGAGGAGATTTGTAAGTAAGCATTGAATTATAGTAAGGATGCACATAATGGAGAGGAGGCTCGTTCATGTCATTTAAAGACTATGAATATAAACGGCCAAATATTGAAGAATTAAAAGAAAAGTTTACCGTTGCTTTAGAGAAGTTTGATAACGTAAAAACGGTAGAAGAACAAAAACAAGTCATCAATTCAATTAACGAAATTCGCAACGACTTCGGTACAATGGGGAACCTTTGTTACATTCGTCATTCTGTTGATACGACAGATGCTTTTTATAAGGAAGAGCAAGATTTCTTTGATGAATTCTCTCCAGTTGTACAAGGATATGGTACAAAGTATTATAATGCGTTAATTCATTCTCCATTCCGTGAAGAATTAGAAGCGTATTATGGAAAGCAATTATTTGCTTTAGCGGAGTGTGATTTGAAAACATACTCTGATGAAGTTGTGAAAGATTTACAATTAGAGAATAAATTGTCTTCACAATATACACAGTTATTAGCATCTGCAAAAATTGACTTTGCAGGAGAAGAAAGAACGTTATCGCAACTGATTCCGTTTATGCAAGGGAAAGAAAGAAGTGAACGTAAAGCAGCAAGTGAAGCATATTACGGATTTTTAGCTGAGAATGAGGAAGAGTTAGATCGTATTTATGATGAGCTTGTTAAAGTGAGAACGAAAATCGCCAAATCTTTAGGTTTCAAAAACTTTGTTGAACTTGGATATGCAAGAATGTACCGTACAGATTATAATGCGGAAATGGTGGCGAATTATCGTCAGCAAGTACTAGATTATATCGTTCCCGTTACAACGGAGTTAAGAAAACGACAACAAGCACGTATTGGTGTAGAGAAGTTAGCATATTACGACGAAAACTTTGAGTTTGCTACTGGTAATCCAACTCCAAAAGGAGATGCGGATTGGATTGTTAATCATGGGAAAACGATGTATAAAGAGTTATCGGCTGAAACGGATGAATTTTTCAATTTCATGCTAGATAATGATTTATTAGATTTAGTTGCGAAAAAAGGAAAAGCTGGTGGCGGATATTGTACATATATTGAGAATTATAAAGCGCCATTTATTTTCTCAAACTTCAACGGAACATCTGGCGACATTGATGTATTAACACATGAAGCTGGTCACGCTTTCCAAGTATATGAAAGTCGTAAGTTTGAAATTCCAGAATACAATTGGCCAACGTATGAAGCATGTGAAATTCATTCTATGAGTATGGAATTCTTTACATGGCCATGGATGAAGTCATTCTTTGAAGAAGATGCAGATAAATATTATTTCTCTCACTTAAGTTCAGCACTTCTGTTTTTACCGTATGGTGTATCTGTTGATGAATACCAACATTATGTATATGAAAATCCAGAAGCATCACCAGAAGAGCGTAAGACAGCATGGCGTAATATAGAGAAAAAGTATTTGCCGCATCGTGATTATGAAGATAATGATTATTTAGAGCGCGGTGGCTTCTGGCAACGTCAAGGACATATTTATAGCTCGCCGTTCTACTATATCGACTACACATTAGCACAAATTTGTGCACTGCAATTTTGGAAACGTGCAAGAGATAATAGACAAGAGGCATGGGAAGATTATGTGAATCTGTGTCAACAAGGTGGAAGTAAATCATTCTTGGAATTAGTAGAAGTTGCAAATTTAACATCACCATTTGCTGAAGGCTGTGTGAAAAGTGTCATTACAGAAATTGAAGCGTGGCTACGTGCGATTGACGACACAAAATTGTAAAAAACATGCGCTTTTTTTCACATGTTTAACATCGACATAACGAGAAAATGATGAGATAATAAAAGAAAATTCAGAATACTGAAGAGGTGTTTCTAATAAGGAGCACCTCTTTTCACCAACAAAAAGGGGGGAAAGAAGTATGCTTCAATCTAATATGGATGTGAGTTTAGAAAGTTTGGTGAACTCATTACAGTCTACTCGAAGCACGCTATTATCAGAAATTGAAATGTTAAATGATACAGAAGTGAATGTAAAGCCACGCCGTGATAAATGGAGTATTATTCAAATTTTGCATCACTTGCATTTAGTTGAACAATCAGTTACATCTGCCCTTGTATATGCTTTACAAAAAAATGAAAGAAACACGACTCCATTTAAAGACCTCCAACTTACGCTTGATCGCACACATAAACGAGAAGCTCCTCAGCAAATGGAACCAACAGAAACGTTAATGAAAAAACAGCAAGGAATTCAATTACTAGAACATTCACGACAAGAACTATTACACGCGCTTCATAGTGTGATAGATGAAAAAGATTTATTTGAAAATGGATTAAAGCATCCTATTTTTAACGATTTGAATTTGTATCAGTGGGTTCAATTTCTTGATTTGCATGAACAAAGACATCTTACGCAGTTAAAAGAGGCGAAACACGCAATTTTGCAACGATAATTAGAAGGAAGTGGGAGACCACTTCTTTTTTGATACGTGCATAGTTTTCTTTCTTATTTTGGAATACTACATGGAGAAAGAACAGAAGGAGTTGAAAAGTATGTCCAAGAAAAAGAAAGAAGAAGAGCGCGCGTGGAAAGCACGTAAAGAAAATCAAAAACCACATGGTAAAGTGAAAGCCTTTGCTGAATTAGTTGAAGGAACAGAAAAAACGTGATGAGTATTTCATCACGTTTTTTGTATGAGTGGAAAAGTTAATAAGAAGGTTGTACCTGTACCTTTTTCGCTTATAATATCAATTTTTCCGTTCATAGCCTGAATAACACTGAATACGACCATCATTCCAAGACCAGTTCCTTTTTCTTTCGTTGAGTAGAAAGGGGATCCAAGGCGTTTTACTTGTTCTTGATCCATACCAACTCCTGTATCTTTTATATACAATTGTATATGCTTATGGTCTGGAACTAAATTGAGTACGAGATCACCGCCTGTAGGCATTGCCTCAATACAGTTTTTTAAAATATTTAATAAACATTGGTTTAGTTTTTGTTTTTCACCAGCAATATAGAAAGATGTACTTTGTTTGATATAGTGGATACGAACATTTGTTAAATTAGCAAGAGGTGTGATTAAAGATAAGGCATGCAATAATTCTTCCTCTACTTGTAACTGTTGTTCTTTTTCAATACTTGGTTTCGCGAAAGTTAAGTAGTCTGTAAGAACATGATTTGCTTGTTCGATTCCGTTGATGGCTATGTCGATATATAATTTTCGCTCTTGCTCAGTGCATGTATTTGACTGCAAGAGTTGTAAAAATCCTTTTGTTGAAGTTAATGGATTGCGAATCTCATGAGAGATGGACGCTGCCATTTCTCCAATTAAATGGAATTTTTCGGCATTCATAAGTTCGTTTTGAAGACGAACTTGCATTTGTAGTATGTGTAGCAAATATAAAATAAGGATTGTTCCAATTATTGTACATATTTCGTACACGATAATATGGGGTATGTAATCGGCGCTATTTGTAACCTCTGAGAGGAAAGAAGGTACCCAGCCCAAGCTAAATATGAGACTGTAAAAGATAGCGAGTGCTATTTTTATTCGATTAGAACTTCGGTTAAAGAGTTTGTATGTTAATAGTAGAACAATAAACAGTAGAACCGAAGCGATAAGGGATGGAAAAACACCTATTCCCCCTAATAAGAAGCGGTATATGTTTAATACAGTTAAGATGGAAGCACCAGCAATAGGGCCCCCTGTTAATGTACCGACAATTAATACGATATGGCGCATATCAAATTGAAATCCATAATTTGTTTTTGCTCCGAAAGTAATACATAGTATGGTAGCGAGGCAACATAATGCAATAAATATAGCTGAATTTAATTTAGGAGAACGTTTCCCTTTTTGATTCCAAAATAAATGGTATACGAGCATTGTAACAAGGATGAATAATATATTTAGAAAGAGATAAATAATAAAGGGTTTCAGTGGGGTGCCTCCTCTCTTCTCGCATTAAATTCATCATACTATAAAATGAAAGAAATGAAATGAAAAATAGCGGAAAAATCAGAAATTTTTTCTGGTAGTATACAATATGTTACAATAAGCTTTGTCAATGAAAGAAGGAATTCCGTGCATTGCACGGGAGAGGTTCGCGAACTCCCTCTATAAAAAACTATGGAAACAACAATATCTTTAGGTATTGTTTTGTTTTTTTATTGTGACAGTTCAAGAACGTTCTTTCTTCTTATTCGTAGTAGAGAAGGAGAATGAGTGAAATGAAAAAAGAAAAGGCAGTTGTTGTTTTTAGTGGAGGACAAGATAGTACGACATGCTTATTTTGGGCAATAGAGCAGTTTGCAGAAGTAGAAGCTGTAACGTTTAATTACAATCAACGTCATAAACTAGAAATTGATTGTGCAGCGGAAATTGCGAAAGAGCTAGGAATTAAACATACGGTGCTAGATATGAGTCTATTAAATCAACTTGCTCCAAATGCGTTAACGAGAACGGATATGGAGATTACACATGAAGAAGGTGAATTGCCATCGACGTTTGTAGATGGACGAAATTTACTATTCCTATCATTTGCTGCTGTATTAGCAAAACAAGTTGGAGCACGTCATATTGTAACGGGTGTATGTGAAACTGATTTCAGTGGTTATCCAGATTGCCGTGACGTGTTTGTGAAATCGTTAAACGTTACTTTAAATTTATCCATGGATTATCCGTTCGTAATTCATACACCACTTATGTGGATTGATAAAGCGGAAACATGGAAATTATCAGATGAACTTGGAGCATTCGAGTTTGTTCGAGAAAAAACATTAACATGTTATAACGGAATCATTGGTGATGGTTGCGGTGAATGTCCAGCATGTCAGCTTCGTAAAGCAGGATTAGATACGTACCTACAAGAACGCGAAGGAGCAAATAACTAATGGATAATTTATTTGGATTTCGCATCGTAGAAAATTTGCAAAAAATGGACAAGGATATTCAGCGTAAACAGCTCAAATATCATAATAAAAGAGTAATGGTCAGCAAGGAATTTACATTTGATGCAGCACACCATTTACACTGTTATGAAGGGAAATGTAAAAACTTACATGGTCACACATATAAAGTTGTATTTGGGATTAGTGGATATGTAAATGAAATAGGTCTTGCGATTGACTTTGGAGATATAAAAGAAATTTGGAAGAATGAAATAGAAATTTATTTAGACCATCGTTATTTAAACGAAACGTTACCAGCAATGAATACGACTGCAGAAAACATGGTCGTTTGGATTTATGAAAAGATGGCAGAAGCATTACTAAAAGATAATCGTGCGAACGAATATAAAGGAGCTCGTGTTGAATTTGTTCGTCTTTTCGAGACGCCAACTAGTTATGCGGAAGTAAGACGGGAGTGGATGCTCGATGAGTAAAATCCCTGTCTTAGAAATATTTGGTCCGACCATTCAAGGTGAAGGAATGGTTGTGGGACAAAAGACGATGTTTATCCGTACAGCTGGCTGTGATTATAGTTGCGCATGGTGTGATTCTGCTTTTACGTGGGATGGATCGGCTAAGGAACAAATTAGACAGATGACAGCAGAGGACGTTTGGAACGAGCTTGTAGAAATTGGTGGCGAAAATTTTTCTCATGTTACGATTTCAGGTGGAAATCCAGCATTGTTGAAAAATATTGAGTTTCTTCTTTCTATATTAAAAGAGAATGGAATGCGGACGGCAATCGAAACGCAAGGGAGTAAATGGCAAGATTGGTTACTTCAAATTGATGAGATAACGATTTCTCCAAAACCACCAAGTTCGACGATGAATACTGATTTTCAGAAGTTAGATGCTGTTATTCAGAAACTAGCAGGAAAAGATATTAGTTTAAAGGTAGTAGTATTTGACGATTATGACTTTGAGTATGCAGTTAAGATGCACGAACGTTATCCAGATGTTCCATTCTTCTTACAAGTAGGGAATGATGATACAAAAACTGTGGATGATGCGATGTTGATTAAAAAATTATTAGATAAATACGAGTGGCTTATTGAAAAAGCGGTTAACTGTAAAGAAATGAATAATGCAAAAGTATTGCCACAGCTTCATGCGTTAGTATGGGGAAATAAACGCGGAGTATAATGAGAAGGGATGTTTAAAATGGCAGGAAGATTAGATGAAGATTTAAAAGATGTAACTTTATTAGGAAATCAAAATACAAAATATTTATTTGAATATAGCCCAGAAATTTTAGAGGTATTTGATAACAATCATCCAAACCGTGATTATTTTGTGAAATTTAATTGCCCTGAATTTACAAGTTTATGTCCGAAAACAGGTCAACCAGATTTTGCAACAATTTATATTAGCTACATTCCAGAACAAAGAATGGTAGAGAGTAAATCTTTAAAGCTATATTTATTTAGTTTCCGCAATCATGGTGACTTCCACGAAGATTGCATGAACGTTATTATGAATGATTTAATTAAATTAATGGATCCGCGTTACATTGAGGTATGGGGGAAATTCACACCACGTGGAGGGATTTCAATTGATCCTTACTGCAACTACGGTCGCCCAGGCACGAAGTATGAACAAATGGCAGACTACCGTATGATGAACCATGATCTATATCCAGAAACAATTGATAATCGTTAATATATAATAGAAAGAAAGGATCTGTATAACATACAGATCCTTTCTTTCTATTATATTATGCATTTTGATTAATGACAGTAGTATAACATACAGATCCTTTCTTTCTATTATATTATGCATTTTGATTAATGACAGTATAGTTTTTATGACTTACAACTGTAAGAGGTTCCATATCTAGTTCTCTAAAATTTTCCATAATTGTTATATCTACAATAACGGAGTTTTGATTTACTTTTTGAACACGGCCTTGCATTCCACCTTTAAATTCAATGATATCTCCAGTTTCTGCGATCTGCATAAGCAACTCTCCTTGTTACAGTTTTCCAAAAAAAGAATAATTTTGGGTTTTTTTTATTTCCTCTTATTTTGAACCATATTGTCTATTTTGTAAATGTTTCCAAAGTAAAAATTCGAAAAATATTCACATTTTGTAAGAAAATATGCAAGAACTCCAAGTTATTAGAAAAAAAGAACGGTTTAAATGCGCGCATCTTTATATAGGGGTATAATGAAAAAATACAATAACCTACTAAAGTGGGAGAAATTAGAGGCGGTAAAATGATGTTTGAATTTGTGGGGAGTGTTATAGCATTAACTTTATTTGTATTTTCTTATATAAATTTAAAAAAGATTCGTCATCATGAAACGACTACATATTTTGATGGGATGGATGGTATACATGCTGGGGTCACACATGAGAGTGGTGGGGATATGTAAAGGTGTATAACTTTCTTTTTTTGCGTGGTATGATATGTAAAAATAGTACATAATAGAGTTCGTAAGTGATGAATGGAGAGTGGAAAGAATGAAGATTTCTTTTATTCGTCATGGCCGCTTAGATCGTACTATAGAACCAATGACGGTTACATCCTTTCATGAATGGATGAAAGGATATGACTTACATACTATAACAGAAAAAGCACCTATACCAATGGAAACAATGGAAGCGGTTGAAGCAGCAAAGTTGACTGTAACGAGTAATCAAAGGTGTGCTATACAGTCAGCAGCTGAATTAATGAATTCTTTATCTTTTATGCAAAATTCTCTTTTTAGGGAAGCTGAAATTCCGACGAATTTTTATGCTCCAACATGGTTGAAATGTAAACCTAACGTATGGATGTTTATCGGGCGAACATTATGGATACTTGGTTACCATAAAGGTGTTGAGTCTTATAAGGAAGTAAGAGAGAGGGCAAGGCAAGCGGCTTACTTATTACACCGTTATGCTCTCGTACATGGAAGTATTGCTCTTGTAGGTCATAATTACATTAATGCAATGGTTGGTGCGGAGCTGAGAGCGATGGGATGGTCTGGCTCTCCTATTTTACATAGGAAGCCATGGGGATGTACAACCTATACATTCCACGAAGCGATGGATGGAAATATATTAAATACAAAATTAACATAAAAGCACACGATTTATATATAAATCGTGTGCTTTCTTTTTAAGATATAGAAATTTTGATGTTTAATGTTTTTACGAGGTGTGCATAAGGTTCGCCTACAAGCATAACGATTTGATCTTTTTTATAACCTAGTTTTTCATATAGTGAATAGGCACGTTTGTTTTCTAAATTAACAAGTAATGCGATTTTTTCATGCTCCTTTTCAGTTGCATGGATTTCAGCAGCTTCAATTAATTGAGAACCGATTCCTTTTCCGCCATATGCACTTGAAACTGATAATGTATCAATGTAATATTCATCAAGTTCAGCTTCTTTTTCTAATGTAATTGATTCATCTTTATGTAATTCTCTTAAGTAATGTACAATTGGTGCATCAAGACTTGTTGCTTCACTACCGTGATAAGCGACAATAACCCCAACTGCAACCCCGTCTTGTACATATACAAAACAGTTTTCATAGCTCAGTCGATTTCTCTCTTTTGAGAACCATGTTTCAAGTCCTAGTAATACTTCTGTCTCAACTGTGCTGCCTGTGATTTTTTCAGCAATTTCGTGCAGAGCGTTATATAATAAAGGTGCAATTGCCTTCGCATCTGTCTTTTTTGCTTTCCGAATCATAGTATCCCTCCTAATTCTATTTATATATTGTAGCATAGTGGTATGGAACTTTGCATAATTGAATGCTGAAATGATTGATATAGAGAAGTAGCTATGTTAGTATATGATATTTAGTGGACATATACTAAAGAGATCTTTTTTGAAAAATAATGAAAATGAAATGAAGGTATAGCACCTGGATAATTTTACAGTTGTTGACCTATAGAATATACGATAAAATAAAATATTGCATAGAGGTGAAATACATGGATAAAGAATTAGCAAATGCAATTTTGGATCAGCTGAAAAATGGTGAAATAAAGGAGTATGTTGTTACGAAAGATGTATTTTATACGTTCAGAGAAGTTGTAGTAAGTCGAGAAGATTTTAAACATATTATTGGGAACGCACAGCGCGGCGGACAAGTAATTTATACATATTCAGAAACGCCACGTTCGTAACTAGAAGAATATAGGGAGGGGAATTATGGGCGATTTTAAACAAGGCATATTACCGCATTGGGATTATATGTGGAAAGATAGAGCTGGCAATAGGTTTATGGGGATGGTCATGTATCCAGAGAAACGAAAGTGTTCGGCAAAAATGCTTCAGAAAATAAAAAGAGCATATGAAGAGGCTATAGAAATTAAAGTAACCGTACAAGTTCAACATACATATCAGTACGTAGAAGGAATGATTGTGTACTTTGATGAAGAAGCTCCTGTATGTACAATGATTGATAAAGATGAAAATCCACATCATATATTTGTAAAAGATATTTTGCGCATTGAGCACTCAGAATAATCTTTTCATAAATAAGTTGAATTTCCATAATAATAATCTTTTTCTATAATAGTTATCTTTTAGTATGTAACGTGAACCGAAAGTATATGTATAATATTTAATAAAGTAACACTGATAAATGTAATCGTTTTTTAGAACAGATTATCGTTTCATGTCTGTTCTTTTTTGCGTGATGCTGGAGAAATATATTCCTCCAGCATTTGCCGTTTTATGACAAAATATATTGGTAACTTTTTTAAAAATAAGGTTAAATTCGTTGACAACTTTTTTGAAAAGCACTTTATTGACATGAGTTTTAGAATGTTGTTTCATAGTCATTGTATTGAAAAAAATCGACTGTCTTGTCGAAAAGTAAAATTTAAAAAAAGAAAGAATTTATACATATATCTTGTGTCTTATTTTGAAACGTAATACAATATATAGAGAAATCAAGAAACAACATACAGAGAGTATAGATTGGAGAGGGAGGGTCGGAAATGATAGTTGCATATGATTCTATGACAGGAAACGTGAAGCGTTTCATTCACAAATTAAATATGCCGGCCGTTCAAATTGGTGAAGATCTAGTAATAGATGAAGACTTTGTTTTAATTACGTATACAACAGGTTTTGGCAATGTACCAGAACGTGTTTTAGAATTTTTAGAGCGCAATAATGAAAAATTAAAAGGCGTATCTGCAAGCGGCAATCGTAACTGGGGAGACATGTTCGGTGCAAGTGCTGACAAAATTTCTGCTAAATATGAAGTGCCTATTGTATCAAAATTTGAGTTATCAGGAACAAATAATGATGTAGAATATTTTAAGGAAAGGGTGCGGGAGATTGCGACACATTGAACTGAATAATGAAATCACGCAAATGCAGGACGGTTTTTATCAGCTTCATAAAGATAAAGAGGCATTAGAAGTCTTTATGGAAGAAGCTAGAGAAAATACCGTTCATTTTAATAGCGTGGCAGAGCGAATGGAGTATATGAAAGAATATGATTACTATTACAACGTTCTGGACGAGTATAGCTTGGAGGAAGTAGAAGAGGTATATAACATCGCTTATGGTGAAAACTTCGAGTTCCAATCTTATATGGCAGCATCTAAGTTCTACAAAGATTATGCGTTAAAAACAAATGATCAAAAACAATACTTAGAAAGCTATGAAGATCGTGTAGCAATTGTTTCATTATACTTAGGACGCGGTGATGTTGCGAAGGCAAAACACTTCGCAAGCATGATTGTAAAACAAAACTACCAACCAGCGACACCAACCTTTTTAAATGCGGGACGAAGCAGAAGAGGAGAAATGGTGTCTTGTTTCTTGTTAGAGATGGATGATAGCTTAAATTCAATCGGCTTTAACATTAATACTGCAATGCAATTATCAAAAATCGGCGGTGGAGTAGCTTTAAACTTGTCTAAGCTACGTGCACGCGGTGAGCAAATTAAAGGTATCGATAACGCTGCAAGTGGTGTAGTACCTGTTATGAAATTACTTGAAGATTCGTTTTCATATGCAAATCAACTTGGGCAACGAAAAGGTGCCGGCGCAGTATACTTAAACATTTTCCATTGGGATATTATTGAATTCCTTGATACAAAAAAAATAAATGCCGATGAGAAGAGCCGTATTCAGTCTCTATCAATCGGAATTATCGTTCCAAGTAAGTTCTTTGAGCTTGCTGAGAAAAACGAACCTTTCCATGTTTTCGCGCCTTATACGGTGTATAAAGAATACGGAAAGCATTTAGATGATATAGACATTGATGAAATGTACGATGAATTAATGAGCAATCCGAAAGTGAAGAAGAAGCCGCTAGATATTAGTGCACGTGATATGCTTATTAAAATTGCTATGATTCAGCTTGAGTCTGGTTACCCATACTTAATGTTTAAATCAAATGCAAATAACCAACATCCACTGAAGGATATTGGAACTGTGAAGATGTCGAACTTGTGTTAAATATGTAGCACCTTCTAGTAGAAATGCTAGTCGAAAACTCCGTTAAACGGGGAAAGCCTCAAATTTGAGGTAACCTACCGTGCTAAATCTTATCTTAGAATGAAAATATAAAAGTTCAGAATGTATCTTATTATTTTGTATAGCAGAGTTATGGGACAACATAAAGTAATAAGAGACTTTCTGAAGTATGTAAGATAAGTAAAAGCCTAACGACTATCCCTTATGGGAGTAGAGCGCAAGCGATTGGCGTTCGAAAAGCGGAGCACCTAATCAGGTAATGCTGTAGGTGATGATATAGTCTGTCCTGTATGGTGACATACAGCAGTTGCATGAGCAACGGACTGAGGAGTAGCGGACTCGGTTGAACATTCGAGACAGAAATCTTCCAGCTTCAAGAAACTTCAGAAATAAATGATTACGGTACAGATGATATTATCCGTCGTGATATTAACTGTAATTTAGGATCGTTAAATATCGTAAATGTAATGGAAAATAAAGAAATTCGTGAAGCTGTTCATGCGGGAATGGAAGCTTTAACAGCTGTGTCTGATATGACGATCATTCCGAATGCACCAACTGTGAAAAAAGCAAATGATGAGCTTCATTCAGTTGGACTTGGCGCAATGAACTTACACGGATATTTATCAAAAAACAAAATCGCATATGAAAGTGCAGAAGCAAAAGAGTTCGCTCGTACATTCTTTATGATGTTAAATTACTACTCTATTGAGAAAAGTATGGAAATCGCTAAAGAAAAAGGCGAAACATTTAAAGACTTCGATAAGTCTGATTATGCGAATGGCACATACTTTGAAAAGTACGAAACGACAGATTACAGCCCAGTAACTGAAAAAGTTCAGCAACTATTTGAAGGAATTCATATTCCAACAAAAGAAGATTGGACAAGTTTAAAAGAGCAAGTGAAGAAGAATGGATTATATAATTCATACCGTCTTGCCATCGCTCCAACACAATCTATCAGTTACGTTCAAAATGCAACTTCAAGCGTAATGCCGATCGTAAGTCAAATCGAATCAAGAACATATGCGAATGCGACGACATATTATCCAATGCCGTATTTATCAAAAGATACGTTCTGGTACTATAAATCTTCTTACGATATGAATCAGTTTAAATTAATTGATTTAATCGCAGAAATCCAAGAACATATTGACCAAGGAATTAGTACAATTCTTTACGTTAATAGTGATATTTCAACACGTGAATTAGCACGTTACTACATCTATGCACATAAAAAAGGCTTAAAGAGTCTTTATTATACGAGAACACGTAAGTTAAGCGTGGAAGAGTGCGTAGCTTGTACCGTTTAATATAAAAAGTGAGACATCATGAGCAGGGTTTTCTGAACCCTGCTCATGCTTAGTTATCAATTTTTCATGTTTATTTAGAGAAGGGGCGATTGAATGCGTGCGGTAAACTGGAACAAAAAAGAAGATGATTTTAGTTTAATGTTTTGGAAGCAAAACATCGCTCAGTTTTGGACAGAAGAAGAAATCGCAGTATCTTCTGACAAAAATACTTGGGCACAATTATCAAAAGAAGAGCAGGTTGCTTATAAGCGTGTATTAGGTGGTTTAACACTTTTAGATACGAAACAAGGTGGCGAAGGGATGCCACTTGTACTTGTTCATCTTGAAAATTTACAAGCGAAAAGTGTATTAGCTTTCATGGGAGCTATGGAAGAAGTACATGCGAAGAGTTACAGTCATATTTTCACAACGTTAGCTACTGAAGAAGAAATTGATGATATTTTTGAATGGGTAGACAATCATCCATTACTTGAGAAAAAAGCTGGTATTGTTACTAGTTACTATCGTCGTTTATTAAAGCCTGAAGTAACGAAAAAAGAGTTATACATGGCGATGGTAGCAAGTGTATTCTTAGAAAGTTACTTATTCTATAGTGGATTCTTCTACCCACTTTACTTAGCAGGTCAAGGTAAATTGACAGCAAGTGGTGAGATTATTAACCTAATAATTCGTGATGAGTCAATTCACGGCGTATTCGTCGGTATTTTAGCACAACAACTCTTCGCAGAACTTTCTGCAGAAGATCAACAAGAAGTGCAAAAAGAAACACAAGAGTTATTAATGGAACTATATGAAATTGAAATGGCATACACAGAAGAAATTTACACTTCTATCGGTCTTGTAGAGGATGTAAATCGTTTCGTTCGTTACAATGCGAATAAAGGACTTATGAACTTAGGACTTGAGCCGAAGTTTGAAGAAGAAGAAATTAACCCAATCGTTTTAAATGGTTTACGTACAGATACGAAAAACCATGATTTCTTCTCTGTAAAAGGGAATGGTTACGTAAAAGCAACGAACGTTGAAAAGTTAGCTGATGATGACTTCGTGTTTGATTTTTAATATATACTCATAAAGAAAAGCTGTCTTATTCATTGATTGAACAGCTTTTAAGACAGCTTTTCTTTATGGGTTTGTTTACATAACACTATTATTTTTGTATAACGAGTTTTGTTTAAAAAGTTCTATCCAGCAAATGGATAGAACTTTTTTGTAATTAAATGGGTATTTACAAACTATTTGTATCAGTGTATTATTTAACTAGTACACTGATACAAAAGGAGGGAAGAAATGAAAATAGAGTTTTCTCCAAATACACCAATTTACATTCAGGTAATGGAATACATAAAAAAAGAAATCGTAACAGGACATTTATTGCCGGGTGATAAAATTCCCTCTGTACGTGAATTAGCGAGTGAATTACAAGTAAATCCAAATACGATTCAGCGTACATTTCAAGAGCTAGAACGGGATGGGGTTGTTGTCACACGTAGAGGAATGGGACGATATGTAACGAATGAAGGGGAGAAAATTATGGAGCTGCGAAAAGAGATGGCGAAAGAATTACTTCATTCTTTTATAGATGGAATGGACAATTTAGGTTTTTCAGAAGAAGAAATTCTTACAATCCTTCGCTCTTCATTACACGAGAAGAGGGAGGAGAGCGAATGACAGAGTTATTAAAAATAGAAAACTTATGGAAGAGATACGGATTGAAAGCAGTGATCCGTGAACTAAACATAGAGATTACGGAAGGGAAAATTATAGGACTCGTTGGAGATAACGGGAGCGGGAAAACGACGTTATTGAAAATGATTGCCGGTCTGCAGCATCCTTCCGAAGGCAGTATTACAATCGCTGGTAAAAAGGTAGGATTAGAAACGAAAGAAATTGTTTCTTTTATGTCGGATAAACCAGTATTTGATGATTGGATGACGGTAAAAGATTCTTTATTCTTCTATCGAGATTTTTATAAAGACTTCGACATTCAAAAAGCGGTAGATACAATTGCGGAATTTAAAATACCGTTAGAAGAAAAAATTACAGCTTTATCAAAAGGTATGGTTGAAAAGCTACAAATTATTTTAACATTTTCGAGGAAAGCGAGGTTATACGTACTAGATGAACCATTGGGCGGGATTGATCTCGTTTCTAGGGAGCATGTACTGGAACTTATTTTACAGTTTTATCGCGAAGACTGTACTATTTTAATTGCAACACATTTAATTGGAGAAGTGGAAAATATTTTTGACGAAGTAATCTTTTTAAAAGATGGTGAGAGTGTATTGCATGAAAATGTAGAGGAATTACGTTTCCAAAGAGGAAAAGCTGTTACGGATTTGTTTAAGGAGGTGTTTAGTAGATGAAGGCCAGTTTAATATATATGTACAATGCGAATAAAAAACAAATTTTCATTTCGTTATTGTCATTCATATTTATTGCAGCTGTCGCTTTTGTAAGTATGGGGAATTATATTAAACAAGAATCAGGAGAAGTAAGGCAAATGATTATAGTTGCCTTAGTATTCTTAGTTTATATAATTTTTGCGGTATTAGTATTTCTGCAGGCGATGTCTGCGTTTGGGAAAATGACCGAAAGTACATTATTTCGATTAACACCGATATCTGGTAAAAAAATTGTTTTAGCAATATTGTCATATGCGGCAATTAGCTTAATGTGTTTTGAAGTAATAGGTACTATGTTTTTCTATAGCATTTCGATGAAAGTAATAAAAGGTACAGAACTCTATGGATTGTTATTTACCGAAAGTACACTTACGTTAGATATAGTAAAACAATTATTTAGCAGTGTGTTATATGTATTTAATTTATCAAGTGTATTGTTAGTTTTACTTTTTACAGTAGCTGGCGTTAAAGTATTTTCTTTGAAAAAGAAAAAAATGGAGTATGTAATTATTTTCTTCTTATTTTTACTAGTAACGAAAGTAATCAATATGATATATGAAATGCTAGGTGGACTTGCACCTACACCTGCTTTTATAACAAAGTTAGTGTATATAGATGAATCATCAGAAGCAAATGTGTTTCTTTATCCAGAAAAGCTTATGAATTTATATAGTATTGCTTTTTCAATCGGTATATTTGTTTTATTTGTTTATATAACAGGTCGCATAATCGATAAGAAACTAGAAGCCTAAAGGAGGAATCAACATTGGGAAATGTAGTAGTAAAGTTAGAGAATGTTCGAAAAAAGATTGGTGGAACGGAAATTATCCACGGTTTATCATTTGAAGTTCGTGAAGGGGAAGTGTACGGGTTTCTTGGACCGAACGGTAGTGGTAAAACGACGACGATTCGTATGATGACAGGTCTTATATCAATGACAGAGGGTGATATTACAATTTGTGGTCATAGTATTCGCACGGAGCGTGAAAAGGCGCTAGAGCAAATTGGGGCGATCGTAGAAAATCCTGAACTATATGATTATATGACTGGAATGCAAAACTTAAAGCATTTTGCGAACATGGCAATTACAACAATTAGTAAAGAGCGCATTGCTGAGATTGTAAAGCTTGTTGAATTAGAGCAAGCGATTCATAAAAAGGTGAAAACATATTCACTTGGTATGAAACAACGTTTAGGAATTGCACAGGCATTACTTCATCAGCCGAAAATCTTAATTTTAGATGAGCCGACAAATGGATTAGATCCAGCTGGTATTCGCCAAATTCGTGATTATTTACAACGTTTAGCGAAAGAAGAGAATATTGCTGTAATCGTATCAAGTCACTTATTAAGTGAAATTGAACTCATGTGTGATCGCGTCGTTATTATTAAGCAAGGTGAGTTTGTGCAAGAGTACAACTTACACGAACAAGCGAAACATGATGAGACAGTAGTTGTAGCGTTTGAAGTAGATCAAGTACAGAAAGCAAATGAAATCATTAAAGGTAAGACGCAAGGAAATGTAATTGCAGTATCTGTAATGAAAGAAGAAATCCCACAACTTGTAAAAAAACTTGTGAATGACGATGTGCTTGTATACGGAGTTACTGTTCAAAATAAAACGTTAGAGGATGAGTTCTTAGCGATTACAGGGGGAGTGAAAGCGTAATGTTTAAATTAATTCAAAATGAATTTTTAAAGTTACATGCGAAAAAAGGTATGTATATTTTAATTGGTGTCATTGCAGTATTGGAGATTTTGGGAGTTTTAGCGATGCTGAAATGGGGAGACGGAAGTGAATTTAAAGGATCATATTTAGATTTTGCAAGTTCAGAGATTGGTTTAATTACTTTGTTTGCAACAATTTTTGGGATTACGATTGCTTCTCGTATGATTACTGATGAGTTCCAAAAAGGTACAATTAAGCAGTTATTAATCCGTCCAAGAAAGCGAATTACAGTTTTATTCTCTAAATATATTACAGTGTTACTTACTATAGTATTTATCATATTTGCTAGCACGTTAATTGCAATGATTATTGGCGGAATTGTAATGGATGGTAGTAAAACAGAATTAACGGTAGGAATCGTAATGAAATCTACTTTATATCAAGTACTTTCGCCGTTCTTCTTTGCGACGCTTGCATTTTTCTTAGCAAACGTATTTAGAAAATCTGTATTACCATTAATTATTACGATGTTTCTCTTCTTCTTACAAGGAGCAATTAATATGGTATTAATGATGTTTGCAAAAGGTGTAGCGAAATTTGTAGTGTTTTTCCATTTAAATTTAAGTGTGTACGATAGCAATAAACTAGTAAGTGGCGGAACGGAACCAACATTTACAGAGTTTACATTTACAACTTCCTTATTACTTGTAGCTGTATACTTTGTTGTATTACTTGTAGCATCAAGTGCATTATTCCAAAAACGTGACGTATTATAATAAAAGAAATCCCCGCTTGTAAAAACGGGGATTTTTATTACATAACTTTCTCGTATATTTCAACTGTAAGAAAAGAATGATTACTATATATATTGTTCGAAAGTATTTGAGAAAAATAGGGAGAATTTCAACTATATTCATATGATAATTTAATTATCACACCATTTATTTTACTATCTTTGGGGGTGTTCTATTATGCACTATGCATTTTCACGTATAAGGCTACGCAGTTTTTTTGGATGGATGATTATAGGATTGTTCCTTACGATGATCCCATTAAGTCTAGCAAATGTTTCTGAGAATACGATGGAGGTTATTTCACAAATAACTGTATTTTTTGTATTTCCGTTATTTTGGTTATACGTAAAAACAAATAAAAATAATGTTGTGTTTAACAGTTTTTTTGATAAGCCAGGACGTTTACCGTGGGGATTAATTGTATTAGCAACGATAATGGGAATGATTTTTTCAGTTGGTATATCTCATATTCAATTTTACATATTAGCACATACGTTACCGAATTTCTTAGTTACCATGTTAGAAGACGTAAATGTTATTAATACGAGTAACATATATATGACGATATTTACTTTCATTTCAGCATGTGTATTAGCACCTATTATGGAAGAGGTTATTTTTAGAGGCTTCTTTTTACAGCGCATGGCTTATAAATGGGGCATTAAAAAAGCTGTAATCGTATCTTCACTTATTTTTGGTTTAGGACATTTTGATGTTATTGGTGCATTTATGTTTGGTGTTGTAATGTGTCTTTTATACATAAAGACGAAAAATATATGGACGAATATCGCTGTACACGCTCTAAATAATTTGATTGCAACAAGTATGCAATTTGTCGGTGGAGAAGAGAGTAGCGCAATCTCAATTACTGAATTACAAGCGCAAAGTAATTTATGGATCGGTATCGGTCTGACAGTTGTTGGATTACTTTGGTTAATTCCTTACGTTTGGAAACAATGGCGTACAGTAAAAGAAGTGGGTGTGCCACCAGTGCGCTTTATAAATGAGGAAAAAGTGGTGAGTGCATCACAAGAAAATGAAGTATATAGTCAAGTGATCGTAACAGATAGACTAATGGCTGTAGAGCTACCAGATGAGGCTGTAAATAAGCTTCGATTAGAAGAAAATGATTATGTAACAGTATCTGTAAAAGAAGATAAAATCGTTATAAAGAAAGCGCGTGATAGATAATTAAAAAGTAGCTCTTAGGAGCTACTTTTTAATTTGTAATAATTTCTACACGAAAATTATTACCGTTCTTTACATATTTAATATCTGTAACAGTGCGGACTGTTTTTAAAATCTCCACTTTTTCACCAATTCGAGGGATAGTCGGAACATTATCCCAAATGCCAAGTAAATCATCTAATTGTGCCGTTTTTTCATAAAACCAGATTTTCAATGTAAAGCCCCTTTCTCGAACTTTATGTATTTTAATACATAATATATTATTTTTATTCTTATTGTAAGGGGTTTTTTAGTATTTTATGAATAAAAATAAATTAAGCTTCTGGGAAGATATGTTCAATATCAGGAGTAAGAGATACTTCTGATAATACGATATGAGAAACTGTCGTTGCATATGAAGAAACATCATTGATAAAATCTTCAAGTTCAACGAGTGAAGGAACAGAAATTTTTACAATGTAGCATAAGCTTCCTGTTACTCGGTAACAAAAACTTGCAGATGGATAAGACTGAATAAACTGTTGCATACGTGTTGTATCACCATTTTTTAAAGTGATTTCTAAAATACAATCTAAAACAAGTCCTGCTTTTTTATAATCAATATCGATTGTATACTTTTGAATCACGCCTTCACTTTCAAGTTTGCGAACACGTTCTGCAGTAGACGGAGCAGATAAATTTACTCGTTTCGCCAATTCACGCATGGAAAGGCGACTATCATTATATAATTCATTTAAAATCTTTCGATCGACACGGTCTAGTTGCATTTGTAAATATACCTCCAGTAAAATAATAATTTTTGTAAAGGAAAAATATAAATTAAGATTCATATGAAATGTAAAGTGAACTTTATTTATTTTACAATAAAACGGAAGGAAATAGGAGGGGAAATGTTGGAGAGAATTTCATTATCAAATGTAGGAGTTACAAAGTTTCAAAAGTTATTAGGGCATAATCCAGATCTATTACATTCATGGAGTATGGTAGAGAATACACTGTATAATAAAGGAACTCTGTCGGCAGAGCTAAAGGAGCAAGTAAGAAGAACATTAGCGTACGGGAATGAATGTCCGTACTGTATGGCAAAGGGAAGACCTGATGATATGCAAAAGGTAGAAGAAATGAGTGTCGCAGTTACTTTTGCACATACATTTGTTCATGATAAAAAGGCAATAGATGATAATATGTTTCATGCATTGAAACAATATTGGACGGAAAAAGAAATTGTAGAGCTTTGCGCTTATATTTGTTTTATTACTGCGTCACAACAACTTGGTTTTCTGTTTCAATTACAGCCGAATGAAGGAGAAAATGATGACTAATCAAATAGCACTTATTATAATTGATGTACAAAAGGCGTTTCAGTTACCATACTGGGGCGAGAGAAATAATCTTTTTGCTGAAGAAAACATGAGAATGTTATTAGCAGAATGGAGAAAAAGGAAACGACCAGTTTTTCATATTCAACATGTAAATAAAGAAAATGCTCAATCGATGTTTTATGAAGGAGCGGAAACGGTGAACTTTAAAGAAGAGCTGAAGCCATTACCAGGTGAAGTGATTATTCAGAAATCTGTTAACAGCGCGTTCATTGGGACAAATTTAGAAGAGCAATTAAGAGAGAACAAATGTAATGCAGTAGTGGTTGTAGGATTAACGACAAATCATTGTGTGGAGACTACGACACGAATGGCAGGAAATTTAGGATTTACAACGTATTTAGTGAGTGATGCAACGGCTACTTTTAACCGTAAAGGTCTAGAGGGTAAAGAGTATAATGCAGAGGATATTCACAATATGACACTTGTAAATTTACATGAAGAGTTTGCTACGATTGTAACGACAAAAGAAGTGTTAAAATTATTTTAAGAAAATAATTGCGAATTATGTAGAAAAAAATAAGAATATTTCGTATAATCTAAGTACAATCATTTTGAAATAGGGGTGGCATCATATGGAGCAAATTCCGGTAAAGAGAATAGAAGAAGTACTTGTTGTAGCAGGGGACGATAAACAGAAGCAAAAGGAATTTTATGAATTGCTCTTATCTACTGAGTTTTATGTTGCTGGTTCACTAGAAGCAGAGGACGGGGCAACAGAAGGAATACTTCGTTTGCGTCATTTCCAAGGAGAGGGTAGATGGATCGTTCCGTTCTTTACACAAATGGAATTTGTAAAAGACGTGTTGCCAGAAGGAACGCCCCTTATTACGATACGTGGAAAAGAATTATTTGGTAGCATTGAGAAAGATGCTACAGCAGTATTAAATGTTGGCACTGATATAAGTAAAACATTTATTCCAGAAGAAGTTGCAGATATCGCATCTGGACGAATTTTTAATTATTATAAATAAAAGGAAAAGCGGAATCGCTTTTCCTTTTTAATTTGAATACGGATTGGCTACGCCAGAAGAAATAGAGATTGTTTTATTATTTGTATTTATTGTCGCTGTAGCTCCAAGAGGAATCCCGATGTTTGGGCTTATATGTCCAATCGGTAAACCGAATAGGACAGGTATATGATATGGTGCGAAAAATTCATATAGTATTGTTTGCAATGATTGAGATGGTTTAGAAGGAGTGCAGTCGTGACAACTTGTAAAAATAACACCGCTACA
The DNA here is from genome assembly GCF_008042305.1 of Bacillus sp. AY18-3. Taxonomy (NCBI): domain Bacteria; kingdom Bacillati; phylum Bacillota; class Bacilli; order Caryophanales; family Bacillaceae; genus Bacillus; species Bacillus sp. AY18-3. The sequence continues at coordinate 17,674 of NZ_QKQR01000013.1, read as the reverse complement.
TTCATTAAACTTTCCAGATATAAGTAGCTGATTTAACATACGGTCAATGCGATACGGTTCTTCCCCAATGTCTTCAAGCAACAAAAGTTTATTAGCCGTAATTATCTCATAGGGTGAGCCAATTATACTCGTTAATACAGTTAAATTTCCTCCCGCCAATGTGCCTGTAACTGTACATGGAGAGGTAGGTACGATACATTCTGAAGCAGATAAGATGGTTGAATACGGATGGAATAGTTGATTGAAAGAAGATAAAGAAAGAGAATCTACACCTTTACCTAATTCTTCAACCATTGGACCATGAAAAGTAACAAGCTTTGCATAACGTGAAAAGGCCGTATGTAAAGCTGTAATATCGCTATATCCCCAAAAGATTTTTGGATTCTGCTGAATGATTTCATATTGAATGTGAGGGAGGAGACGAGCACTTCCGTAACCACCTCGTGCACAGAAAATGGCCTTTACTTCATTATTTGTAAATGCTTCATGTATATCATCGAGCCGAACTTGATCACTTCCAGCTAAATATCCATATTTCTCATAAACACTCTTCCCAATTACTACAGATAAACCCATTTCTTGTAATAGGGTTACCCCTTTTAATACATTTTCAATTGTTGGTGGGCCGGACGGTGCAATAATCATTACTGTATCACCTTGTTGTAACGCATTTGGATATATCATTGTTTTCAGCCTCCTTCACTTTCAATATATTCGCTTCATAGGAAGTTCAACCCTTGTAAAAGAAGGGGAAAGTTTGTCAAATAAAGAAGATATAAGGGGAATAGGAGGAGAAATGATGTTTACAAGTCGAGTTATAGATACATTACAAATTAAGTATCCCATCATTCAAGCAGGTATGGCAGGTGCAATTACGACGCCTGAGCTTGTTGCAGCTGTAAGTAATAGCGGAGGACTAGGAACGCTTGGAGCAGGCTATATGAGCCCTGAGCAAATTCGTGAAGCAATTTATAAAATAAGGGAACGAACTGATAAGCCTTTCGGTGTTAATTTACTGTTAACGAAAGAGATACAGATAGAAGAAGAGAAAGTAAACTTGGCAAAGGTATTACTTAGCGGAGTGAATAGAGAATTCGGTATAGAGGAAGAAGAGACGATAAAGCTTCCTAAAAGCTATAAAGAACAATTACAAGTGTTAGTAGAAGAAAACGTACCAGTCGTTAGCTTTGCATTTCAAACGTTAGAAAAAGAAGAAATAGATGACTTAAAAAGAAGAGGAATAAAAGTCATAGGAACAGCTACTCATGTGAGAGAGGCGAGGGTGCTTGCTGAATTAGGAGTAGACATTATTGTTGGTCAAGGTAGTGAGGCAGGAGGGCATAGAGGAACGTTTATTGGGAAAGAACAGGACGCTATGATTGGGACGTTTGCATTAATTCCGCAGTTAGTAGCAGCGGTCCCGCATATCCCAATTGTTGCAGCAGGTGGTGTAATGAACGGACAAGGGCTTGTTGCGGCATTTTCACTGGGGGCAGAAGCTGTTCAAATGGGATCGGCCTTTTTAACGAGTGAAGAAAGTATTACGCATGATGTGTATAAAGAAGCAGTTTTACATAGTACAGATACGAGTACAACTGTGACCCGTGCGTTTTCCGGGAAATATGCGCGGGGTATTCGTAATGAATTTATAGAGAGACATGAAGGGAAAGAAGAAGGGCTTCCGATGTATCCAGTGCAAAATGTATTAACCTCTAAAATACGCCAAGAAGCAGCAAAACAAAATAAAGGAGAATACATGTCGCTTTGGGCAGGGCAAGCGTCATCATTAGCACGAATAGAATCAGCTCAGCATGTAGTGGAGCGAGTTATGAAAGAAGCAGAGAACGCAATCGAACAATTACAAAATATATATAGAAAAAGACCACTTGAATAATTCAAGTGGTCTTTTCGTTAGTTTGCTTTATAAAATTGTTGGATGGCCTCATCGATATAAACCCAGCCTTTCCAACCTAAGTGCATATGATCTTTTAAGAAGTATTTATCATACTCATGATTTGAGAAGTCGGCAATTGGATAGCCAGCTTTCTCAATTTGCTCATGAACTTTCTTGTAGTACAATTCGCGACGTTCTTTCGGGAAGCCAGCGTAATCGTACCAAGGACCTTTTACAGGAACAGAAATGAAGAGTGGTTTTGCACCAGATTGTTTTAATAAATCAAGTACAATTTGTAAATCTTCATATTCTGGCGATTGATCATAAGCATCATTTTTTAAGTAGCCTTCACGTTGCTTCAATTTCTTCTTAATTTTGCTATTGAAGTAATCATCTTCGATACCATATTCGTTAGATCCTGATTCTACTGCACCAGTTTGATCTGCATGTTTACGAGCCTCGTCCCAATTCATTTGTTTTAATGAAGGGTCAAGTTTTTCTTTATGCGGTTTAATATCAAACATTGCTGTAAATAAATCTTTACGATCTAAAATGTTACGATAAATATAAGCGAAAGGTTTAGCAGCAAGTGCTTTTACTTTATGCTTTGTATCATCATAAACGATACCTTCAAGCGAAATTTTTAGTAAAGTTTCTTTCTTGACGATTTCAAAGTTTAATAAACGTTTTGCAATTTGCTTTTTCATTTCAGGCTTTAAATCATCATTGAAAAGCAAGTGATAGCCTTGTTGTTTTGAAAAGTTAGGTGCAAAGTGTGTTTCATCAATACCTTGTGGTACAAACCATTGAGGAGAAAGAACGAATACCATTTTCTTATCCTTCAATTGATCCATAGTAGATGCAAAGTTTAACACATGTACAAGGTCTTGTGTTCCCCCGCGTCCAAGTAGGAATGGTGTGAACCCTTCAGGCTTTACTTTGAAATAATTTGATGGATGGAAAGCATCCATACGTGCGAATTCTGATGAACCGTACATCGGAAGGTATTTCGGGTCTGCTAACATCTTTTGCTGTAATATCATACTTTGAATCTTTTCTTCTTTTAAAGAAGTGGCAGCTTGTTCTACTTTTTCATCACTTAAAAGTGGAAGTAGGAAGCGCGTTGGAATAAGTAAGAATACAGCAAAAAGGGCCAATGCTAAAAGCATCGGACCAAATTTTGCTTTGTTCATCGGATTTCTTCCAACTTCTTAATAACCATGTTTGGTGTAGCCCACTCGTCACGGTCAAAATCAGAAATAGAAACTTCAATATCTAAACGCTCTTGGAATTCAACTAATAAAGATACTACAGCGAAAGAATCAAGAATACCTTCTTCAAATAATTGAACATCTAAGTTTTCTTTCACAATATCGTTCTCACATACTTCTTCTAAAATATCTAATACTTGCTCTTTAAATTCTGCCATTTTTAAAATCTCCTTTATATCCGAAATATATTATATGTGCAACTTCTTACTAGTATAAGAAGGGTGCATTAAAAGTATCTGTTAAGGTGTCCAGAGAAAATTAGGAAACCGAAACATACAACGTGGAACGTAATTACAATCGCAAGGACGTGTGTAAATTTATTGTTTGGCCAAAACTTATGCTTCTTGTTTTTTCGCTCGAAAATATCGAATAAAATAAACAGTGCGGCATGATAAAGACCATAAATAATGTATTGATACACATGCTCACCAGTAATATGCCATATTCCCATGATGAAAAAGTTTAAAAATGCACCGATATACGAAATTGTGTAACGGTTTTTAATTAACTTTTTCTTCGTTGCAAAAAAGACGAAACGCATGTAAATAAAATCACGGAACCAGAATGATAAGGTCATGTGCCAGCGATTCCAGAAGTCTTTAATGTTACGACTAATGAATGGTTTATTAAAGTTTTCTGGAATTTTAATTCCCATCATATAACTTACACCAATTACAAATGAGCTATAACCAGCGAAGTCAAAGAATAAATATAAGCTATAGCTATACATGTAAATCATATTTGATAGGATTGTATCTTGCTGAGCGAATGCCGGATCCATAAAATATTGCTTTATTAAGTAAGCGATAATAAATTTATACAAGAAACCTTGGAAAATACGGTTTAGCCCTGTATATAGTAAATTTTGATATTCTTCTGCACTAGGTGGCTTTTGAATATCTTTTTGGAATCTGCGGTAACGATCGATAGGTCCCGTTGAGATAGCTGGGAAGAATAAAATGAATTCCCAAAAATTAAAGAAGGAAAGTTCTTTAATTAAGTTATCACGAACTTCAAATACCATTTGTACTGCTCTAAATGTTACATAGGACATTCCTAAAAATACAACAAACTTTAGCTCAGGTACAAACGGTGCAATTTTTGCTAAAACGAGCGGTAAAATCGACAAAATAACAGCCATACAAAACATGAATGTACTATTATTTTGTTTTCTTAAAATTAAATAGCCTTTAATAAGGGCATATTGCCAAATAATAAATGCGGCTAACATAATCGCTTGCTTCGGTTTATCCGAGAAGATAATAACGAGCATTACTAATGTTAAAACGGCATTATATTTACGCAACATTTTACCTTTTAGTCCAGCTATGATAGTAGGTATTAATAAAATGCCCACTATAGCGAAAAAATAAAATGATCCATATGCGGTCATGCTGTAACCTCACTCAATAATTTTTTGCGATCTACCTTTCCATTTGGTGTCATTGGAATAGAAGATTGATACATGAATTTACGTGGAATCATGTAGTTTGGTAATCGCTCATTGAGTTCTTTTTTAATTGCAGATGTTAATTTGAATTCTTTTTCAAATGAATGTTCGCCAGGAATAACAACCGCTAATAAATAATCGTATTTCTCACCTTTTTTAATTGGAACGATAACTGCTCCTTCTACGTAAGAACACGCACGAAGGTGATGCTCAATTTCTTCTAATTCCATTCGATAACCATGCAGCTTAATTTGGAAATCAAGACGACCATTATAGAATAGAAGACCATTTTCAACATAGCCAGCATCGCCTGTTTTGTAGGCGCGCTCACCGTCAATCATAGTAAATGCTTTTTCTGTTAATTCAGGGCTTCCTAAATATCCAACACTTACGCTTGGACCGACAATTACGATTTCACCTTTTTCACCATCAGGTGCAATGGTGCCATCTTCTTTCATAATAAGAAGGCGGCAATCTGATTTACAGTAGCCAACTGGAAGTGATTTGTATTGATCAAGCACTTCTTCTGTAACGTGAATACCTGTTACAGCGACAGTAGCTTCTGTTGGACCGTACGTATTCATAATTGTCGCTTTCGGGAAACGCTCAATTAATTTTCTAGCTACTTCATTTGGTAACACTTCACCGCAGAATAAGAATGTTTTCATGTTCGGTAGCATACTCTCAGAGAAAGATGCTTCCATTAAACACATCTCTGCGAAAGATGGTGTTGAAGTCCATACTTGTATATCCGATTGCTCTAAAGAAGCAAACAAGTCTTTTGGACGTGCAATCATATCTTTATCGATTGCCCAAAGTGTACCACCTGTTACTAATGATGGGTAAATATCCATGACAGATAAATCGAATGAGAAAGGTGCTTGGTTTAAGAATACTTGTCCTGTTTGTAAGTTGAAATCTTCTACAGCCCATTTTGTAAAGCTTACAAGGCAGTTATAAGTAATCTGAACCCCTTTCGGATTACCTGTGCTTCCTGATGTGTAAATAATGTAGAAGTTCTCATCACCTTTTACCGCATGTTCAGGATTTGGAGTGTTCCCTTTATGAGTAAAGAAAATATCTTTTAAGTTGTCTTCACTTACAATGCGAACTGGTAAATCAGTTACAGTTACTTCAGTTCCTGATAAAAGTAGTTTCGCACCAGAATTTTCAGCGATACGTTGTACACGATCAGCTGGGATAGATAAATCTACAGGAATATAAGCGTGTCCAGCTTTTACACATCCTAAAAAGTTAATAATCATTTCAGGTTGCATATGGCCATACACCATAATTGGTGAACGATCATCTGGATACTCAGAAGAAATCCAATGTGCTAACGCATCAGAATCTTCCTTTAATTGTTTGTACGTAATTTTCGCATCTCGCCAAACAAAAGCAGTTTGATCAGGCGTTTCAATAGCCCACTTTTCAATTTGTTCTAATAACTTCATAACGTTCCCACCCTAAAATTCGTTGTAAATAAATGTACTTGTGTTTGTATCATGGAATCCATACAACCAAAGCAATGCAAATAAAATTGCAAGGTAATAAACCGTCTTTGCAACCCATTGTGTGAGTGGTCGAGACCATATCTCTTTTAATCTTTCCATGTCTTTCCCTCTCTTAATGAAATGATAGCTCTTTGTAGGTATCATGTCCTACATTATTGTGAAAAAAACAAAATTCCACATTTTAGGTAAAAATAAGTCAAAAGGCTCTTTTCTGATATTAGCACTAAATACTAAAAAAGAAAATCCCTAACTTAGCAATTATATTACATTCAGCATGAATTTGTAATGGGTTTGACATGTAAATAGGAAGTGGATTGTGTGAATGTATAAAAGTGGTCTGGGAGAATGTATAGAAATGTAATATTTGTTTGAGTTTTTCATAGTTAATATATGAATTGTTAAAGTTTCATAAGAGGAGGAATTTCTGATGAAGAGGATGTGGAAGGATCTTATTTCAGAAGAAAACATTATTAAGTGGAGACAGCATTTTCATAAATATCCGGAATTATCATTTCATGAAAAAGAAACTTCACAATTTATATATGATACATTATGTTCATTTTCTTCTTTTGAAGTAACGAGACCGACGAAGTATAGTGTACTAGCAATTAAAAGAGGGACGGGACAAGGGAAAGTAGTTGCGATTCGAGCTGATATAGATGCTTTACCAATTCAAGAGGAGACAAGGAAATCTTATACGTCTGTGAATAAAGGAATGATGCATGCATGTGGGCATGATGCTCACGCAGCTATTTTGTTAAGTACAGCAGAGGTGCTATCAAATATAAAGGAAGATTTCGTAGGTGAGATTCGTCTCTTCTTTCAGCACGCAGAAGAGGTGTATCCTGGCGGGGGACAAGAAATGGTTGAGGCAGGCGTGATGGATGGTGTTGATTATGTAATAGGTTTACATGTTATGTCTGGATTGGAGAGCGGGAAAATCGGAATTGCGTATGGACCGATGATGGCGGCACCGGACGTATTTACAGTTGAAATTCAAGGGAAAGGAGGGCATGCGGCGAGGCCAGAAGAAACGATAGATCCTATTGCTATCGGAGCGCAGATTATTACAAATTTACAACATATCGTATCAAGAAATACAAGTGCTTTCATGCAAAGAGTTGTTTCAGTTACGCAGTTTCATGGGGGAATGGCTGATAATATTATTCCTAATGCAGCAACTTTAATGGGAACTGTGCGTTCTTTTAATCAAGCGTTAAGAATAGAAGCAGAAGAGAAAATTGAGCAAATCGTGAAAGGAATTACAAAAGCGCATGGAGGGAAGTATACATATACGTATCGATATGGATATGATCCGGTTATTAATGATGAATATATTACGAAAGTAGTAGAAGAAAGTGCACTACATTTGTTTGGGAATGAGCGTGTTGTGAAGCTTGAACCTTCTATGGGAGGAGAAGATTTTTCAGCATATTTAAGAAAAGCACCGGGTTGCTTCATTAAATTGGGGACGGGGAATGAAAAGATAGATACTTGTTATCCACATCATCATCCAAAATTTGATGTAGATGAAGCAGCTTTAATTTATGGAGTGGAATTATTTCTAGAGACAGCGATAAGATTGTTAAAATCGTAAAAAAGTATAAAAAAAGGCAACTGCGCTCTATCGCAGTTGCTTTTATTTCTTTCCGTCAGAGAGGGCTGAGAAAGAACTATGCTCATTTATAGTATATGAATAGCTAACGGACAAGCTTGTACATTTTAATCATTTTTTTAAAAATAGTTATTGACATTGATAATCACTGTCAATTAATCTAAGGGTAGTTGAAATTGATAATTATTATCAATAGGATGGATGCGACATGTTAATGAGAAAAAAATTTCACCTTCTGCGGAGGGGATTAAAAGATAAAAATAAAGATGTTGATCAGCATATGGAATGGCAACGAAATGTAAGTCGATCTGAATATGTAGATGAGAAGAGTACACTTCCAACAGAAAAAGAGATACAAGGTAAAAGGAGAGATTCAGTTGAGTAAGTTAGTAATGATATTTGCAAGTATGAGTGGAAATACAGAGGAAATGGCTGATCATATTGCGGGTGCAATTCGTGAAACAGAAAATGAAATTGAAGTGATCGATATTATGGATTCACCAGAGGCTTCTATACTAGAACAGTATGATGGAATTATTTTAGGTGCTTACACTTGGGGAGATGGTGACCTTCCTGATGATTTCTTAGATTTTTATGACGCAATGGATTCTATTGATTTAAATGGGAAAAAAGCAGCAGTATTCGGATCATGTGATTCGGCTTATCCGAAATACGGCGTGGCGGTTGACATTTTAATAGAAAAGCTACAAGAGCGCGGAGCTGCAGTTGTGTTAGAAGGACTAAAAGTAGAATTAACGCCAGAAGATGAAGATGTAGAAAAATGTTTACAGTTTGGAGCTGAATTTGTAAAACACCTTTCTTAATGGCAGAAGGGAGATGGAGAGCAAGTGCATGAGAAAATCGCAATCAAAACGATGACAGATTATCATTTGTATGATTTTATGCGTTGCCCGCATAAATTTTATTTTCGTCATATAAAAAGAAGAGAACCTTCTTCGTTTGAATGGCAACAAATCGCACAAATGATTGTGAATCGAATTATTAACGAATATTACACACTACCTGCGGGCCAACAAACGAAAATTGTACTTTTAATATTAATAGAAAAGTATTGGAAAAAAGTAAGGGTTAATATGTTTGCTTCGAAGGCGGAGTATTATATTGTGTTAGCGAAGCTAACAGATCACTTATTACAGTTTGGTGAAAGAGATGATAGTCAGACACCGCCGTTATTTTTGTATGAAAAATTTCAAACATATATGGAAGAGTTAGGTGTCCACATGTCATTGACATTAGAAGTTGGTGAGTGGAGTACTGAGTCGTTTGTAATTAAAAAGTATGTTGTCGATGCGGATGAGGAAATGCTTGCTCTTTGTCAAAAGTTAATGACAGTATTCAGTTATAAAGCTTTCGGCATTCTTCCAGGAAAAATTGAAGTTATTAATTTAATAGAAGGAACTAAGTATGAGTACATTCCGAAACAGGAAGATATTATAACTGGCATGGCTGATTTATCTAGAATGAAAGAAATGTTGCAACAACCTGAGCATTATACAGAGCGTCATTTTCGTTCTGAGTGTATGAGTTGTGCGTTTCGTAGTGAATGCCAAAGGGAAGAAGTAAAGAAAGAAGCGAAGCAGAAGAAAAATATCGTACATTAAAGGATGCAATTTTGCATCCTTTTTTGTTATTGACATGAAAAGCTTTTCATCATTTACCGTATATTTGTAGCAGATTTTAATAAAGGGAGGAATAATCAATGAAAGATGAAACGAAAGTATTTCAATGGTTAAAAGAACAGAATGCTCCTTTTGGAATTCAACTGCAAATTTTACAAGCGTTTCAACTGTATCAAATTATTGTTGAAATGGATAAAAAGTTAATGATGTATGAAGAGAGAGAATATCGGGAGAGAATTTAATCTCGGCCCTGTAGTATTACTTTCAGTTTTTCTGTACCTGCTAGAAATTCAAGTTCATTCTTTGTTTCAAAGTTATAAATCATATTATGTAATAAAGGACTGTATTGATAAAAGGTCGTGATGCGATGAATGAGTAATGGATCATGGTGTGAAATAAGCGTACTGTATTGTTCATATACTGATGTAGTAAATTCATGTCCAAAATCATAATATAGCCCAGCAAAATCAAAGGCGGGATCTCCAATTTGAGCATCACCAAAATCGATAATACCTGAAATGGCTTTATTTTGGTGATCAAATAAAATGTGATGATGTGTAAAATCAGCGTGAATAATTGTTTTTTGAAAAGTGGATGTATCGATACATGTAAAGAAATTTTCGAATAAACAATTTAACGCTGATTTCTGGTATGAAGTAAGACTGTTAGTAAGATATTGAGTTAATTTTGTTTGTAGCTCTTTCCAGTAGGTGAGTGTTTTTTCTATAGGAAATTCTAATGCCTTCACACGCTTTAAAGGAATACTATGTAGAGCCGCAAGGAAAGTCGCTAATTGTGTAATAATTACTTCAAGTTCTTTTTTCTCTAGCTTGGTAACTATTTCTTTTTTAAACGGTTCACCATGAATGAGAGTATAGTAACTACAGAGGGGAATAGTATCAGTGTCCTTTTTATAGAATAGGTGATACTTTGGAACCTCGATTTCTTGTAGCAAATGAGAGAGAATTATGCACAGTTCTTTTTCTAAAGGAATTCGCATTGCATATTCTTGTTTTCGTGGGAAACGAAACAGTAGCTCATCATTTACTATAACTGCTACATTATCCCATCCTTCTTCATTTTGTTTATATGAATGTATAGAAAGATTAGGCAAAGCTTCTTTTATATACTGTTTGTAAGAGTCCATAATTGCTCCTCGTTTCTGAATTAAGTTATTCCACTTTATGATATCAGAATTTTCTTTCTATATGTTAAAATATAACTATCATTATGAAGAAGGGCGGGAGTATTACGAAGAAAAGACTATTTATCATTTCTCTATGTATCGCTTTTGGATTGTTTTGGTCATATAAAGAAGAGGTTTTTGCTAGCTTTAAACCGATTAATCAGTACGGATTAAATAATGAATTAAAGAACAAAAGTATAGAAACTTTAACTCATAATGAAATGAAAAAGGTAGGAGAACATTTTGTGACAGAGCAATTATCAGTGTTTGAGCTTAATAATAAAGAAGATGTGAAACGAAAAGGTGAAGTACTATTTGTAAATAGAGGGTATGAACAATTAATAGGAAATTATTATCCAAATCGGTTTCGGGATTTAGAGTATAAATTTACAAACGAGGACATACGTGAAGTGACGGATGAAAGTTTTCTTTATCAAACTGTAGCGTACGTTGCGGGTACTGAAAATGGTAAGAGAAGCGAAATGAAATTGAATTATGAAATAAAAATTGTAAAGGTTAATAATATATTTAAGGTGTTAGAACAAAAACAGTATGTACAATAAAGTGAAACATGAATCAGTGCTACAAATAGCGGATAAAAAAATCCCCCAGTTCTTTGAGGGATTCTAAAGGTTTTCATTTTGTTGACCAAGTTCTTTTTGAGCAATATATAAATTTCCTTGCTCGACTTGTTTCTGTGTAAGAACAGAATTACCTGCATACCCTTTTTCTGTTTTCACAGTTCTTTTTGAACGATTGGAATCTTGTTTCTTCATATATAATATGTCACCTTTCCTTAAAAATAAACGAAAATGATGAGTACGAGTAACACCGCAGCAAAAATGGTAATGCCCATTAAAAACGAGGTGTTTTTATATTTAGGTGGCTTATGTACATCTTGCCGATATCCAGGTGAAATTTCAGGGGCGAATTCTTCATCGAATGATTGCTTTTTTTCTTTTTCGTCCATATGTATCCACCTTTCTTTTTCATTATGTTATACGTTCAAAGAAAAAATATGCATAAAGAAAACCGCCCCTCTATCGTGAGCGGCGGTTTTCTATTGTATATTTTCTTTGAACTTGAAAGAGACGGACAAGGAGGAAGATAGCGCCAAATGCTAGACCGATAATAAGACCGATCCAATATCCTTTTGCTGCCCAGTCAGTATAAGTTGCTAATATGTAACCGAGAGGGAGACCTATTACCCAGTAAGCGATTAATGTCATAATTAAGGAAACATTTACGTCTTTATAACCACGTAGTGCCCCTTGTACAGGAGTTGCAATTGCATCTGAAATTTGAAATAAAATCGCAAATATAAGAAATTCTTTTGCTAAATGATGAACTTGTATATCTGTCGTATAAATTGAAGCAATTGCATCATCAAAGAAGTAGAGAAGAATTGAATATAATAGGGCGAATGCAAGTGCTAAGCCAATCCCGATAAATCCATATTGTTTTGCGTTATTGTATCGCTTTGCTCCAACTTCAAATCCAACAGCGATGGTCATTGCCATTGCTAAACTTAAAGGAGTCATATATAACAAGGAAGCGAAGTTCATAGCTGCTTGATGAGCAGCGATTGTTGTCGTACTAAAATTACTCATCATAAGTGTCACCGCAGCGAAAATACTCGTTTCAAAAAAGATAGCAAATCCGATAGGGACGCCAAGTTTTAAGAATTCAGTCCAACTTGAAAGAGAAGGACGATATAATTGTTTAAATATATTGAAAGATGCAAAAGGCTCTTTCGTACGAATAATAATAACGGTAATGATTAAAATGCACCAATAGGTTGCTGCAGAAGCAATTGCCGCTCCAACACCACCGAGTTTTGGAAAACCGAAATGACCAAAAATTAATACATAATTTAATACTACGTTAATTGGTAATGATAGTAATGTAATGATCATCGTTGTGCGAGTTTTTCCTAATGCATCAATAAAGCCGCGTAAAACAGTGTAAGTAAATAAAGGGATAATTCCAATTGCAATAATACTTAAAAATTGTGCCGCAATACGTTCCACGGGTTCTTCCAGGCGCATGCCGTTTAAAATAGGTGAAACAGCGAAGAAACCGATAAGGATGACCACGAAACTAGCACAAATTGCTAAATATACTGCTTGTATGACAACTTGGGGAACATCCTCTTTTTTCTTTGATCCAACTAGCTGCGCAACAATTGGAGTAGTAGCCATTAAAATTCCTGTTAATCCGGTACTAACGGGAAGCCATATACTTGTTCCGATAGCAACACCCGCTAAATCAATAGGACTTGCGTGCCCGGACATTGTCGTATCGAAAAAACTCATTGCAAATAATGACATTTGCGTTACGAAAATCGGGAAAAATAGTAATACAAATTGCTTTAATTTTTGTGAGAATGAATTAGTTTCTTTCATAAAATCCCCCTTCCGCTAAAAAAACAAACTCATACTATCATACAATTTAATCAAAAAATAGAAAAGAAATACGCGCATACAACATGTACAATCAATAAAAAAAGGATGCACTTTAAAAGGGGATAAGGTATTATGATAAGGTGTGAAAAATTACATATTTGTTATTAAGGAGGCACTACTCGTGGCTGATTGGTTAATTGGAATAATCATGGGTGCTGTTGAAGGTTTAACAGAGTTTTTACCAGTTTCATCAACAGGACATATGATTTTAACAGGTCATTTACTTGGATTTGACGACGAGAGAGCGAAAGTTTTCGAAGTTGTTATTCAATTGGGATCGATTTTAGCAGTTGTTGTTATATTTTGGAAGCGTCTATGGTCTTTAGTAGGTATTGGGAAAGTAACAGATGGACCATCGTTAAATTTATTACATATTATTATCGGGATGATTCCTGCCGGCGTACTTGGCGTATTGTTCCATAGTGCGATTAAAGAAGTTTTATTTGGGCCAGGCCCAGTTGTCATCAGTTTAGTGGCTGGTGGTATTTTAATGATTGTTGCTGAGAAGTTTTCGAAACCAAGTACAGCAAGAACATTAGATGAAATCACATATAAGCAAGCATTTACAATTGGGATGTTCCAATGTTTAGCGCTTTGGCCAGGATTTTCTCGTTCTGGTTCTACAATAAGTGGTGGTTTATTAGCTCGCGTGTCACATACAGCGGCGGCTGAATATACATTTATTTTAGCAGTACCAATGATGGTAGCTGCAAGTGGTTTAGATTTAATTAAAAGCTGGGATATATTAAGTGCGGCTGATATCCCGTTATTTGCAACAGGATTTATTACAGCATTCGTTGTTGCGATGCTTGCAATTGTTTCATTCTTAAAATTATTAGGTCGTGTAAAACTAACACCGTTCGCTTACTATCGTTTCATTTTAGCTGCGGTATTCTATTTCTTCATTATGTAATAAAAAAACTGCCGAGTTCGGCAGTTTTTTTATTTTACTACTTTTTCCATCATGCTTTCCATTACATGTTCCCAAAGAGAAGTATCATCAGCTAATGTAGCACGGAAATTAGCGTACATTTCTTTTTGTTTCTCTTCGAATGTTGGATCTTCTTTTTCAGGCAATGTAGCGCGCATTGAAGTTACTAACTCTTGTACTTTTGGAGCGCGTGGTCCCCAAACGGCTTGTTCATTTCCATCTTTATCAATGAAAATAAAAATTGGAATGGCACGTGCTGTTGCATTTGTTAAATATTGATCCATTAATTCTAAGTTTTCATCGCGAATTAATAATCTCATATCAATATTTGCAACTTCAGAAATTCGTTTCATAACAGGTACGCATAAAAGAGCGTCACCACACCAATCAGCTGTTAATACGATAACACGCCAGCCATCATTTTGGCGTTCTTCTAATACAGGAAGTAATTCATTTGGAATTGAAAAGTTATTGTAAATGTGCAGTAGCTCATATTGATTTACTTTCATTTCATTCACATATGTATCAAAGGACATACCTTTATCAGCCCATTGTTGTAAGTTCATAAGTAACACCTCTTTAGTATGATTTGTTTTCATTGTACCAATTTTTATATAGAAAAGCTTGCATTCTTACTCTTTCTTGTCACTTAATAATTGATTTAATAGGAAAAGGAATAGTACGACACATAATTCAGTAAGATTGGACAGTTGTACGCTCTCTATCCAATCATCGGCAGTATGAATGACGAACCAATCTAGCGTAATTTCAATGATTGCAAAAAGAGTAATAGCGAGCCAATTTGGCATGTTTTTTGTCATTGGATATAGCAACGCCTTGAGGAAACCGAAGATAAAGAATGTAATACCGTCTAAGAAAGTGATTAATAGAAAAAATAGAAGTAAAGCAGTGCGTGATCTATACTCTATACCTGTAATATGAAAGATTCCTACATAAACAAAGAATATAAATGCAAAAATTATAATGAGAAACAGAATAACAAAACCAATAATCAAAGTCTTATCTTTTAGATTGAGATTAGAAAATTTTTCTTCTTCACTCACTATTCCATCCCCTTTTTCTGGAAAATTAACTTTATTGTATCATGAAATATCTATTAAAAAACTACGAATTGTGGGAAAATAAGGTGACAAAAAGTAAGATTTCATGTAAAATTATTAATAAGGTTTTTATTTAACTAAATGAAATAAAAGGGGCTGTCAAAGTTGTCTCAAAATCGAGAGCAATTAATGGAAGAACTATCGACAAATGTTTTTGCTATGTTCCGCACGTTGCGTAATGATATTGGAAAGATATTTGGTGGTTACATACCGTGGAATGAGTTCATCGTCCTTAGAATATTGAATCGTACGAATAAAGAAATGGTATCACGTGTAGCCAATGAGTTAAATGTGTCGAATAGTCATATTACAGCTGTCACAGAAAAATTAATTAATAAAGGTTTTGTAACTCGTTCACGTTCTACGTCAGATCGCAGAGTTGTATATTTGGAGATTACAGAACAAGGAAAAGATTTAGTTGCAAAAATGGAAGGGGAGAAAAAGAAATATTTACAAGAAAGATTCTCCACGCTTTCAGAAGAAGAAATGAATATAATGATATCAATTTCTAAAAAACTTATTTAATTCATCGCAGGTAAGAAAACGCTTACGTAATAAAGGAGAAGACCTTCCTTATGAGAGGAAGGTCTTCTTTCGTATGTAAAAGATTATAAAAAAGAAAATATGTAACATACTACTAGTAAAGGAAGGGGGCAGACATATGACAAATCGAAATGGTAGTAAAGGGAGCGGAAATCAAGGCTCACCAAAATCAGGACAATTTCAGCAAGAGTTTAGTACTGAATTTGAGACTGGTAATGATAATAAAGGAAAAGAATATCGTTCGAAAAAAGGAAGTAAATCAAAAAAGGAGTGAAATAATTCACTCCTTTTTTGATTTAAGATGCTGCGGATTGATCCGTATTATATTTTTCTTCTGATTTTGCGACGATCATTGCGCAAATTGCATCACCGGAAATATTTACAGCTGTTCTTGACATATCTAAAATGCGATCAATACCGATAATTAAGGCAATACCTTCTACCGGTAGATTTACTTGATTTAAAACCATCGTAAGCATTACAAGTCCAACACCTGGTACACCAGCAGTACCGATACTAGCTAGTACAGCAGTTAATACGACGACAGCTAATTGGGACATAGTAAGCTCAACTCCGTATACTTGAGCGATAAACACAGTTGCTACACCTTGCATAATGGCAGTACCATCCATATTAATTGTTGCACCTAGTGGTTGTACAAAAGAACTTATCGCTTTTGGAACGCCAAGTTTTTCTTGTGCTGTTTTCATTGCAAACGGAAGAGATGCATTAGAGCTAGATGTACTAAACCCAATTGCCATTACCGGTCCGAAATGTTTAAAGAAACGGACAATACTTTCTTTTGCTAATACCTTTAATAATCCGCCATAGACGAAGACGCCGTGAATAATAAGTACTAGCATAACGACAATCATATACTTGAACATCGCAGCGACGCCTGCAAGACCCATTTTACCAACGGATGAAGCGAGCAATCCAAATGTTCCGATTGGAGCTAATTTCATAACGAGATTAACAAGATACATCATTAATTCGTTGCCCTGTTCAAGTAATGAATGGATACCTTGAACCCGTTTTCCTAAAATAGCTATACCGAGTCCGATTAATACGGCAAAGGCAATAATTTGTAACATGTTTCCATCAGCCATCGCTTTTGCTGGGTTATCTGGTACGATATTTAGCAATGTATCGACGAAAGATGTTTCGGTTTTTGCCCCTTCATATTTAAGCCCTTCGGTTTTAAAGTTACCGCCAGATCCTGGTTGTATAATCAGTGCAAATGTAACTGCAATAGAGATGGCAACGGCTGTAGTTACAAGAAAGAATGAAATTGATTTTAAGCCGATTCTTCCAAGTTGTTTCGGGTCTCCAAGCCCAGCAGATCCAAGCACGATAGAAATGAATACAACAGGAACAACTAGCATTTTAATGAGGCGAATAAATAATTGACCAAGTGGATTGAACACATATTGATTTAATGGTTCAAAAATGGATGGTGCAGCTAAATTTAAAGTCAGTCCGACGACTAAACCGAGAAATAATGCGATTAAGATTGCTTTTGTTTGTTTCAATAAAACCCCCCCTTTATTTTTGTGAAATTACTTTCTACATTAATTGTACAGAAAAACCGCCTATTTTGACAGTATTTTCTGAATATTTTGTATGAAAATATGTATTTAAATATAGATTGCTTTTGCTAAAGTAAGCAAAAAAGTTGGGGAATCTAGTTAGAACACAAAGTAGACCATCACATAGGATGGTCTAGGGAAGGGGACAATTTATGTCGATTTAATTAGGGATGGAAGCCATTCAAAGACACTGGGGAATGTCTTATAAATTAGGGAGGAACAGCTTCGATACATATACTATAAAAGTTGGATGTGACCCCCATGTGAACATAGAGTGAAAGAGAGAGGGAGTTTTAAATAAGAGGTAGAGTAAACAAAAAATAAGACCATCGCAAATGATGGCCTAAGGAAGGGGACAATTTATGTCAATTTAATTAGGGATGGAAGTTGTTCAAGACACTGGGGAATGTCTTATAAATTAGGGAGGAACAACTTCGATACATATACTATAAAAG